>JAJZZC010000158.1:0-3916 GCA_021797775.1 Bacillota bacterium
GTTGGCGGCGATCCGCTCGGCGGTGAGCGCCGTCGGGCATTCTCTGTTGGAGAGTCACGTCCGCGGCTGCGTGGCCAAGGCACTGCAGAGCGGTGACGGTGATCGCGCCGTCACGGAACTGATGGAAGTCATCGCCCAGTTCTCCCGCTGAGGGTGGGGTGTGCCGATGAGCGCCACGGAGACTGAGAGCGAGGCCCAAGTGCTGGCCCGGGATCAGAGCGCTCTCGCCGCGCAGGCGGTGCTGCCGATTTCGGGGATGACGTGCGCCAACTGCGCGGCCCGCATCGAGCGCGGGTTGCGCCGCACGGCGGGCGTGGTGGAGGTCAGCGTCAACCTGGCGAGCGAGCGCGCCACCGTGGCCTTCGATCCGGGGCGGGTGGGGCTGGCGGCCCTCGTCGGCGGCGTCCGCGAGTTGGGCTACGACGTACCCGAGACCACGACCCGGCTGGTGATCGAGGACATCCCGCTGTCCGCGGTCCAGGTCGGGGATCTCGTCCTCGTGCGCCCCGGCGAGAAGGTGCCGGTGGACGGCGAGGTGGTGGAGGGGACTTCCGCCGTCGACGAGTCGATGCTCACCGGCGAGAGCCTCCCTGTGGACAAAGGTGCGAGCGATACGGTCGTCGGAGGGAGCCTAAACACCTCCGGCTCGTTCACTTTCCGCACCACACGTGTCGGCAGGGACACGGTTCTGGCGCAAATCGTCCGTGCCGTCGAGCAGGCGCAGGGCAGCAAGGTGGCGGTGTGCCGGCGGCCCGAGATCTACGGTGGAGAGGTGAGGGGACGATGACGACACGGAGCTTCGCGGTGCAGGGCATGACCTGCGCGCACTGCCAGGCGGCGGTGACCAAGGCCCTCAAGGGGGTGCCCGGTGTCGCCGCGGTGGAGGTCGACCTGCAGGGCAAGCGCGCCCAGGTGGGGTACGATGCGGACAAGGTGACCGTCGAGCGACTCGCCAAGGCGGTGGAGGAGGCTGGGTATACCCTGGCCTCGGCGTAGGCCGGGCGAGCGGGGCGTGGGCCACGGCCCACGCCCCGGCCCGACTACGCCAGCGACCTTGCCCGCCATGGCACTCCTGGACGCAGCGTTGGCAGCCCGCGCGCAACGCCGCCGCCCTGGCCTCCCGGCGCCGTTTCGCCTGGTCCCCCTCGGCCTCCATGTCTCGCGCTCTGGACCTCCGCAAGGCCCATCGTTCATCGCCCGGAAGGGGCGGCCGTACGATCGGCGCGGGGAGGAGGCGACGCGCGCACGTATCTTCGCGCACCAGCAACGTGCCTCGTGCTCTGGCCGGGGCAGGCATGAACGGCAGACGTCTGGTTCTGTTACGGCTACTGGTTACCCCGCCGCGACGGGTGGGACGAGCGCGAACAAGTCGGCGGCGAAGGCGTCGCTCACACGGTCCAGGGCCGCGGCGTTGGCGTCGGTCTTCCACGTCCCGTACAGGTCCTGCAGCGTCAGGTCGGCCTGGGCGCTCGCCAGAGACGGGACGGCCTCGGCCCACGCGCTGGCGGGTCGGGACGGCGATCTCGGTATACATGGCTGGTGAGGGCGGAGACCACGGCAGTCCCTCCGGGTTGGCCCGTCGGCAGATGTTTCGCCGGTCTCGGGCTCCCTCCTTCCGCCGCCAGTCTCCAGCCGGGGGTGGACCCACCAGCAACCTGGGGCGCACGCAGGTCCGTCACGCCGCGCAGCCGCATCGCCACGCCCTGGATGGCGCCGCCCACTGGTCTGTAGCGGCTTTGGCGGGTCGCGTACCGGAGGGCCCCTGAAGCCCCGGGCGCCTCGCCCCGTTCCCGTCCCCGAAATCGCCGGGTCTGGGATCTACCCTCGTGCCCCGCGGCGGCTTGGCCGTCTGGAGCCGCCCCCTGATGCGCCGGACCGACAGGTACTCGCTCCCGTCAGTTCGCCCCGCCCCCGAGCGTTAGCCCGAGGCGACGCATGGTCTCCGGCCACGGCACACTCCACTGGATGATCTCGATCCGGTTGCCGTCCGGGTCCGCCGTGAAAAACCGGTCGGCGCCGGGGATCTCCGTCGTCTCTTCCACGGGCAGCCCGCGCTCCTGCAGTTCGCGGCGCGCCGTGCGCGCGTCCTCGACGTGCAGGGCCACATGGCGGGGGGTTGGCGGGTCGGCCCGCCGCCCGGGCAGCAGGTGGATCTGCTCGTCGCCCACCTGGAACCATACAACCGTGCCGACGGTGCTGTAGAAGGTCGGCGGGGTGGGTACCTCGGTCAGGCCCAGTACGTCCCGGTAAAAGACCCGCGAGCGCTCCAAGTCCGTGACGACCACCGACTGGTGATGGATACCCGAGATGCGCATCGACTTCGTCCCCCCAGAGGGAACCGGCTACGGCCGCACGGTGACGGCAGGCAGGTGGGCGGGCGCGGCCACGGCTGAACCCATGCACCACGCCCGGGCATCCCACCTGCCGCGGAGGCACGGGCATGCGCGCGGGAGCACCCGCAAGGGCGAGGCCACCACCGCGCGGCACCCCAGCCCGATGGCGGCCGGCGGACGCGCGGAGCGACGGCCCTCGCGCCCCGCCGACGGGTCCAGGACCGAACGGAGGGGTGCGCCCCAAGCCACCCGCCGGGCGGGCAGGCCGCGGCGCGCCACTGCGGCGACCAGGCTGGCCACCCGGCGGCGCGCTGCAAGGCCCCGTCGTGGGTGCGGGGCCCTGTGACCGCTGCCACGTTCCGACGGGAGGTGGGGCGCGCGGCGCTCGGGGCCCGCGGCGCCCACGCACGGCCGGCCCGCTGTCCCGTTCCCTTGGACCCAGGCAGGCGGCGCCCGAGCCGCTCCGTGCGTTCAGTCCACCTCGTGGTCCACCGCGTACCCCAACTCCTGGTCCACCACGTGCATCAGCGGCCGCCCGTCGAGATAGCAGCGCAGGTTGGCGGCGAAGATCGCCGCGATGCGGTCGGTGTTGTGCGGGCTCGCCCCCGCCGTGTGCTGGGTCAGGATGACGTTGTCCAGCCCCCATAGGGGGTCGTCGGCCGGCAGCGGGTCCGGATCAGTCACGTCGAGGCCCGCGCCGGCTAGGCGGCCGGAGCGCAGGGCCTCTAGCAGGGCCTGGCGTTCCACGGTGGCGCCCCCGCCCACATTGTATAGGTACGCGCCCGGGCGGAGCAGGGCGAACTCTGCCTGACCGAGGAAGTGCCTCGTCCCCTGGCTGAGCGGCAGCGTGTTGGTGACGTGATCCGCCTGGGGCAGCACCTCGCGCAGGCGATCCACGCCGACCACCAGTGACGTCCCGGGGCAGGGGATCTCCGGCCGCCGCCTCAGCCCGAGCACCCGCATGCCGAGCGCGGCGGCCCGACGGCTCAGCGCGCCGCCGACATCGCCCAGGCCGAGGATCAGCAGCGTCTGCCCCTCCAGTTCGAACTTCTCGCGTACGGCGCGCTGGCCCGCCGGCTCACGCCGCGGGCGGCTCTCGATAAAGAGCGGCAGGCGGGCGGCGAAAGCTAGCATCATGGCCAGCACGTTCTCTGCCATGGGGACGCCCTGGGAGCGCGCGTTGGTCAGGGTCATCCCCCGCTCGCGGAACTCGTGGTGCAGCAGGTGCGAGACGCCCGAGGTGCCGGCCTGCAGCCAGCGCAGCCGCGTGGCGGCGACGGCCGCCTCGCGCGGGAACGAGTGCGCCAGCGCCACCTCGGCGATCGGCGCGGCGGCCAGGAACGCCGCGGCGTCCCCGGCGAAGGTGAATGCGACCTGTGGGAATTCGGCCACGAGCCGGCTTTGCCACTCCCGGCTGATGTCGAGGGCGACAAGGGCCTGGACAGGCATGCTCTACTCTCCCGGCGCGCGCGCCCGAGGGCGGCGCGGTGATGGGCGGGACGGGGGGGGGGGGGGGGGGGACGGCCCCCCTGCCGGGGGGGGGGGGGGGGGCCCGCGAAAGTCGGGCGCGGTGGCCGGCGGGG
>JAJZZC010000158.1:3926-12266 GCA_021797775.1 Bacillota bacterium
GGGCGCCCCCCCCCCCCCCCCGGGGGGGGGCGGGGGGGGGGGGGGGGGGGGGGGGGGGGGGGGGGGGGGGGGGGGGGCGACGCCGCACCTGCCGGGCGCGGGCGCAGGTCCCCGTCAAAGTCCGGCGCGGTGGCCAGCGGTGCGACCGCAACGGATAGTCGCCTGCCATACGTCGCCAGCGACTTTGACGCACCCCTCAGGCGGGGTCTTGCCAGCGGGCCGGTCGCCGCGGCCGGGGGCAGAGAGGCCCGCCGTCGCGCCGCCCCCCAGCAGACCACCGTGAGCATACAGAACCGGGCGGCAGACGGTGTCGTGCCGGGGGCCGCGGCGAGGGCCGGCGGCCGTCGCGGGCAGCGCACCACCCGCGGCCGGGACACCGGAGGCCCGCCGGTACGGCGCGTGGTCCCCCCACGCGCGGGGCCCGGCGGAAGCCGGCGCTGGGGGAGCCCGCCGCACCATGCCGCCCAGCCAGCCCGCCCAGCCGCCGACGGACAGGTCCCCTGCCCCCCGGCGAGACCGCGTTCCCAGCGGACCGCCTTGCGATAGACGGTTCCGTGCCCAGAGCGACACTGCGGACGCGTTGGCGTCGACGCCGGCGGGCACACGGGGCGCCCGCACGGTCCAAGACATTGGCAACCCGTGGTCCCCCCTGGGCCCCGTGCCGTCCAGATGACCGCCATGGTGCCTGGCAGGGGCGCGTACGCCACCGCCCTGGCGACTGCCCCCGGCCCCTTCCCGGAGGCGGCGCGGGCCGCACCCTGGGGTCGCGCCCCGAGCGCGCCCACGGGCCCTCTACCGCAGCGGCGCGCGGTCCACGGCCCGCGCCCACCGAGACCGCACGGCCAAAAAGCCCGCCCAAGGCCGGACGGACCACGGCCCGGCCCATCGCCACGCCACCGTGCTTCTTCCGGGGACGCGGGGCTTCCTCCAGCCGACTCGGAGCGGCGCCCACCGTCATGACGGTCCCCGTCGCTTACCGATACGTGCCAGAGCGGCCCGTCCGCTCCAACTGCTCGCGGTGCCTGGAGTGCCTGCAACGGCGTTGGGCTCCAGGCCCGACGACACTGGGCAACCAGGCCCTCTCTGTCACGCTCCGCAGGCTGCGCCCCCGGCGGGGAACACCCCCGCGACGGGGCGCAGCCTGCGGCCCCGCCAGGCGACGGTCAGGAGCTCGTGGACGCGTAGGAGCCCATCCGCCGCGGGCCGGCGCTGGCTGGCGGCCACGAACCGGCACCCATCCACGACACGGGGCGTCAGCCCGTGTACCGGTCCCCACTGGGCGGACCGGACGGGAGACGGCCGGCGTCCAGGGCGATCCCCTCTCCAACCCTGGGCACGGTCCGGGCGGGAGGAGGGGCGATGCAGGGTGCGGGGTGACGCGCGGACCATGGATGGACCCCAGCGCAGCATCCGCCTTAGGGCTCCATGGCGTCCAAGCCCCCACCCCACCCCGAGCTGATGGTGCCGGCGCGCCCCCCCGACGGGCGGCGCGCCGGCAATCCGGACCCTGGGTGCGCCCGTCCTTCCTCAACGCTCCCGCCGTCAGCCGCGGGACCGCCCTTGGCCAGGACGGGACGCGGCGCACTTGACTCTCGTCTCCGGCGTTCGGGAGAATGGAAAACGGCCATGCGCCGCCCGGCCTGCGCCGTGCATGCCGCGTAGCCCGAGTCCGCCTATGAGCTACCGCCCCGCAAGGGGTCAATCTGAGGCCGAAAGGGGCGAGGGCCTGGTCGGGCGGACATGTGGAAGGCCGAGCGATCGGTTTGTACACGGTTTGCCAACCAGGCACAAGCGGGTGGAGAAGCGCGCGCCCGAGCCGAACGACCGGTCCGCGGACGAGGAGGACGGGCCGGCGGCCGTAACCCCCGGCGAACCGGGCGGAGAGCTGGGGCCGCCCTGGGACGACCTGTTGGCAGCGGCGTTAGCCGCTGTACGGGAGGCTGCCGACCCCGGGACCCTGGAGGCGGCGCGCGTTCGCTTCCTCGGTCGCAACGGCGAGATCCCCGCCGCGCTGCGCGCGGTGGGGCGCCTCCCCGCGGAGCGGCGCCCCGCCGCCGGGGCTGCGGGCAACCGCGTGCGCACGGCGGTCGCCGCGGCCTTGACCGAGCGCGCGGCGACGCTGTCGCGCGGCGAGCTGGACGCGCGCCTCGCCACCGAGGTCGTGGATGTCACGTTACCGGGCAGGACACCACGGCAGGGCCACCCGCACCCGCTGGCCACCACGCGGGCGGAGTTGGAGCGCATCTTCGCCACGCTGGGTTTTGCCGTCGCAGAGGGCCCCGAAGTGGAGAGCGAATGGTACAACTTCGAAGCCCTGAACATGCCCTCCGGCCACCCGGCGCGCGATAGCCACGACAGCTTCTACCTCGAGGACGCGTTGGCCGGCGAGCCGGCGCAGGGCGAGGGGCGGCTGCTGCTGCGGACGCATACCTCGCCGGTGCAGATCCGCCACATGCTGGCGCGCGGTGGGGCGCTGCCGGTGCGCGTGGTCTGCCCGGGGCGCGTCTACCGCCGGGACGACGACGCTACCCACTCCCCGATGTTCCACCAACTCGAGGGGATCCTCGTCGACAGGGGCATCAGCATGGCCCACCTCAAGGGTGTGCTCGCCGAGGCCGCCCGTGGCCTCTTCGGCGCAAAGACGCGGGTGCGGATGCGCCCCAGTTACTTCCCCTTCACGGAGCCGTCGGCCGAGGTGGACGTCTCCTGCGTCTTCTGCGGAGGCACCGGGTGCGCCACGTGCAAGGGCAGCGGCTGGATCGAGATCCTGGGCGCGGGCATGGTGCATCCGGCGGTGCTGACCGCGGGCGGCTATAACCCCGAGGAGGTCTCAGGCTTCGCCTTCGGCATCGGTATCGACCGCTGCGCCATGTTGCGCTTCGGCATCGACCAGATGCGGCTGCTGTTTGAGGGCGACCTGCGCTTCCTGGAGCAGTTCTGAGTCGCCCCGCAGCCCGCCGCTCCCAGAGAGAGAGAGAGAGAGAGAGAGAGAGAGCGGCCGGCGCCAGCGGCGCCGGCCGCGTGTACCGGCGGACCCACCCCTCCGCGAGGACGGTGCTGAGCCGATGCGCGTACCACTCTCCTGGCTGCGTGCGTTCACCGATTGGACCGACGGCGTGGCGGAGTTGGCCGCGGCCTTGACCGACCGCGGGCTCACTGTGGAGGTCATAGAGAACCCGGGCGCGGGCGTGCGCGGCCTGCTGGCGTGCACGCTGGTGGCCGTGGAGAGCCACCCCCGAACCGACCGCCTGCTGGTCTGTACGGTGGAGGCGGCGGGCCGGCGGGCGGTGGTGGTGTCGGGTGCTCCCAACCTACAGGTCGGGCGGTCCGTCGTCTGGGCGCCGCCCGGGGCGGTCCTCCCCGGCGGCCGCGTGCTAGAGGCACGAAACTTCCAAGGGGTGCGGTCAGAGGGGATGCTGTGCGCGCCCGACGAGGTGGGGCTGCCGGGCGGCCACGCCGGGGTGTGTGTCCTCGGGCCCGACGACCTCCCTCCGGGCGGCGGCGGCGACCTGGCAGAGGCGCTGTACCTGGATGACCCGGTGCTGGTCCTGGAGCTGACCGCCAACTACGCCGCGCACTGCCAGTCCATCCTGGGCGTGGCCCGGGAGGTCGCGGCGCTCACCGGCGGCCCGCTGCGCCTCCTCGCCGGTGGCGAGCCGGCCCCGGCCAGCCGCTCGACCGCCGAGACAGTGGACGTGCGGATCCATGCCGCGGACCTCTGCGCACGGTATGTGGCGCGGGTCATCGAGGCTTTGGCCCCGGCCGCGCCCGCACCGCTCTGGATGCGGCGGCGGCTTGAGCAGTGCGGGATGCGTTCGGTGCAGGGCGTCGTGGACGTGACGAACTACGTCATGCTGGAACTCGGCCAGCCCTTGCACGCCTTCGACCTGGCGTGCCTGCGCGGCGGGCGGATCACGGTCCGTCGGGCCGCCGCCGGCGAGCCCCTCGCGACCCTGGACGGTCGGGAACGCGTCCTGGGCGGCGACGACCTGGTCATCGCCGACGCGGACGGCCCCGTGGCCATCGCGGGGGTCATGGGCGGCCAGCGCGCCGAGGTGGGGCCGGCCACGGTGGCGGTGCTGCTGGAGTCAGCCGTCTTCGCCGCTGAAGCGGTGGCGCGCACCGCTAGGCGCGCCGGTATCCCCTCGGAGGCGGCGGCGCGCTATGCGCGCGGGGTCGATCCCGCCCTGGCCCGCCGCGCGGCGGATCGGGCGGTGGACCTCATGGCCCGGTACTTGGGCGGACGCCCGCTCGCCGGCGCGGTCGACATCTCCCCACGGCCGGCCTCGCCGCGTGCCATCACCCTGCGCGGGGCCCGCGCCCGAGCCGTCCTGGGCGTGCACATCTCGACGTCCGCCTGTGGCCACCTGCTGCAGCGGTATGGGTTCGAGGTGCAAGCAGGAGGACCGGACCGCCTGCGCGTGACGGTGCCCACCTGGCGGCCCGATGTGACGCTGGAGATCGACCTGATCGAAGAGGTCGCGCGCGCCTACGGGTATGAGCGGCTGCCTGGAACACTGCCGCCCGGCGGCCCCGACCCCGTCGCCCGGGATCCGGTGGGCGCACTCGGCGCCCTGGCGCGCACGATTGCGCTGGGGGCGGGCTACACCGAGGTCGTACCATACAGCTACCACGGGCGCGCCCTCTGGGACCGGATGCGCCTGCCCGCCGGTCACCCGTGGAGGCAGGCGGTGACGGTGCAGAACCCGATGAGCGCCGACCAGGCGGTGCTGCGCACCACCTTGGCGGGCGGACTGCTGCGCGTACTAGAGGCCAACGCCCGGCACCGGCGGCTGGATGCCTCGATCTTTGAGGTGGGGCGCACCTTCCGCACACGACCAGGGCAGCGGCCGCTGGAGGCGGCGTCCTTCGGCGCCGCTGCCACGGGCAACCTGCGTCCCGCGGGGTGGCAATACCCCGCTGAGCCCGTAGACTTCTTCGCGCTCAAGGGTCTCTGCGAAGAGGTTCTCGGTCGCGCTGGCGTCCCCGCAAGGGGGTTGCGCTGGGTCCCGCGTCCAGATGACTACCCCACGCTGCACCCCGGCCGCTCGGCACGGGTAGAGACGCGAGACGGCGTCCCCCTGGGCTGGGTCGGCGAGGTGCACCCGCAGGTGCGGGACGCCTTCGAACTGCGCGGCCCCGCGGCCCTGGCCGAGCTGGACCTCGCCGCCGTCGCCGCCGCCGCCGCGCCCCGCACGCTCTCCCCGCTGCCGCAGCACCCCGCCGTGCGGCGCGACCTGGCAGTGGTCGCGCCGCACGCGCTCCCGGCCGCCGCGGTGGAGGCGGCCCTGCGCGAACTGGCGGGCCCTCTGCTGGAGGAGTGCCGGCTCTTCGATGTCTTTGGCGGACCCGGGGTGCCGGAGGGTAGCCGCAGCCTCGCCTACACCCTGACGTATCAGGACCCGGGTCGCACCTTGACCGACCACGAGGTAGACGAGCTGCAGGAGCGGATCCGTGACGGGCTGCGCACGCGCATGGGCATCACGCCAAGGGTCTGAACGGGCAATGGGCGCACCGGTCGCCCGCCGGCAGGGGGTGGGGATGGGCGCCCTCGTTCGCCCGCGCCTGCCCCCCACCGGGAGTCGCCTGGCATGCGCGGCGGCCCGTCTGCCCCACCTGGGAGATGGCGGCCGCTCGAGGACGCGCGCGCGGGCCTCGCGGTCGAGGGGGGGCGAGGCCCGCCCCCCCTCACTGCACCGCGATCACGTAGTTGATGCCCTCCCACGAGCCTGCCTCGTTCCAGTAGAAGGTGAACTCCAGGGTACGCCCCCGTGTGAAGCTGCCGGGGGGGAAGTCGTAGATCCACACCCCGTGGCCGTAAGGCTCCATCGGCTCGTGCCGCACGGTGCGCCAGGAGTCGCGCGTCCAGTGCAGGGCGGCGGGCGCGTACACCTCAATGCGCACGGTCCGGCCGGCATCCGCGGAGCGGATCTTGTGGTTGTGCTTCCAGATAACCAGGTCTGATGCCGGCGCGCCGTCCTGCGCGTATCGCTGGCGCACCGGGGGCGGGCAGTCGAACACCGTGCCGTCGGCCATGCTGCGCAGCAGCTTCACGTACTCGGCGTGCGCCCAGACCAGTGGGGCTGCGGAGCCCGTGGGCCTACCGAGGAACATGCCACGCTCCGGCAGGTCCGCAGTGTCCCAGACCTGCTCCGGGATCATCCCGCCCCCGGTGGTCAGCCGTTCCATGGCCTGGACGAGGCCCGAGGGCGTCTCCCCGCTGGCAAGTTGGTAGTGCGCCCGCTCGCCGGTGAGCAGTGGCCACCCGCGGCCGACGCCCGTGCCGTCGAAGGCGCCGCCGTCCTCCTTCTCCCCGTATCCGTCGTGGGTATAGCGGTGCCACACCGGCCCGTACGGGGTGTCCACCTTGCAGGTCGCATCATAGACCTTCAGCGTCTGCAGGACGTGCGGATCGTCCACGGGCCGTACCCCGTAGCGCACGAGCTCCAGGAAACCGCCGTCGACCACTGCGGCCTCCTCGATACGGCCGGCACCGGCCGGCAGGTTGGCCACCGGCAGGAAGACGCGGCCGAGGTGCGAGGGGCTGTCCGCCAGAGCGGCGGCGATCCGCTCGTAATACTCGCTGAACCCGTCGACTGCGCCGCAGCGCGTGTAGGTCCAGTCCTCCAGGTGGGAGGCCCAGTAGTCGGCGACTTCGAGGAAGTAGCGCGCAGCCTGCGGGTCGTGGTCGGCGGTGGCGAACTCGGCGGCGCACACTAGCGAGGCGATGGCGGCCGCCAGGCTGGACGGTGAATAGCCGCTGTTCTCCTCCCAGCGCTCCTGCTGGGTCACCGGGCCGACGCGCGCGATGCGGTAGGCGGCCGGCGCGACCAGCGAGGGGTACGGGTTCCAGTCCAAGGCGTCGGCGCGCCGCAACTGCCAAGCCAGAAGGATCGGGAAGGCGATCTCGTCGAGCTGCAGCCCGTGCCAGTACGGCTCGCCGAAAACCCAGAAGTTCTGCGGCCAGGAGCCGTCCTCACGCTGCGTACGCGCCAGGTAGTGCAAAGCCGCCAGCGCGCCAGCGGCGTCCCCGGCCGCCAGGCGCGCCGTCGCCGCGTGATAGAGGTCGCGCGGCCAGACCAGGTGGTAGCCGGCCCGGTTCTTATCGCCTGCCGCTTCGCCCCAGGGGATGGCCAGCGAGGCGATGTGCGCGCCAACGTTCTCGCGATCCTCATGAGCCCGGACGACCATGGCCGAGAGGTAGTACTGGCGCCCGCCGTCCTGGGAGGCGCGGGAAAGGTCCTGCAGGCCGTCGCAGTACGCGTGCCAGCCCTCGACATAGGCCGCCGCCACACGCTCGAAGTCCGCGTCGGCCGACGCGACCGCGTGCGCGCACGCCGCCGCGGCCGAGGCCCCGAACCCCATGGCTACCGTGAAGGGCTGCCCGAAGTCCCCTGCAACTTCGGCCACCAGCGCCACGTTGCCGGCGGGCGCCGCGCCGAAACGCCAGCGCAGCGCGTGGTGCTGGCGCAGGTCGGTCCACCCGTCGGAGACGCCGCTATACCCCGCCGAGGCGTCACCGAGCGGCAGCGAGCAGGCCAGCGCGAGGTAGGTATCGTGCCGGCTCGCCAAGAGCAGCGTGCGCTCGCCGACCCGCACCACCTGCGCCGTGTTGTCGCCGCCGCGGTCGCTGATGTGCGGTCCCAGCAGCAGGTAGGCACGCAGGTCGCGCCCCCCGCGCTCGGCGTGCAGGCGGACGGCGCAACGCACGAGCAGCGCCGGCCGCTCGGGGTCGGTGACCACCCGCTTCTCGATCGTGAACCGGCCCTGGCGCTCGCTGCTGGTCACCTGCCAGGCCAGGGAGCGGGGATCGGCCTGGCGGACTTCGGCGATGGTGTCGCGCCGCTCCTCATAGAAGGCGTCGGCATCGGGGCCGACCAGCAGGAACTGCAGGTCGCGGGTATTGGCGATGTCCACCCGGGGGTAATAGATCTCGGTCAGCACGCCCTCGGCGATCGTAAACCACACAGGACTCCGGTCGGAGAGCGCGGTGCCCACCGCCTGCTTGGCCCCGGGGGCCCATGCTGGGGGCGCACCCGGCGCACCGAAGGCCGGGGGGCCACCGGCGGGCTGTGGGTCAAACTGCTTCGGCGGAACGTCCACCCTATCCCCATCGGCCGCCGAGGGGATCGCAGGGGAACCGGGGATCTCCGCCGGGGCGGCGGTGGCCACGATCCGGGCCGGGGCGGCCGCCCCTCCGGAGCCCCCCGCACGCGTACCCTTCTGCGCCGCGCTGCGCGCCCCGGCGCTGGCGCGCGGTCCCGACCGACCGGCGGCCCCCGCCTTGCCGGCGGGGGGCTGCGCGGCCGCCGTCTCGGCCCTCGCTGCGGCGGTCCCGCC
>JAJZZC010000159.1 GCA_021797775.1 Bacillota bacterium
GCGGGCTCGGCGCGAACGAGAGGGTGTCACCTGCAACGACGGCTTGGGCATTCACCGCGACGCCGAAGACGGTGCCGGTGAGCTGGCTGAGCAGCGGCGAGCTGTCCGTGTCGTTGAGCGGGCCGACGGTGACGCAGCCGGTGTTGGCATCGAAGCTCTGCGGGCGCACCGGATGCCAGTTGTTGCCGTCGAACCACTGGACCGAATCGTGCCCGTCGAGCTGGCACTCGGAGATCGTGAGTCCCTCGAACGTGTTCCCGGTGGACACGGCCACGTCGAAGTAGCGGCCGGCGCTCTCGAAGGTCCCGCTGGCGGTCGGGTTCGCCGAGTACTCGGTCACGGCCACCGTGCCGGAACCCCCGCTGGCGCTGGCCGAGGTGTTCGGCGTCCCCGTCCCCGCCCCGCCGGCGCTGGCCGTGCCGCCGGCGGCCGCTGCCGCCGCGCTGCCCGTGACGGTCCCCCAGGCGTCGGTCACGTCGAGCGACAGGACCTGGGTCGCCGTCTGGGCCGTGACCGGTGTGGAGTCGGTCACCTGGACCGTGAAGGTGTAGACACCCGTCTGGGGTGGGGTGCCGGACAGATATCCCTGCGAGGGGTCGATCTGCAGCCAGGCCGGGGCGCCGGGAGCCAGGGACCACGCGTCGGGGCCCGTCCCGCCGCTGGCCTGCACGCTCAGCAGCAGCGGTTGGCCTGCCGGCACGCCGGCCAGGGACGTGGTCGTGATCTGCAGCTCCTCGTTGTTCGCCGCGACCGTGAACAGGTTGGCGCCGAGGCCTGCCCCCGGCTCCCCCGGCCTGCCGGCCGGGGCCGTGTAGCCCCCGCAAACAGTCTGGGCGTAGCCTCCCGGACCCACGGCGAAGCCGGCGCTGGCCCGGTTGCCGTCGTAGCTGCCGTTACCGTAGGCGACGTCGGTCAGTGTCGCGGCAGTCGCAGTGTAGATGGCGCCGCCCAGGCCCGAGCCGCTGTTGCCCCCGAGGGCGCCGCCGACAAAGCTGCCGCAGCGGCCCCAGGGGCTGCTGGCACCTCTGGGATCGCCAAACCCGCCCGCGCCTCCGATCCCGCCCCCTCCTCCTTCGTCCGCATCGGCCCCGTCGCCGCCGTCGCCGCCGATGGCCACGTTCACCTCGAAGCTGGTGCTGTCGATGCTCAGCGTGCCCGCGTTGAAGATCGCGCCGCCCTCGCCGGCCACTCCGTCGCCCCCGAGCCCGGTCCCTGGCAGCGCGCTGCCCCCGTTGCCGTTGGCGCCTCCCGCCCCGCCGGGGCCGTAATCCTCCCGGGAGCCCGGCGGGCAGCCCCCGCGCTTGGGACCGCCGCCCGGCGAGCCGCCCGCGCCGCCGTTGCCGCCGTTGCCGCCCTTGCCCGGTAGGGCGATGCTGCCGGCCCCCTGGCCGTCGCCGCCGTTGGCCTGGTTCTGCAGGAAGTCGCTGTGGCTGATCGCCAGCGTGCCGGTGTTGTAGATCGCCCCGCCCTGGCTGCTGCCGCCCTGCCCGCCGTTGCCGGGCCGGCCCGCATCCCCGCCGGGTGCGCCGTCGGAGCCCGGTGCTCCGGCCCCGCCCGACCCGCAGAGCGGCCCCTTTGCGCCCTTATTGCCGGATTGGCCGCTGCCCCCCGAGCCGCCCTTGCCCGCCCCGCCGCCGATGCCGCCCTGCCCGCCCGTGGCCGTGTTGCCGGTGAAGGCACTGTACTCGACCGTCAGGGACCCGGCGTTGTAGATGGCCCCGCCCTGGGCCGCCCCGCCGCGTCCGCCGGGGGCGCCGTCGGCGCCGTTGCCGCCGGGCATCGCGGGCGGGCCGCCGCTCACGCTGCCGATGGTGCCGCCACCCTTGCCCCCGCTGCCACCCGACCCGCCCTGGCCGCCTATGCCACCGTACACCTGGCTGCCGTCGACGGTCACGTAGTCGAGGACGACCGTGCCCCCGGCCGCGATGTCGATGGCGCCGCCCCGGACCGAGGTGCCCGCCGCTCCGGCGGTGGGGCCGCAGCCGAGGCTGGAGCAGGTCCCAGGCTCAGGCGCGTCCTGGCCCGCGACGCCCGGAATCGCCGTCAGCAGACTTGAGACGCCGGCCCCGCTGCTGCCGTTGCTCCCCGACGCCCCAAACACCGTCCCGCCCTCGATGTCCAGCCCCTGCAGCGTCAGGCTGCCTCCCGTGACGTCGATCATGCTGGTGGTGAGCGCGGTGCCATAGAGGATAACCGGCGCCCCCTGCGGGGCGCCAAGCGTGCCGGAGCCGCCCTGCGCCGGCTCCCCCAGGAGTGTGGCCGTCAGCCCCGTCGCCACGGTGATCGGGGCTTCGATGGTGATCTGCGGGCACAGGTCGAGCACCAGCCCGCCCTGGTCCAGGGCGTCCTGCAGGTTGCTCGTCTCGCAGTTGACCGGCCCGACGTACGCCGCGTCGGTCAGCGCGACAGCGGCAGGCGTCGGGGCCCCGTCTGTCGCAGCCGTGACGTTGAACGTGCCGGGAATGCCGTTGGCGGTGAACTGCGGCGCGGACGCGGTCCCGTCGCTGCGCGTCTGGACCGTCACCGTCGTCTGGCCGCTGGGGCCGAAGCTGCCGGACGCACCGCTGCCGGGCGCGGTCCAGGTCACGTCGGCGCCCTCGACGGGATGGCCATTGCTGTCGGTGACCTTGACAGTCAGGATGGCGCTCGCGGGTATGGACAGATCGGTCCCCACACCGAAGTACGCACCGTTGCCGGATGCGATGGTGATCGACAGCTCGGTGGCGGTGAGCGAGAAGCTGGCGGGTGACGCCACACCGCCGACCGCGGCAGTGACGGTGAACGACCCTGGGGTGCTATCCGCGGTCAAGGTCGGCGACTGCGCTAGGCCGCTCGCGTCGGTCTGCGCGGTGGCCGTCGTCACACCGCCCGTGAAGGCCCCGCTGGCGCCGCTGAACGGCGCCGTGAAGGTCACAGTCGCGTCGTCCACCGGGTTCCCGTAGGCATCCGTCACGGTAGCCTCCAACGGGCTGGCGAAGGCCCTCCGGATCAGCGCGCTCTGCCCGTCCCCGGCCGTGGCTGTGATCGATGCCGGCGCGCCGGCGGTGTTGGTCAGCGAGAAGGTGGCGGGCGACGAGACCCCGCCGGCCGTGGCCGTCACCGTGAAGGCACCCGCGACGGTGTTCGCCGTGAGGGCCGGCGCGGTGGCCACGCCCTGCGCGTCCGTCGGCACCGTCGCGCTCGCGGCAAACGTGCCCCCGGCCCCGCCCGAGCCGGGCTGCACCGTGAAGGTGACCGGGACGCCGGCCCCCACCGAGCCGCCGTTGCCATTGGTCACCGTGGCCTGGAGGTCGGTGGCGAAGGCCGTCACGACCGTCGCGCTCTGCCCGCCTCCGGCCGTGGCGGCGATCGCCGCCGGGGTGTTGGCAGGGCTCGCCTGCATGGTGAAACTGCCGGAGAACGGCAGGCCGCCGACGGTCAGCACCACCGGGTAGCTGGTGCCGGCTGCGCCGACTGGGACGGTGAAACTGCACGCTCCGCTGGCGCCAAGCGCGCCGCTCGCATCCGTGGTGCAGTTCCCGCCGAGGGTCACGGCCAATCCATTGAAACTGGCGGCGGTGACCGCCTGGCTCGCCGGCAGGCCGCTGGCGCCGATGTCCGCGGTGCCGCCGCCGTACAGCTGGCCGCTGAAGCGGATGCTGTAGGTCTCAACCGGCATGCTGGGCCCCGCGATGACGACGCCGTCGGTGGTGTCGGTCGCCGCCAGGACGAGCGGCCCCGGGGTGCAGTAGCCCCACTCCGCCAGGTTGCACTGCAACTGGAAGTCGGCCTCGCCCGTGGCGCCGGTGGAGGCGCCGGCCGGACCGTTGAACGCCCAGACGGCGCCCGACGGGTTGGCGCCCGGGTAGGAGAAACGCAGGGTCACGTCCCTACCGGCGAGCGGCCGGCCCGAGCCGTCCGCGAGGTAGACCGCGACGGCGACGGTGAGGGTCGCCGGGGGGCTCGCCGTGTCGTAGGAGACCACGGCGGGGCTGGCGACGATGGAGGAGTCGGCCAGTCCCGCCGGCAGCGGCGGGATGGCCGTGATGGCGTAATCCGGCGACGTAACGGGCTGGGTGTCCGCGGAGGTGGAGACCGCAAGCGTCTCGGTGCTACCGGGCGTGCCGGGGTTGCCTGCGTTGCGCGCCGTCACGCTCACCGCCGTGGACGCGGCGATGCCGCCACCCAGGATGACGGTCACGTCCTGTGGGGTGGAGGGGTTTCCCACCACACTGCTCACCGGCACCGTGACCGGGGGGCTGCCCGCCTGGACGGTGTAATCCGAGGTCTGGGTCGAGAAAGCCGTTCCCTGCGGCGCTTCCAGGTTGAGGTTGCCGCCGCCGGTCAGGCTCCCCGCGGCGCTGGTGGTGAAGCCCACCGTGTAGGTGGCGTCGGCGTCGAACGCGGTGCTGGGAACGACCTGGACCGTGGGGTTCTGCACACCGGGGGCGAGCACCGGCAGGTTGAAGGTCGCCGACACCGTGGCGCCGGTCTGGTCTGTCACCTGGATGGTGAAGCCGAAGACTCCGCCGGCCGGCCCGCTCACCGCGGTGCTGGAAAGCACGCCTGAACCGCTCAGGCTGAGGCCGGTGGCGCCGAGCTGCGTGCTGGACCAGTTGTACGGGCCCGTGCCGCCGCTCGCCGCCAGGGTCTGGCTGTACGGCTGGCCGACCGTGGCGGAGGGCAGCGCCGTCGGGGTCGTGATGGTGAGCTGGCCCGTGCTGCCGGTGACGTCGAACGCGTTGCTCGTGGCGGTCGTGAGCCCGGCGGACGTCGCCTGCAGCGTATAACCGCTGCCCGCGTTGTTGATGAAGCACCCGCTGAAGGTGGCCACCCCGGTCGCCGCCGTGACCGGGGTGGCCGAGCAGGTCAGGGTTCCGCTGCCGGGGTTGGCCCCGATGGTCAGCGCGACGCCGGCCGTCGACGACGTCACCGTGTTGCCGCTGGCGTCCTCGACGGCCAGCACGGGCTGCGCCGACCACGCGGTCCCGGCGGCGCCCCCGCCCGGCTGCGTGGTGAAGACGAGCTGGGTCGCTGTGCCGGGATTCACGGTGATGCTGCCGCTGGTGCCCGTGATCGAGGGGGTGGCCGTGTCCGTGGCCGTCACCGTCGCCGTGCCCGCGTTGTGGAGCACGACGCCGGTGCCAGGAGTGTTGCCGAAGACGTGTGAGCCGTTGTCGCCACCCCTGCCGGTGGTGAAGGTGTAATCGGCCGGCAGGGCCGGCGCCGTTCCGTTCGGGCTAGCGCCGTCGGTCGTGGTGAAATGTACCGTTCCGGCGTAGCCCGCCGCGGTGTTGCCGTACGGGTCCTCGGCCGTCACGCTCAGGCCGAACTGGCTGCCGGCCGTCTGCTGCGCGGAGAACAGCGTCAGGGCCAACTGGCTCGCGGCCGCCGCGGCGACGGTGATCGAGGCGCTCCCGGGGACCGTGCCGCTCGAGGTGTCCGTGACCGTCAGGGTCGGCGACCCGACGGTCTCCAGGGTGACCCCGGAGAAGGTGTGGGTGCCGCCATCCGCGGCCTGGAAGGTGTAGTCGGCCGGCAGAGTGGCCTTGCCGTCGCCGCTGGTGAAGTGGATCGTGCCGGTGTACCCCGTCACCGTGTTGCCACTTTGGTCGTCAGCCGTGACCGTCACGCTGAAGGGCGTGCCCGCAGTCGCCGACCCGGGCGCCGACACCGCCAACCGTGCGGCTCCGACCCCGGCGCTCACGGTGAGGCTCGGAGAGGTCCCCAGGGGCGTCAGGGATCCGGTGGCCGACGACTCCTCCGAGGCTGTGAAGGTGGCCGTGCCGGCGGCGTTGGGTGCCGTCACACCCGTGGCGCCGCCGCCGGCGCCATAGGTCACCGCCAGCGTGCCGCCCCCCGCCAGGGTGAGACCCGTCACCGTGATGTACTGGCCCATGACGCCGACCGTGCCCGCACTCGCCGTCGTTAAGCCCGGGGCGCCCGCGAGGGTGCTCGGCGGCGTCCAACTGAGTGGCAGCAGGATCTCCACCTCGCCGTCGGTGACGCCGCCCGCAGCCCCCGTGTAGGTGAAGGTGAGGGTGTTACCCGTCGAGCCACCGACGACGCTCGCAGGCTGAACCGACATCGTCCCGCTGCCATCAGCCACCGAGGAGGACGTAGCGTCGAACGCGGCCGAGGTCGCCGACGCAAGTGCGCCGTCGGTCGCCAGCAGGGTATAGCCTGATCCCGCCCGGTCGATCTGGCAGCCGCTGAAGCTGGCGACGCCCTGCGCGGCGCCGACGGGGTCCGCCGTGCAGTTCAGAATGGCGCCGGCGGTACCGGTGCCGCTACTGATGGCCAGCGTGACCGTGGAGCTGTTGGTGCCGACGACGTTGCCGAACTGGTCCTCCACGGACACGGCGGGTTGGCTGCCGAAGGCGGTGCCGGCCACCGCGCTCGCCGGCTGGCTGGTGAATACCAGTTTGGCGGCCTGCCCGGCCGTGATCGCGTAGGCGGTGGAGCTGGCCGGGGCAGCGTCCGCCGACGTGTAGACCGCCATCTGGACGGTGGTACTGGCGCTCTGGGGGTTGTTGACGCCGGTCACCGCCACCGAGATCTGGTCGCCGGCTGCGATGGCGTTCGGCACGGCGAACGTCACCTGGTCGGAGCCGACCGTGGGCGCCGCCGTGACCGTGCCGCTGCCGGAGGGAGTGGTGCCGTCCGTGATCCCGTAGTCGGAAGCGATGCTCGGGAAGGCGGTTCCCGGGGCCTGGAACGTGATAGTGCCGCTGCCCGCGGCGAGAGCACTGTACACCTGGAACGCCACGGTGTACCCGGCCACGGCTCCGGCTGTGTCGGGTGTGGGGGTCACCACGACATTCTGGACTGCCGTGGAGGCTGGGCCGCCGGGGGGCCCACTGCCGCCGGTACTGCCGAGCACAGCGAGGACGGGAGTCTGGTCGCTGCTCGTCGAGATCGCGACGCTCGCCGGGCTGCTGGTCGTGAGCCCGGCCAGCGAGACGGTGACCGCGGTGCTCGCGCCGATGCTCTGGCCGACGGCCAACGTCAGGGTGAGGGTCGCGCCGCTCAGCGCCCCTGTCACCGACACGGGCGAGCCGGGCGGGCCGCCCGCGCTGATGGCGTACGCGACGTCGGTCACCGTCACGTTCGAGAAGTCCAAAATGATGTCACCGGCCGGGCCGGAAAGGGCGCCGGTCGGGCTGGTCGTGAAGGAAACCGCGTAGCTCGTGCCGCCCACGGATACAAAGTCCGGGTTCGACACCTGAGTGGAGCCGCCGCCTCCCGCCCTCACCGGCAGGGAATAGAGTGCCACCATCGCCACACAGGCGGTCGCCACCATACGCCGCAGCAGCCCTCGCATTCTCACCGCCTCCCACGGAAACCGCCCGGCCCCTTCTCCAGCAGCGACGTGCCGACCTCATCCGAACGGCTGCGTGGGCTGGACGACCGCAACTACCCCCCCGCCGCCGCGACCGGCTGCCGAGGGCGTCCGTGCTGCCGCAGCACCACTGCGCGCACCTCCGGGCCTGCCGGATACCGGGCTTGCCGCCGCTCCGACTCCGAAGGAAGCGCTGATCCGTCCGCGCCGCACCGTCTCGGAGCGGGCACCGGCCGCCCGGCCCGCATGATGCGGCGGGCGGTGCAAATCCCGTCTCAGCGCACCTGACGAAGCCGGCCCGGCCGGGGCACGCCGGAGGCCACCACGCCCGGCCGCCGATCGGCCCGCGCCTCCGCGGTGAACCCTTCGCGGCGCACCGCCGTTCGCGCCGCTGTGGCACCCGCCAGGGGTCCCTTCGCGTGCCCGAGTGACATTGACGACAACAGTTTAGCCCCATCCCGCGAGGATAAAGATCAGGGGGGTCATCTCTATTCCCCCTGATCTTTGGGCCCAGGTCGCCCCGAGATTAGTTGACCCTTCCGGGCCCACACCAAACCCCGCTCTGCGAAGACCCGCGCCGCCACCGCTAGGGCGTTCATGACCCGCGGGAAGCCGACGTAGGGCACGCAGTGCAGCATGGCTTCCACGACCTCCCGGGGGGCGAGGCCGACGTGCGCCGCCGAGCCCACGTACACCGTGAGTTGCGGCTCGCAGTCGCCCAGCACGCTGAGGCATGCGATGGTCAGCAGTTGCCGCTGGCGGCGGCCGAGACCCGCACGGCTATGGATTCGGCCACAGGCGAACTCGGCGATGTTACGCGGCAGGTCGGGTGCCACGCGGGCCAGCAGGCCCAGGTCCTCGTCCCCGTCGCCCGCGTGAACGGCCTCCATTTCCCCCGGCCGCGGCGGTACCGTTCGTCCATCGCGCCCTCCTCCTGCCCGGGGTGCCGCGCGCCGCCGCGCTGGCCGGTTTCCGGACCACGCGCCGCCGGTCGCCCCCGGCCGTACCTTCCACGGTCCGGGCCCGCACCCTGCGGGTCCCCGCTCCGTGCCAGGATGGTGTCATTCCGGCGGGGGGCATCCCATCGCCCGTCTCGTGCTGGCTCGGGGCGGTCCGAGTCTTCTTCCGATGTCTCCTGGTCGCCGTCCGCGCACCGGTCGCGAGACCGAGATTCCCCCGCCCTCCACCACAGCCTCCAGGGTGTGACAACGCGGGTGGGGCATCCCCGGGGGGGCAAACGACGGCTAAAACTCTTTCCCTGACTGCATCAGCCGGTGGACGTGCCCCCTTCCGGAGTGCGCTCGGCGAGGGCGATCGACCAATCGGGATCCCCACCAGGGCGCAACTGGGCCAGGCGCGCGGGCCAGGCACACGGGCCGCGCGCGCAGGGTTATGACGGTTGGGCGCTGCGGTTGGCCCTGCAGCGACGCTGGAGGTGGGATGCCTGAGTCGGCGCATGGCAAGCAATTGCCGTCAAACCGGCATGTGCGGGCCCGCTCCCCCGGGGGAACGAGACGAGCCGACCGAGGCCAAAAGGTACCACACCGGCCCAGCCGGCAGGCGAAGGTACCCGCATGGCCCGCGGTCGTCACGCCTCAGGTCGTCTGCTGCCCATGTCCCGGCTGCGACCCGCGTGTGCCGAAAGGGGATCGTTCCGGAGACCTGCGCCTGCCCGTGTTCTACACAGCCCGACCGGCGTCGAGCGGGACCCCGCTTTCGGAGTGGCCCCTCCGCCCTCGGTCGACAGGGTTCGCCGCGCTGCGCATGCCTTCCTACGGCTGACCACCACAAGCGTTCAAAGTGCTGGTTCGTCTGGCACGGTGCTGAGTGACACTGCGTATGAAGGTCCACCCCGGCCCTGTGGACGCAGGGCGGCCCGGACCAGGGCTTCGGGGCGGCGCAGGAACGCGGCTATGGCCGCAGGCGACCACCTGCGCGCCCGAGCAAGGCGACGGGCCAGGGCAGTATCGGCACTTCCCCACGGCCGGTTGATGTGTTCGAGATATTCAGCGCTCGTGACCCCGACTGCGGTCAGCACCTGCGCTTGCTCTCGCGTCAAGCGTTGCTTCGCGGCCACCGCCTCCAGGGCGGCGCTCTTCTCAGCTTCGGAGGGTGTCCCGGCTGGCCGGCCGCGGTGGGAGAGCATGTCGTATCACCACTCCGGTCTACGCCATCCCGCAGCCACCACCTGCCCGTTGGCCCCGGTCGCCTCCGCAATCCCTCTGCAAGGCGCTACCCGCGCGCTCCGGCCATAGGGCCGCTACCACAGGAGCCAGGGACCGGACCGTCGCGCCACGGGCCCCTGGGCAGGGGTTGTGCCTGATCCATGAACCCAGTCATTCGCGGATCAGCCGCAGGACCGCAGCGCCGTGTGCAAAGCCGCCGCTGTGTGGCTCGCCAGGCGTCCCAGGAGCGAGGGCGCTCGCGTGAGGATTCCAGAGATACCGGGGCAGCAGGGGGCTGAGCGCCCGGGCCGCAATGCCTTCGCAGAGGCATAGTGGCTGGGACTAGTGGCACAATCCCTGCAGCAGGCATTCGCTCGCCCGGACGTACACGGGCAGCCCCGAGCCCTGCGCCGGCTGGGCCGGGAAAGTCTCCGTGATGGTCCCGCCCCCTCCTGGGTATCTCGTGATCTGCACGGTCCCCTTCCCGGCTGGTGCCGATACCAGGGTGCCGCCGCCGGAGGATGCCGTGCTAGTCGTGCTAGAGGCCTGCGGTGCCGTCGTGGTGACTGCGGGTGTCTGTGTGGCCTGCGGGTGCGGGGTGGCCCACTGGTGACGGGACGGGGACGCCGAAATTTTCGCTGACGCGGGGACCCCCGCAGTGGGCTGCGATGGCTCCGCGGCAACCGATGGCGCTGCCGTGACATGCATAGGTGCCTGCCCCGCAGCGGAGATGGCCGCAGCCCCGCCGCAGGTCCCTTCGAGGGCACACGCTTGCGGCGCTGGCCCCTGTGGGCGCAGGAAGGCGAAGTCCAGAGGGACGGCGAGTATCACGCCGAGCGCGAGTATGGCGCCCGCCCCATAAAGGATCCACGGCCGGCGCGGGGGGCGCCGACGCGACAGAGGTGGCTTCGGCACCGGGGGGGCCTTGGTCGTGACGGTCGGGGGTGCAAGGGCCCGCTCGCACGCTATCCTGGCAGCGGGAGAGAGGCGCGAGAGGGCGGTCGCCGTTAGGGTGATACGGCCAGACGCCATCTGCACGATTCCTCCTCCGGGAATGCCTATGCCCGCAATAGCTGGTAGGCGAACAGAACTGCTGCGACGATCAGCGCGAGCCGGAATGCGCCGGCCAGGACCTCGCTGCCGACGCGCCCCAGCACCAACGCGCCGATGACCACGCCGATGGCTGCCGCGATGCGCCCTGGGCCGTGTAGGTTGCCCGCGACGACCCACCGCGCCGCGAGGCCGGAGAGCCAGCCGTGGGCCGCGGCGACGGCCGGGGCCGCGTTAGGGATCACGATGGCGTCCCTCCTCCATCCCGGCCAGCGTGTACGACCCTGTGGTCCCCGCGATCTCGTTCAGCGCAACCCGCACATACGCGGCCAGTCCGCGCTCCGCTCGGGAGGCAGTTGGTTCCGCGTCCGTCTCACCCACCCCTCCGCCGCGCCGTCCACCTCTCCCGCCTGCGCTCCTCAGCCCGTTCCAGCGCGGCCGCGGTCGCGGGGGTAGTCTCCCCGCGCTCCACGGCCGCCGTCCAATCCTCCACTGCCACCCGCGCCGCCTCCGCCGCGCTCAGGCCCACCCGCGCCGCCGCCGCCTGCAGGCGGTCCAGGTTCGCGGGCGTGATCCGCAGGTTTCCGCTGATGTACAGTTCCGCCACGTCCGCACCTCCCGCCTACAGTATGCGGCACGTTACGTCACGGGGCAATCGTCCGGCATCCCTGGCGCCCATGCCCTATGCCAGACGCATCCCCAGGCCCAGCATGGCGGCCCGGTAGCGCACCAGACGCCGCCCGCGCCGCAGTTCCGCCACGTCCACCGCAGCCACGCCGCCGGCCGAAGCCACCGTCTCCACCGCGTTGCGCACCGCCTGCCGCGCGGCGCCCAGGCCCAGCGCCTCCGCGACCTCCTCGCCCACGCGTTCGCAATACGCGTCCCACTCGCCCCGCGGCGCGTCCTCTAGGAGCTCCGCGTCCGTCTCCAGGTTCGCGCGGATCTGGAGCGTCGCGAACCTCCGCCGCGCGAGCCGCAGGGGCTCCTGCGTCCGCCGAACCTGCTGCCAGGCCGCGTCTAGGGCCGAGACCTGGGCCACCGCAACCGCTACCATGCCCACCCCTTTCTGCGTCACAGTGGGGAGAGGCCCCACCCGCTCCCGGCCTAAGACCCCGCCCGTCCGTGGGCGCCGCCGGGGCGGCCGCCTGCGCCGTCACTGCCCGCTGCACCTCGTCCAGAGGTGGCACATTCTGAGCCCGCCGAAGGTCCCGCGGCCGGTGGCGGCACGTCATGCGCGCAGGCGAGGCGTCCGCCGAAAACATGGCGCGCAAGGACTTCCTGCCGAGCGAGGCCGTGGCCATCGCAGAAGCCCTGCGGCCGATCGAGCAGGAGGCGGCGCGGGAGCGGCAGGCCGAGCACGGCGGCACGGCGCCTGGCAGGTCGGCGAACACTGGTGGAAAGTTGCCACCAGTGAAAGCCAAGACCCGCGACAAGGTAGCGGCCTACGCCGGGATGTCGGGGCGCACGCTGGAGAAGGCCGCAGCCGTGGTAGAGGCGGCGCGGCGCGGGCCGGCAACAGACCTTGCGTCTGCTCCTGCGCGGGGTTACTGTTGACGTAGATGGCGGGACGGTCAGGATGCAGACCA
>JAJZZC010000160.1 GCA_021797775.1 Bacillota bacterium
TGTCGGACCGCGGCGGCCAGGCCCGGGCCCCCGTCGATGACGACCAGCACGCCGCGACGGACGTCCAGACCCCGTCGCCCCATGTCCTCCAGCGCACCCTTGCAGACCTCGGCGCTCTCGCTGCTGCCCTCCCACACCCCCAGCACGTGCTTGCGGCCCTGCTCATCGATCCCGACCCCTGCCAGCAGCAGGTGGTCCCCGAAGCCCTTCCCGTCCAGCAGCACCGCCAGGTACCGCCGGTCGTCGAGTTTCCGCTCCGCTTCGCCGGCCAACGTCTCCGCCGTCGCCGCGATCCAGCGCCGGCTGACGCTGCTCCGGCTGAGCCCGTATGCCTCCTGCCCTTCGGGCAGCGGCTGGTCCTCGGCCACGTCTCCGTTCACCCGCCGCTGCGCCACACCGACCACGACCTTGCGCATCGCCGTGGCGTCGAGGGTGGCGGGGTCCTGCATCGCCGCGTAGCTCTCCAGCGGGACCTCCTTGCCCGCGCTGTCCACCAGCCGGGGCCGCGCGACCTTCACCTTGCGCCCGCCCACCACCACGTAGCCCGGAGCCGTTCCGTTGCGCTCCCCGCGCCGCCCATCCGACCGCTCGTAGCGGCCGCCCGCCAGCGCGGTGATCTCCCGCTCCATCTCGGCGATGGCGTTGGTGGTCGCCTGCGCCATCACCTGGCCCAACAGGTCGATGGACACGCTCCGGCTCGCGGCCTGCTGCAGCACGCGCTCCGCCCTGCGGCGGGAAATCTCGGCCAGCATGGCAGGAGCCTGCTCCGCGGCGGCGTAGCTCGGCATTGCGTTGTTTCTCCTTGGTGCGCCCGCAGTTGCTCGCTGCGGGCGCACATCCGTTTCTCCGACCATTCGCCATGGCCGTCGCGTCATCCCTGCAGCGCCCCGTGCCCGGTCTGCTCGGCCAGCGCCCGCGTCAGCGCCACCAGCGCCCCCGGTTCGCACATGCGGCGGAAGCCCTGCGCCCGCTGGGCAGCCGCCGCGGCGACCGCCGCCGTGGCCGCCCGCCCGCTCAGACCCCGCGCCGCGGGCAGGCACTCCTCCAGCAGGTAGCGGGCGGGTACCGCGCTCCGCAGCCGGCGCGCCAAGCCGTTGCGCAGCCCCAGAGCCGTCACCGCCGTCGTCGCATCCACCTCCGCGCGCAGGCGGCTCGCCGTGCCTGGGTGCGTTTCGTGCCAGGACTCGGCCAACGCCAACAGCTGGCGCTGGGCCGCGATGGCATCCGGCGCTTCCCATGCCGCCTCCAGCGCGGCTGCTGCCGTCGCCCGCAGGCCGGCGGGCAAGTGCGCCAACACGGCGGTGCCCACGTGCTCCTGGCAGTGCGCCACCAGGACCCGCTCGCCCCACTCCTGCCGCAGCGCCATGTCCAGCGCCCGCTCGCCCTCGGCCACAGCCAGCCAGCTTCGCCCCTGCCCCAAGCCCCGCCCGTGCAGGTCCGTCGCCAGGCTCTGGCTGCACCGCTGCTCGCCGGCGCCGCCGCTCCACACCCCCAACACCTGCTTGACGCCTTTGGCCTTGCAGCCTAGCGCCAACGTCACCTGCGTCCCTCCGGCCCCGCCCGAGGCGAACCACACCGCCGGCAGTTCGGTCTCCGCCAGCCGGGTCTCCTGCATCTGTCGCCAAACCGCGGGTGCGTCCTCCACCGGCACCCTCCGTCCAGCCCCAGCCTGGGCCCGCGGCTCAGGCGCCTGCGCCGCCATGGACACGGCCCCGCCCCCGGACACCGCCCGGGCCACGATCGCCTCCAAGGACCCCACGAGGTCGCCCTGCCCCTCGCTGCCCCCTGCCGCCTCTACCGCTGCGGCCACCGCCAACGCCACCCGCGCCCGCTCTCGCAGCACCCCCGCCGCCTTCAGCCACGCCGCGGCCCCGCTCCCGCCGCTTCTCCACCCATCCCTTGCCAGCCCCTTCCTCGGCTCTCTGCCCCCTTCCTCAAAGCCCACAAGGTCTGGGACTCTCCCCTTGTCGCCACCCCATCTACACTCCAAAAGGGCGGCGCCGGATGTGTCGCCCTCACGCCGTCGAGCGAGGCGTTCGGCGCAAGGAGGTCGGTGCCGCGGTGGCGATTGTCGCGCGGTCGCCGTATGCGGTCGAGACCCCCACCCCGCAGACCGGGAGCCGTAGCGCACGCCTACGCGGTGGCATCCCCGGTATTCCAGAACCCGTATGACCGCATCGTGCGTCTCCCTTTCCTAGCTGCCAGACTCTCCGGGGAACCCCCAAGCACCGGTACCTGTTGCGCGTCACCATCGGTGGGGGCACGGGGGAAGCTCCAGGTGACGACTTCCGCGGCAGAGTGGGTGGCTGTGCACGAGCGGGGGTTCCCTCGGTGCCGCACGGGCGTCGCCCCACGCCGCTAAGTGCGGCGCCAGCGCCCATCCCCCCGACCGGGGCGCGCCTGGACACCTCGTTGCGGAATGGCAGCAGTACTACCAGCCATGGTGTGTGGGGTCTGGCAGTAAGTGTCCACCAACCTCGCCCCGTCAGCAGAGCGCTTGGGGTACTCCTGGCTTGACGGGTGCTGACGACGGGCAGATCAAGTAGCTCGGCTCGGACCGCCATGTCCGGCCGCCATCCTGCGTGCGGTAAAGCGCCGACGAAACCGCCTCGCCCGTGACCGCCTCCCCCATCGCCATGCCGTTCGTCGGGCTCACAAACGCGAAGGTGGAGTCCACCACTTGGTCTGGCGGTTGCAAGACCGTCTGCCAGGTCAGCCCGCCGTCGGTACTCTCGAGGAGCCGCGCAGACGTCAGCGTCCACATGTGTGTGGGGTCCAAGATGTCCACCAGACCAAAGCCGGTCGGCCTACCAGCGGTCCACCGGATCCCTGCGTCCCGTGTGACGTAGATGCCTTCGTGGTCGAACGGCGCGTATCCGGAGATGCTCCCGGCACTCACGAACCGCACGGACAGGTAGACGGGTAGCACGCCGAATCCTGCGCCCAGGAATCGCGGGGGCGCGGTCATGACGAGGGCATTCCGGTACCCGGGCGGAACGGGCAGACGGACCTCGTTCCACGTGTGCCCCCCGTCCGCCGTCTCGTCCAGCCAAGCGGCACCATGCGCTACCCCGGTGATCCACCCCGTCGAGGCGTCCAGGAAGCCCATTCCCTGCGGCAGAACCCCAATGCCCCCGCCGCCGGTGCCAGTCGCCGGTGGCGGGGCGATCGGTACCAGAACCCGCCGCCAAATCCTCCCGCCATTCCGGGTGCGATAGAGTTCCATGCACCCCCCTGGGCAGTCGGACAGGACGGTGCAGCCACCCATGCAGGACGGGAAGACCATCATCCAGCCATCAGACGGGGAGGTGAAGTTCAAAAGCGGGGGTTGCCGCCAGTATCTACCGGCGGGCGCGCCGTGGGGATGGAGATTCACCCACCGCCCGCCCCCGTCGCTCGTGAACAGCAACGTCGCCCCGCCAGTCGCTCCGGGTACCTCCGCCGCATACGCCCACCCGTCGGTGCAGTCCGCCTCGGTGCACGCGCTGGCGCGCAGGAAGAAGGTGGTTGCCGCATCACCGATGCCGAGCAGCGGGTAGTACCGTGGCACCCTAAAGTACAAAGGTCTGCCCGGGTAGCCGGGAAGCCAGCCAAATGGCGAGAGAAGGTACCCGGGAGGCGTCACTTCTGTCCAATCCCTCCCACCGTCGGTCGTCAACAGCAGGTGGTTCCCGCTGGAGTCGACCGCCCAGCCCAGCCTGGGGGTCGCCATCTCCAACCAATTGACCTGGGGCAAGGGCAAACGCGCCGCGGCTGGGACCTCCGGGAGGGATTGGAAGGAGAGCCGGAAGGGACCGCGTCCCGGGTCAGCGGGTACGGCATACACCCCCTGCGCAACTCCCTCCTCGCGCCAGAAGTGCACGCCGTCCTGGGCGAAGCCCAGGAGGAAGCCCAACCTGCCGGCTTCCACGGTGCTGGACGCCCCGTCCCAGCCCAACCGCTCCACCCGGAACAGGCGAGCGCCACCCCTGTATCCGTCCGTCGCCACCGCCAGAAGGCTGACGCCGTCGGGCGCCCACTGCACCTCATTGCCAGCCGGGGCGAGCGAGAAGCGGCGAAGTCCGAGCGCTTGGCTCCAAAGCCAGACCGCGCTCGAACTGACGATGGCAAGGACATGGTGCGGGGACCAGAGCATGTTGAACACGTGCGCGGCGGGTGACAAGGGGATGTTTGCCAGCAACGCTCCATGCAGGGTGAACACCGTGGCGCCCCGGTGTGTCCGGACCGCCACAAGCCCGCCGACGGTCCGCGCCACGGCAAAGCTGCCCGGCGTCGGCAACGGCTCTGCCGGCATGGTGTAGACCGACGGAGGCATCATCGAAGCGCCAACGACAGGATCGATGTAGAGGTCCTTGCCGCACCACCATGCCACGGCGCCGGAGAGGGTGTCCACCCCGCTCCCGGCGACGCATGCGGGAAGGGCGTCTGGGGTGATGCCGCTGGAGGCGTTCACGTAGAACCGTTCAGCACCGCTGCCGGAACGTAACGCGTAGACTACACGGTCGGTGCCGGGGATCCATTGGATCGGGACAGAAGCCGCCGGTCCTGCCTGCGGTGGAATGCGGAGCGCGACCGCGCCCGCCCAGAGCACTTCCCTCGCCCCGTCAGCGAAGTTCAGCGCCAGGTAGCTGGGGTTGGTGCCGGCGGCCACACTGGTGATCAAGTGGGAGAACGTGATCCGCTCGTCGGCAGCGATAGCGGCGCGTGCTCCACCCGCAACCGGGGGCCGTCCAGCCGCTGCGGAGACGCGAGGGAAGGACACAAGCACCAGCGCCACCGTCGCGAGCAGCGCGCGGACGCCGGCTCCAGCGGAGTAGGTCACGGAAACCGCCTCTCCTTCCACGCGCTACGGCTCACCACATCGGGCGCGCACCCCAAGAGCAGCTCCACGCGAACCCGGTCGGGGCGGCGGACGACCCAGCCGCGATCAGCACTCCGCATCGCGAGCGAGCCCGCTGCGCCGTGCGGCGTACGGCCGACTGCCTTCGTCTGCGGCATGGCCGGTGGAATCGTCGGCGTCGCCGCGCCCGGCCCTGCCGCACCGGGCGCGGTGCCCCAGGGGTGGGCAAGCGCCCCCATCCCCATGGCCGCCCGTGGTGTGCCCGCACGCCACGGCGTCGCCGCCCACGCTGAACGGCGACACGTCCAGCACGAGGGTGAACTGCCCGGCGTACTCCGTGAGGACCACGCGCGGGGCTTGCTCCGCCGTCAGGACCAGGACGTGCACGTCGGAGGTCGGCGTGGCCTGGGCCCGGGCCCGTTGCCCGTGGCGAAGGCGCCGCCCGGCGAGCGCACGTTGAGGATGCGTGCGCGGGGGATGGTCACCGCCGATTGATGCCTGTTGGCGCCGCCGCTGCCCCGCTGCCCTAGCAACACCGTGCCGATCAACGTGACGCAGTCCCCCGTCGCCGGTAGCGCCCCCGGCACCGGCCCAGCACAGCACGACGGCGACCAGCGGCTTACCGCTCTGTTCCTTCACCCGCTGCAACAAGGCATCCAGGGCGGCCGCGGAGAGGCTCGCCGCCATGAGGTCGCCGGGGTTCAGTACGGCGCCGGCCAGGTAGTTACGGCTCGCCGCGGACGGCCCCTAGCCGAGAAAGGCAGAGGCCCCGAACCGCTTGCGGCTCAGGGCCTCTGTCTTCTCTACTTGGTGCGCCCGGGAGGACTCGAACCCCCGACACGGGGTTTAGGAATGCTTGCCAGGCCCTTTTGCGCTAGGTTGCGCTAGGTTGCCCTATGCTGCGTAGGCGTTCTCCCCCAAGCACTTCCCGTCCTCTGGTTGGTTGTGGTAGAGTGCTCCCGTGCACCCTTTTTGGAGGCGTCCGCACACAAACCGCACACAAAACGAGGCCCCGTGGCGCAGTGTTCACGGCCGAACAGAAAGACGGGCGCCCCACCGCGCTGGGGAGCGGGATGCGGGGCGCCCAAGGAGTGACGCGGGATGGTTTCGCCCACGGGCGGCGGCGGCCCTGCCCGCCGGCTGCCACGGCCCGCTGCTGTGCCCCCGGCTGGAGGCCCTACGGTTGAGGTGCAGGCGTGGCGGCTGGAGGAGCATCCCTTCCCGGTGCGATTCCTGCCGGACGGGACCTGGCGGATGGACCCCGACTACAGGCCGAGGGATGCGGCGCAGGCCGACTTCCTCCGGCAAGCCCTGACCCCGCAGAAGCACGGGGCGTGGATACGGGAACGACCGGACGGCACCTGGGAACGGCAGAAGCGGGACGGGACATGGGCGCCTAAGAGGCCGGACGGCACCTGGGACCCCGATACGGAGCCGATGAGCAACCCGCAGGAAGACCTGAGCCTGGTTGACCTACTCGAAATCCTCTGCGGGTATGGCGCCGGGCACCTGCCGGCCGGCCTATGGCCGGGCCGGGGTGGTCCCACCCACGGATTCCAAGCCCCCATCGGGTTCCCGCTGGCGCTGGACGCCGAGCGCCGGACGCTGTTGGCTGGCGCGCCGGAGGGTGGGCCCCGCCCGGCCCCCCTGGGGGAAGTCTGCGAAGCGTTCATGGCACTACCGGGCGCCGGCCCGCTGGTGAGCGCGGAGGAGCGGGCGGCCGTCCTGGGCTTCTGCCGGCGCTACGGGTTCCCGTTCGTGCCCTTCGAGCCGCTGACGGTGGCCTCCCACCCGCTGCTACTCCCCAAGGCAAGCCTGGCCGACCTCGCGCGTGCGCGCGCGGACCTGCTGCAGCGGTTCAGCACCATTCACGTGTCCCCCGCCAATGCACCGAAGGCCCCGCCCTTGACGGGACTGCCGCGAACCCGCGAGGAGTACGAGGCCCTGGAGGGCTACCTGGCCGCGTGGGCGCAAAGGCCGGCGGTGCACGTGCCCTGGTGGCAGGACCGGCTGCAGGATGCCGCGTTCCGGGGGCGCTGGTTCGGGTTCTTCGAGGCGTTCCGGGTGTGGCAGGCGGCCCTCCGCATCCTGTGGCCGCGTGCGGCGGGCGGGCTGCTGGGGGTGGCCGACCCAGGTATGCCGGGCCGCGCTGAGGCGGAGGCCGACGTCCTGCGTCACATGCGAGACGCCGCGTTCGTGCCGGGGGCCACCGTGACCCCCGGACAGTACCAGGCCGCGACCGTGGCCCCGAGTGATGCCCCCCGGGCGCCGATGGCCGCCCTGCTGGACGCCATGCTGGCGGTGCAGGAAACGGGGGCGCGCCGCAAAGCCGATTCGCTTCCCTGCCAGGCGCCCGGGTGCGGCGCCCGTGTTCGGCTGGACGCGCAGCCCTTCAACATGGCGCGCCGGCTGGGAGAGCCGCTGGAGCCGCTGGCGTTCTGCCGAGACCACCGGGGGCGGCAAACCACCGCGATGCGCGCCATGTGCGCACGGCACCCGCAGGATGAAGAAGCCCGGAAGTGGCTGGAGACCCTGAAGGCAAACCAGGCGGGCGCGCAGGCCACGCGCCGGAAGCGCCAAGCCCCCACGTAACCCGAGCGCCGTCATATCGCGTCATATCGCATATCCGACCCGGGCGATAGTGCCGCCGTACGCTCTCCGCGTAGGGGGTGTGCGGCAGTGTTGTTGACGGTGGATGAAGTTGCGCGGGAGACGCGGCTGCCGGTGTACACGGTCTATGTTTATGCCCGGCGCGGGGTGATCCCCGGCGTCGTGCACATCGGGCGGCGGGTGCGGGTGGATTCCGACGTGCTGCGGGCGTGGCTGGCGGCGGGCGGGACGCTGGGCGAGGCGGACGGCGGGCGTGAGCCGGCCCAGACGACGGGGCGTGGCTGCCGATGAGCGGCCATCGGATGGTGCCGTGCCCCCGGTGGCGCGTGTGGCGGGCGGTGCGGCGGGGCTACGCGCGGCGGCCGGGCGGGTACGGCGCGCGGCTGGCCGCGCTACTGGCCCCGGCGGCGGGTGGTGCCGCATGATCCCCACCCGACCCGTGGCCGCGCTGCTGGAGCGGCTGGACGGCGTACGCCGAAGCGGTGCCGGCTGGGAGGCCCGCTGCCCCGCGCACGAAGACCGCCGCGCGTCCCTCGGGGTGGCCGAGGGCCAGGACGGACGGGCGCTGCTGACCTGCCACGCGGGTTGTGACACGGCGGCCATAGTGTCTGCCCTGGGATTGACAATGGCAGACCTCTTTCCGCCGCGTGAGCGGCAGGACCGGCCGGCCCGCAAGGTCGTGGCGACCTACGACTATCGGGACGAGACCGGCGCGCTGCTGTACCAGGTGGTCCGCTTCGAGCCCAAGGGATTCGCCCAGAGGCGGCCGGGCGGCAACGGCGGGTGGACCTGGAGCATGGCCGGCGCGCGCCGGGTGCTGTACCGGCTGCCCGAGGTGTTGGCGGCGGTGAAGGCCGGCCGGACCCTGTGCGTCGTCGAGGGCGAAAAGGACGTTGACGCACTGGCGGCTGTCGGGGTGACGGCGACGACGAACCCCGGCGGAGCGGGCAAGTGGGCGGCCGAATGCGGCGAGGCCCTGCGGGGCGCCAAGGTCATGGTCCTGCCCGACAACGACGACCCCGGCCGAAAGCACGCGGACCAGGTGGCCGCTGCCCTGGACGGCATCGCGGCCGAGGTGCGCGTTGTCGCCCTGCCCGACCTCCCCCCGAAGGGCGACGTGTCGGACTGGCTGGCGGCTGGCGGGACGGTGCGGGACCTCGCGCGGCTGTGGGAGGCCGCGCCGGGTTGGGTGCCGGGCGCCCCCCTAGAATCCCTAGAATCCCTGCAAATGCCCCGCGACGGCGATTCTAGGGATTGTAGGGATTGTAGGGGCGAGGAGGCGTGGCCAGACCTCGTTCCTCTCGACGGGGCAACCGCGTTGCCCGGGTGGCCCGCTGGCGTCCTGCCGGGGTGGCTGGAGGAGTGGGCGAATGCCGAGGCGGAGGCGCTGCAGGTGCCGCAGGACCTGCCGGCGATGCTCGGGCTGGCCATGTGCGCGGCGGCCGTCGCGCGCAAGGTGGCCGTGCTGGTGCGGGAGGGCTGGACGGAGCCGGTCAACCTCTACGCGGTAGTGGCGATGCACCCGGGTGAAGCCAAGAGCCCAGTGTTTGAGGCTGCCACGAAACCAATCGGACAGTACGAAGCCGAAGAAGCCGAGCGCATGAAACCCGAGATTGCGGAGGCCGAGACCCGCCTAAAGATTGCCGAGGCCGCGCGAGACAGGGCCCAGACGGCGGCGGCGGCCGCCAAGACCTCGGCCGAACGCGCGAAGCACACCGAAGAGGCTGCGGCGCAGGCCCGTGATGTGGCGCAAATGACGGTTCCCGTAGCGCCAAGACTCGTGGTGGACGATATTACCCCAGAGGCCCTGGCCAGCATGCTTGCAGAGCAGGGCGGACGCATAGCCCTGATGTCCCCCGAAGGCGACATCTTTGATATTATGGCCGGCCGCTACTCCGCGAATGGTGCACCAAACTTGGGGGTTTTCTTGAAGGGCCATGCAGGCGACACCCTCCGGGTAAACAGACGCGGGCGGCAAGAGTATGTGCCGGGACCCGCGCTGACCCTGGGCCTGGCGGTTCAACCGGAGGTACTGCAGGGGCTTATGTCCAAACGGGGATTCCGTGGCCGTGGGCTGTTGGGGCGCTTCCTGTATTCATTGCCGACGAGCAAGGTCGGGCACCGCAACGAAGACGCAACGCCCGTGCCGGCGGCCGTCCGAGACGCATACGGGCGTGCCGTTCGTGCGCTGCTGGCCCTGCCGATGCCGCAGGACGTGGGCGGCGCGCCCAACCCCCACCTGCTGCGGCTGGACCCAGAGGCCGATGAGGAGTTCCGGGCGTTCCGGCGGTGGTTGGAGCCTGGGCTTGGGGAGACCGGGACCCTCGGCGGCATGAAAGATTGGGCCGCGAAACTGGCGGGGACCGTGGCTCGCATCGCGGGGGTTTTGCACCTGGCGTCCCGTGCCGAGGAACGGGAGCCCTGGGCGGCGCCCGTGTCGGGCGACACGATGCGGGCCGCCGTCCGCTTGGCGCGGGAGTACCTGACTCCCCACGCCCAGGCCGCGTACGGCCTAATGGGCACGGACCCCGCCATAGAGGCTGCGCGACACGTGCTGCGGTGGCTGGTAGAGCACGGAGCCGCCCGCTATCCCAAGCAGGCCATCTGGCAAGGCACCCGTGGACGGTTCGAGCGGGCGGCCGACCTGGATGCGGCCCTGGCGATCCTGGCCGAACGGGGCTATGTCCGCCCCCTGCCCCTGCCCGACCGACCAGGCCCCGGCCGTAAGGGCGCCCCCGACTACGCCCTGCACCCACGGGCTGGGCTCCTACAATCCCTAGAATCCCTACAAATGCCCCCCGAGGACGATTCTAGGGATTGTAGGGATTCTAGGGGGGCGGAGAACGCGGGCGGCGCGGACGCCGCTGGTGGCCGTGACGGGCTGGAGGAGGTGGCCATATGACCCCTGCTGCTGCCCTGGCGGCGCTGGTCCGGCGGGGGTGGTCGCCCTTCCTGGCGGACGGGCAGGTGCGGTTCCGGGCGCCGGCTGGGGACAAGGACACACCCGAGGCGGCGGCGGCCCTGGCCGTCCTCCGCGACCACCGCGAGGAGGCCGCTGGGCTGCTGCGGTGGCCGCCGGAATGCTGGGAGGCGGCGGCCCGCTTCGGTCACGCGGACGCCCTGCTGTACCCGTTCCTGGGCCGCGAGGTGGAGACCTCCGCCGGCCCGGCGCTGCTGCTGCGGGCAATGAGCGGGTGGGCTGAGGTACACCGGCCGGGCGCGGAGCGGACGGAGCGCGTCCGGGCGGCGGACGTGCGCCCAAGGGAGGGCGCGGCCCGCGCGGTGTGAGCCGGCCGACGCACGGGAGGTGTTGACGATGGTAACGCCCAGGACCCCGGGAGGGCGGCCCCCTGAGCTGGTCCCCATCCGGTGTGACGGCTGCGGCCGGCCGATGGGGGCGGTTCTGGAAGGCGCCCAGGTGCGGTGCCCCAGGTGCGGCGGGTGGACAACGGCGCGGAAGCCCCAGGCGGCCCCCAGGAGCCCCACAGGAGCGCGGAAGGGCGGTGGGGCGGCGTGATACTCCTCCTGCTGGCCGTGGCCATCCTGGCGGCCCTGGGGGCGCCCCGGCGGCCGTGGCGCCGCTAGGCCCGTCTTGCGCGCAATGCCTGGTGCACCGGGAGTGACTGGTGCACCGGCAAGACGCAGTGCACTATACTAGACTGGTGCACCGCAAGTTGAGGTGCACCATGGTAGGGCGGTGCATCGACAATTCATAGTGCACCGCAAGTTGAAGTGCACTGACTTGCGCGGGGAGGTGCCGGCGGTGCGGATGGAGGACCGGACGGAGCGGAAGCGCCGAGGGCAGGCGATGCTCCGGGCGGGGACGGCGGGGAAGGACGTGGCGGCTGCCCTGGGGGTGGACGCCGCGACCGTGAGCCGGTGGAAGCGGGACCTGGAGCCGGCGGCCGAGGCGGAGGGCGAACCGATGGAGACGGCGCGGGACCCCGAGCGGGACCGGCCCGCTGCGGAGGTGCCGGAGGACGAGCCCAACCCCGGCGAGGCCCCTGCCCCGGCCGGCCGGGAGAAGGCCCCCGCGCACCCGGGGCGGCCCGCGCGGGAACGGCGGGCGCGAGCCGTGTTTTCCCTGAGCATGGCCCTACTGGTCCGGCTGGACGCCGTGGCCGAGGCGGAGAGTGTGCCGGTGTCCGCCGTGGCCGAGCGGCTGATGCGGCAGGCCCTGGGCGAGTAACGAGCGCCCTATGCTGGCATAGGCGGGAGGTGCCCCCCTGGTGGCGATGGCGGAGCGGCCCTGTGGGCACTGCGGGCGGCCCTTCGCGGCGCGGCGGGCGGACGCCCGCTACTGCGGCCCACGGTGCCGACAGGCGGCGCACCGCGCGGCCCCAGGCGCGGGTGTCACGGATAGCGCCGTCATGCATAGCGCCGTCACGGATACGGCACCCACGGCCGGTGACTCCAGGAACCGCCACAGTGCCCCGGGGAGCGCGGTAACAGTGCCGCTTGGCAGTGCTAACAGGCCGCTATCCCGCAGGTGCCGGCGGTGCGCGTTCCCGCTGGGCGATGGTGGCCGCCGCACCCCCGAAGGGGCGCGCCCTGCTGCTGCTGCTGGGGACCACGGGGCTGCGCATCAGCGAGGCCCTGGGCGCGACGTGGGCGCACGTCTACACGGACCCGAGCGGCAACGTGGGG
>JAJZZC010000161.1 GCA_021797775.1 Bacillota bacterium
CACGCCGGGTTCTGAGGGGGGAGGTGGCACAAGTGTACTGCGGCCACATGAGGGCACCGGACCTAAACGGGTTCCACAGCGACGCACGATCCGTTCGGCCCGGTGACACGAGGCTGCCTCCTACCTAACCCAGTGTCAGGCGGGCGCCCCTGTCGCAGCAGGACTCTGCCATACGAGCGGGTGAGGTCGTGGCGAGGGGCCGACGCCTGGGCGCGAAGGCGCCGGGCAACCCCTTTGCGAAAATCAGGCTGAATGGTGGCGGAGGTCAGCGCGATGTTGCCGGCCCGCCCGTCCCGGGTGTGCACGGCCACTTGGGTCGGAGGTGTTTCCGCCAAGCCGCGGCCACAGGGGGCGCTCCGAGCACTCGCCCCGGGGCGCCCGTCAGCCCCCGTTGCAGTCGCTACCTGCCAGGCCGTGTCTCCGGGGACGCTTGCCGCGAACGACGCGGCCCCGCCCCCCGCATCTGGGCGATGTCGTTCTGGGGGGGCGTGACCGAGGTGCGGCCGCGCGGTCCGAGGGCGGCGGCAGTGGCCAGCGGTTCGCCGCCCCGCTGCCTACCAGCGCAGGTCAGCCCCCTGCCATGCCCTGTCGCTCAGGCTCTTCACCGAGAAGGACGCCGCCCTGCCCCCACGTGGCGGTCGGTGCTTGGGGGGAAGACCAGGGCTCGTTGCTGGCGGAGGGGATGATGCCGGCAGAGGGGGCTACGGCCCCGTTTCCAGCGCAGCGGCCCCCCGGCCCTTCGGCGTCATCCACCCCGTGGTCGGGCGGTAGCCCCGCGGTGTCGAGGGCGCCTGCCCCCAGGGAGGGGGGGCGCGTCGCGCACCCACCCCTCACACCCCCGTCACGGGCAGAACCGGCCCTGAAGGGCTTATGTTCCCGCAGGCGATCGGGGTCACGCCCGTGCCTTCCAGCGTCGGCCCCTGGTGCACGTTCACGAACCAGCCCGTGGGCGGAATGACCTGGATGCCGCTGACCGTCGTGGTGGTGGCGGCCACGCCGCTGGCGTTGGCCACCAGGTCCTGCAGTGGGTAGGCGATGGGGCCCGACGGCGTCGCGGCGCACACGCCGAAGTGGATGTGCTCCGGGTGGGTGGAGTTCGGCGGTAGACCCGACACGGTGACCGTGGCGCGCAGGGTCTGAGGGGCGACGAACTGCAGTGTCGCGCTCCCCGTCGCCGTCGATCCGCTGACCGAGGTCAGCGACACGGTGACCGGAGAGAAGGATGCCGCGGCCCCGGGGGCCAGCAAGGGGAACGCCGGCATGACGTCTCCGCACGAGACGATGGTGGGCGAGCCTCCCGGCGTGCTGGCCGGCAACTCGACGGTCACGAACCACCCCGAGGGCGGTATCACCTGCAACCCCGTCACGTTTGTGGTGAGCGTTACCGAGCCGGTCGCGCTCGCGGTGAAGGTCTGCAGCGTGTAACCAACGGGCCCGCCGGTGGAGCATGTGCCGAAGTGGATGTTCGCCGCGTACGTCGTTCCTGCCGTGAGCCCTGAAGCGGTGAGCAGCACGGTCATTGTCTGCGGCCCGCTGAAATAGAGTAGCGCGTGGCCGTTGACCGTCGAGGTGCCGACGGCCGAGAGCACGGAGGTGACGGGCCAGGCGGCGCCCAGCGGTTCAGGGGCGGGCACCTGGTTTTTCAGGCCCAGTTGGTAGAAGGTCTGCTGGCCCGCGACGCCGTCCGCACTGATGCCGCTGGCCGTCTGGAAGGCGATGACCGCGGCCCGTGTGGTTGCGTCGTAGTACCCGGTGACGGCGCCGGAGTAGAGGCCGAGCTTCTGCAGCAGCACCTGCACGAAGGCGACATCGAAACCGTTGCGGCCGGTGGAGATGCCGGGGCCGCCCGCAAACGTATAGATCCAACTGGCGTCGAAGAAGCCGAAGCCCGCAATCGCGTTGGCCGGAAACCCGGTATCGCCGTTCGCTGTCGCGTCTGCCTTAAAGGCGAGCACGGCCGCCGATGTGGCGGCGTCGAACGTCCCGTTGGCGGCATGGCCGATGAGACTCGCGTAGCGGAACGTGTTCAGCCGGTTCTGCAGCACGGTCACGTCGCCGCCGGAATTCCCTGCGGATAACTGCCGACTGCCGTACCGCGGGCCGCCGTACGTCACGTTGGAGCCGACGCCCTGGCCGAAGGCGAAGTACGTCTGGGTTCCCACCACGCCGTCGACCGAGAGACCGAAGTAGGACTGCATGTCGCGCACGGCCTGCTGCGTGGTGGCGTCGTACACGCCGCTGATGGCGATCAGCCGGCCCATCGGCCCTGGCGGCGGGTTCATCGTGGCCAGCATCAGGTCGTAAATGGCCTGCAGCAAGGCGACGTCGGTCCCCTGCATCGGCGGCGTGGTCGGCCGCAGCGCCCGGCTGCCGAAGGGCACGTATGGGGCAAATACGTCATCGAACAGCGCCATCTATCCCCACCCCCAGAGAGCAGAGAGGACCCGTTTGATGGATGCGTCAGCCGCTCTCACCCGTCCGTGGGTGGCCGCGACGATGTCGCGGCGCCGTTTCGGCCGCGCTTGAGGCCTGCGTGGCACGCGGCGCCCGCGATTCCGCGCACGCGCGGCTCAAGGCGCGGCGATGCCGGTGCGTTGCCCACCCGCCGCCCGGGAGCGGGGTGTCACGTGGTGGGGCGCCTGCCGGCTGCGAGGGGCCCTCCCCGGCACGACCTCTGCCGAGGGTGCCCGGCGGGTGCCGCGCTGCTGCCTCTAGCCGCGTCCTTCCTCACGACGTGAAGTCGCCGCCCCGGGGCCCGCGTGGCGCGTGGGCGCCCCCGCGGCAGCCCCCACGCCTGCGGCCTCGCAGGTCAGGAATATGCGTGCTGGGACAGGGGCGTGTGCACGCCGTGGGCTGCCCGTGCCGGCGCGCGCCACGGGCCCGATCCCAGGGCAGTTCGGCTTGGTCGGGATGCGGCGGCGCCGGTCTGGGGGGATGACTTTGCCCGGTGGGGGGGCATGCATGGCGACTGTCCGGGGTTGGGAGGGGGTCACTGGGCCGCTACCGGCAGCACTCGGCGAACGCTTGGCACCGGGGTTCGGACGCGGCCGCAGGCACGGTGCGCCGGAGGGCTGCGTGCCCGCGGCCGGTGCAGGCCGTCCAGGCTGCGTGCTCGGCAGGCTGACCAGGTTCCAGGCGCCCGCGGCGGCCGTTCTGTCCCGGCTGCGGCGCGCAGGGGGGAGCATACCGGCCCCCGCGGCTGGATGCGCTTGGGCACGGGGTGTCCGTGCGCATGGTCGCTCCGCGGGTGGGCCACGAGGTTGCTGTGGAACCTGTGACCGCCATCGCCCGCACGCGTCCCTGCTGTCACAAGCATCGGTGCGTTTACCCGCCTATTCCGATGCTGCACAAGGGCGCCACGGGGCAGAGAGTCGAGGGCGCAAGAGTCACCGCGCAACCGGCCTATGGCGGCTTCCAGAGGAAAGTCGCGAGCCTCGTGCGAGCTCCACTCCTGGAGCCGCCCGCACGCCCCTACCGCGCCCCTGCCGCTCCGCCGCCGGCCGTGCGCAGGGCGTTGACCGCCCAACGGTGCAACGGCGAGGTCACGGCCCCCTCCAGGATGGGATCTCCCGTCTCCACCATCCACGTATGTAGCCTCTCCAGTAGGGCGCGCCGGTGTGCGGCGTGTGCTGGGTCGTCGGCGAGGTTGTCGCGTTCGTGGGGGTCGTGCTCCAGGTCATAGAGCTCGATAAGTGGGTGGTAGGCAAGTGCGGGCTGGGCTGGGACGAGCGGTTCGCTGCGGGGCCGCCAAGACTGCGATGGGTCCATGAAGGACGGCGCCGCGGAGAAGTTGACGATCAGCTTATGCCGCTGGGTGCGGATACACCGCCGCGGATCGTAGTAGTCGTGGTAGGTCATCTCCGCGAAGATCGCATCCCGCGCCGTGTGGGCGCATCCGTCCAGGAAGGGTGTCAAGCTCCGTCCATGTACGTTGGCGGACAGCGGCAGGCCGGCCGCCTCAACCAGGGTGGCGAACACATCCACATTGGAGACCAGCATGTCGCTTGTCCGTCCGCCGGACCAGGTGCGGGCGGGCCAGCGGACGATGAGGGCCACCTCCAGGCCCGGGTCGTACAAGGAGCACTTGGCGCGGGGCAGTGCCAGCCCGTGGTCAGGTGTGAACACCACCAGGGTGTTCCGTTCGAGCCCCAGTTCGCCGAGGGTGCTGAGGACGCGCCCCACGGCCCTGTCCACATAGCGAACGGCCCCCCGCAGTTCGGCGAGTTCGCCGCGCGTTCCGGGGGTGTCACGCAGGTACGGCGGGACGGCGATCGTTTGGTCCTCGTCCGGCTGGATGTAGCCCCCGAGGAAACCCATGTGCTCGGATTCCTCCGGCGCGGGCAGGCGGTGGGGCTCGACGTAGCCCAGTTGCAGAAAGAACGGGCGGCCCTGGTCGGCAAGCCGGCGCAGGGAGGCGATGGCATGGTCGCTCACGGCCTCTCCCCGGCCTCCCGGCAGGACCTCGTCGTACCCGCAACGGCGGGCGAGCCGCTCGTCGTCCGTCCGCCGCGTCTCGTGGTGGACGCCGATCATCATGGTCGTGTAGCCGGCCTCGCGCAGCACCTGGGCCAGGTGCTGTTCGTCCGGGTGGAGGTCCCACGCGAAGTTCGCGTGGGTGAGCCCCATCACGCCGTTGCTGTGCGGGTAACGACCCGTGAACAAGGACGCGCGGGAGGGGCTGCACTGCGGCGCGGTACAGAACGCCCGGGTGAAGCGGACGCCATCCGCCGCCAACGCGTCGATACCCGGCGTGACCACGCCCGGCACCCCGTAGCAGCCCAGAAAGCGTCCCATGTCGTGGCAGGTGATGATGACAATGTGGGGACGGTCCATCCGCGCGTCACGCTCCCCTGTAGCGGTGTCAACAGTAGCTGGTTTCGCCTGGCAACTCCGTGTGGCGGCGCCGGCCGTGCAGCGCTCGCCTCGCCGGGTCGTGGACGAGCGCTGCGCCGACGCGGACGCAAGCATTCCAGGCAGGGAGCCGAGTGCCTTCCGGGACGTCCCCGGCCTCGGCCCGCGGGAGGGGCGCGGACGGGGGCCGCGCGCGACGGGGGAGCGAGGCGCAGCCCAGGCGTTGCAGGAGCGGTGCGGCATGCCCTGCGCCGCCGGGCCGCGCGTTGGCCCCGTGTTGTCCCATGGAGCGGGCGCGGGGAGAGACCACTCTGCGCACACGGACGCCTGCCATGTCCGGACCGCGCCCGTCCAGAACGGCGACCACGCGGTACCCGGCGCCCACCCATGCTGGGTGCGAGTCGAACTGGTGAGGGAGCAGCCAGCGGCGGCATTCCTCGCCAGGCCCTTGCGCCCACCCGCAGCGGCCACGGCCCTCCGGAGCGGGTGGCCGCCGATCGGAGGGCGCCCACCATCGCGGCTGCGGGACCGGTCCCGTCCTCGCTGCTGGCAGAACGACATCTCTTGCCCTATACTGAGGCCATTACCGGAAACGGGGGTCGCTGGCGGTGAAGGTGGTCCCTGTGAAGGACAAGGGGGATGTCCGTATTCCGGCGGACATGCGCCGGGCACTGAGCCTTGATGAGGGCTCTCGGGTACTGATCGAGCAGGAAGGGGATCACCTTGTCCTCCGACCGCTTCGGGCGCGGCGGCACGCCGACGGTTTCCTCGGCGTTCTCAAGGGCAAGGCCGCGCCCGTCGGCCCGGTGAGTTGCGAACGTATCGAGGAGGCCATGGTCCAGGAGTCCCTGGAACGGGGCCGGTCGAATGGTTGACCCGCGGGCCGGGATCGCTTGTCTCGACGCCAATCCGATCATTTCGTTGCTCCTCGGAGAACCGGCCGACCAGGCTCAGGCGGTACACGCGCTTCTGCAGGCCGTCGCCGCGCGTGGAGAGCGCCTGTGGATCTTCCCCACCACCGTCGCGGAGGTTGCGATGACGCTCGATCGCGCGTACAAGGTGGCGCGCGTGGACATCGCGGAGGAGCTGTTGGGCTTCCTGGACCATCGCGGCCTGCACGTGGAGCGCCTGGACACCGTCCGCGCGGCCCTGGTCAGCTTCGGCTCGCACAACGTGCCTTTCTACGATGCCCTGCTGGCTGTCGAGATGGCGAGTACGGGTTGCACCGAGGTCTACACCTGGGACCGCCACTTTGACCGTATTTCCGGCATCCGGCGCCGCGTGCCGTGAAGGGAATACCACCCCGACGAGGCGGAGCCGTCGGTGGCGCCGGCAAAGAGCAAGGAGCCGCGAAATATTAGATTTGAGCCCGGGCGTGGCCGGAATGCGAAGTTCCCAGCGACTCTCCCCAAGAGAACCGGTTCGGGGTCTCGCGTGCCAGTCCAAGGCCAGACGCGCTGAACTTGTCCTCTCCGCCCCAACGTGTCAGCTCCCGGCGTGAGGTCAAGGTCCAGCATCCCGACGATACCATCGTGCACCGCCCGTCGCTTGTCAACCGAGGAGCTTTGATGATGCGCGGCTCCCAAGAGCAAGGGACAGGTCGGTGAGGGTCAAGGCGCGAACGGGGAGAACGAGGGCCCGGCGAGGAGGCGCGGGCCGCCCGGAGGACAGGACAACGCTGGCACCACATGCGGTCCGCGTCCAGCGGTCGTTCCCGTACAAGCCACATGCCGCGTCGTGCACCTCTTGACCAACCAGGCGACGATGGCCGGGCTCCACGGCCGACGCCCCGGTCGCGGATCAGCGACGGCGGGCGACCATCGGCAGGGTGAGGTAGGCCCTGCCGACCCGTCCCCCGTAGCGGCCGTCGATTAGGTTCGCCACGCACTGAAGCAGCCTGCGGCGGCGCTCGGGATCAAGGGCGCGGTGGCCGGAGCAGGTACGGAGGACATCGAGGTAGGCGGCCGTGTCGTACGCGCTCTCCCAACGATAGCGCCGGCAGACGGGCGGCTCGAAGAGGCCGGTGGTCGCCGCCTCGATCGCCCTCTCGTCGGCCACGTCGTCGTCCGGGGTCAGGCGTAGCCCCGGCGGCGTCCCCGGCATGAAGCGCTCGGAGCAGGCCTGCACTTCCTCGAAGATCGGAGGCGGATGCAACCACGAGGGAATGCCGGTGTGGCGGGCGCATGGACTTGAGACGCGTCGAAATGCTGGGAAGGTGGGGCTCGGACGGCCGCCGCGTACTGGTGACGGACATCCCAGCATGGGTGTGCGAACGGTGCGGTGAGCAGGTGCTGGACCACGAAACGGCGCGCTCGGTGGAAGCCTTGGTTCGCCGTGGGGCGGACCCCAGGGACGACCTGGAGCCCGTGACCATCCGGCACTTTGGGCGCAGTGTGGTCCAACCTTCGTAGACGTCGGCCGATCGCGCAACTTCGTCCTGCCCGTGATGGCGCCACGGCTGGAGCCACGCTTCACCACCGGTGGTCGCGCGGATCCGGTCGTGCGGGCAGGCGGCGGCTGGGCAGGACGCGCACGGCATCGCCGTCGGCGTGCAGGACCCAGTGGTGCCTGTCGTGATACTCGATCCGCACGGGCAGCCAGTGGCCGCCGATCCGCACCTCCAGCCCGTCGCCGCACAGCCGCGCCAGTCGGACGCGCACCCGGTCATGGATCTCGGCGCTCGCCATCGGAAGCGCCTTCCCTCAGCAAGGAGCGCCATTTTCGGACCGCCCCTTGCGCGCCCGGGGGAGACGAGGCCGGGCGGCCCCGCCAGGGCGGCGGTGCCGGGCGAGCATTATCGGAGCGCAACGAGGAGATGGCGCAGCCGCAGCCTGGCGGGCTATGTGCGAAGGCCGAGTTGGATAAGGGCGCAAGGGGCCGGGGGGGAAGCCTTGATCCGGGAGGAGGCCGGCGCCTCCGGCCGCTTCGGTTGCGGGGGCGCGCCCCCGGTCTGGGAAGGGGCCTGTCGCGGGTTCGGCGCCCCCGATCCCGTGCTGGGCCGACCCCAGATCCCGGTGACCGCGGTGTCCGCATCGGGGGGCGCTGCGAGGGGAGGGTCACCCTTGACCTTTGGCAAGGAGGTGGCTGCATGGTGGCCTGATGGGCAGCGCAAAGCCCGTGGCATGCACGGCGGTCACTTTATCCGGGTGAAGGCCGGCTCAGGCCGTCTGAGCAGGGCCAGGGCGACACGCCCTGAACCGGCACCCCGAGCGCGTCACCGACCCCGACTTCCTTGCCGGCTCCCCGTTCTTCGACCCACGCGACCTCGTGCAGGTCAAGTACCGGGTGCTGCTGCTCGGGGACGGGCGGCGGGAGCGCCGGGCTGCACGTCCGCCGCGTGGTCCTGCGCCCCCAGGGCGTCGGGGCGGCGCTCTACCTAGCGAGCGAGGGGGCGCTGCCGTCCGATCCCGGGTACGGCGCGATTGTCGACGCCGGCACCCGGACGACCGACGTCCTCACCGTGGACCTGCCGACGCTGACCCCGGTGCCTGAGTTGTGCTTCTCGCTTGAGGCCGGGGTGGCCACGGCCGCCGAGGCGCTCCCCGCGGCGGTCCAGGCCAAGACGGGCCGGTTGCCGCCGCCGGACGTGGCCGTGGCGGCCCTCACCGCGCCAGTGGCGTGGGGCGCGGGCACCGTCGGCGGGTCCGCCGCCAAGATGCATCTCGACGACCTGGCGGCGACGGTGCACACGGAGGTCCGCCGGCGCTTCGGGGGCGATGCGGACCGGGTGCTCGTCCATGCGCTCGTCGGCGGCGGCTCCGTGCTGCCGATGCTGATCTAAGATAGTTCTTTCCTGCTTGTCGCCACCGCGCCAAGGAAAGTCCGTGAGCCCCTGTCAAGGGGGCGGTGCCTATTCTCTGCCTGGAAGGGGTGTCGGCATGCCGCTCGTTCCGCCCCGTCCCCTCTCCCTGCTCCCGCCTGACCCGCGGGCGCCCCGCTTGACGGCCATCCCGGTGTCCACCATCGAGGCCGACCCGGACCAACCCCGCACCGAGTTCGACCCCGCCCGGGTCCGGGTCCTCCGCGACAGCATCGCGCGGGTCGGCCTGATCGAGCCCATCGTGGTCGAGGAACTGCCGGGGAAGCGCTTCCGGGTGATCGCCGGCGAGTACCGCACGCGCGCGCTGCGGTTGGGAGTCACGGAGCAACCCGACAACCCGCGGTTCCAGACGGCCCCGGCGGTCGTGTTCCCGCCGGGCGGGCTGTCGGAGCCCCTGCGCCGGGCATGACAACTGGTCGAGAACCTGAACCGCCACGACCTCACGCCGGGGGAGATCGCCCGCGGGTTACGCGCCACGCGCGCCGCCTTGGCGGTGGAGCGGGCCGAGGCCGACGCGCAGGCGTGGGAGTGCCTGCCGGACGGGTATGACCCGGCGGCGCCGCCAGCCACCCGCGAGGCCCTGCTGCGGGCGGCGCTGGCCGACCGCGGCCTCGACTGGCCCGAACCGCCCTGGCCCGACGTGCTGGCCTTCCTGGGCGCGGAGTTGCCGGCCGACACGTTCGGGCGCATCCAGCGCATCCTCGGGCTATCTCACGCGGTCCTCGACCGCTGCGACGCCATGGGCCTGACCAAGAACGCGGCGGCCGCGCTGGCCACGGTGGGTGGGGAAGGGCGGCAGCTCGCGCTGCTCGACGCCGCCGGTGCGGCCGGCGACCCGTCCCTGGTCACCCCGGCGGCCGGCCTGATGGCGGGGGACCCGGGCCTGGAAGCGGCCGACGTGGTGGCCCGGGTGGTGGTGGCGCGGCGGGCCGCCGAACGGGCCCGGCAGGGGGGGGCCGGGTGCGCCGCGCCGGGGCAGATCCCGCTGCCGCGTCCATCTTGCCCGCCTGAGATGTTCACCCGCCTGACCGACCTGTTGGGGGAGGCGGCGGAGATCGTCGAGATGTACCGACTCGACGCGTGCCAGACGGGGTCGGTCCGGTTGTGGGCAGAGCGCATCGCGGCGGTGGGCGACGACATTCACGCTCGGTGATCACCTTGTCCGCACGCAACTGAGCACGGGCGGCCCGGCGGAGCGGATCCGCCGCCGCGGGCGCCACCACGACCCCATCCGTGCCCACAACTGCCGCCAAAGCCTTGGCGACTGCCTCCATCATCCGCCGACGCGGATGCCGCCGCGGCCAGCGGCGGGCAGTGTCCACGGCGGCACCCGCAACCGCCTCGACCTCGCCAGGCTCCAAGACCAACGTGCTGTTCGCTCCATGCCACACGGCGACAGCATGTCGGCAACCCGAGCGGGTGCCCTTCACGAGTGACCGTGACGCAGGTTCAGCAGAGGTCGGGGCAGGAGGGCACCAAATGGACACGGCCGCAGCCCACCCGCCCTTCGGCTCTGCGATGGGCCCTCCCCCGGGTGCGGCGGCTGCGGGTGCATGCACCGGCCGTGCGCGGGGTGTCCGGTGCGCTACTGCCGGCATGACGACCGGGACGCGTGGCTGGGCGACATCGGCGGGTCGGTGGACCTCTCGCTCTTGCACTCATGCGGACCAGAACGCTTCGAGTGCCCCGACGGTTTCCGGACGGAGGATCGGGAGTCCCTCAGCCTGTGCGGCGGCCTGATATGCCGGAATGAACCGGCTCAAGTCGCGAATGGCCGCAAGAACGGTGTTTTCGCCGACGTCGCGCTGGATGGCAGCGACCATGATTTCGCCGAGGAAATGGGCAATCGGTCGCGCCATGCCTTCTCTCTGCCAGGCGACCTTTGATGCATACTCGAGCGCCACGGCTTGTACATCGGCGCTTGCAGTTGTAGAGAGCAAGCTGTAGATGGCTTGGTCCAACTCGTCGAACAACTGAGAGACCCGTTCCCGATCCTCTGGCGGGAGGCGGATGTATTCATCTATAGCGTCCTGGCCATAGATGTCTACCAGTTCTGGGGAGACCTGTTGCAACCAGTCTCCGTTCGCAGGTGTGAAGAACGCATTCGCGGCCCCTCGCTCAGCAGCCTGCGTGGTCCTACGCACGAACGAAGACCGCCGTGGCTCTGGGGCCAGCCCTAACGCCGCGTCACGCACCCACGCGAATGACCGTCTGTAGAGTCTATACATCCGATCATCTACGGGGAACGATGAGCCCAATGCCGCCAGCACCGGCGCGGCGGCAGTCCTGCTGCGCATCCGCTGCACCTCCTCCCTGAGTCCTTCCTGGGCTCGGGGCATCCCGGCAGGTCTACGGCGAGCAGTCCCGGGCACGGCAAAGCGCGGCTAACGGCTGGCCTGCGTCGAGGGCCAGCCCGCCCGGCACCGCCCGAATCCCAGATCAGGGCATGCCGGTCGGCAAGACGTCCAGTCCTTCCGCTGCAGCCGCTTGCCGCAACCTCGTATTGTAACACACGAGCGCCGCCCGCCCGGACGACAACCGTACCGCCCAAAGACGAGCCGCGGTGAGCTGCAGGGCGTCGGCCGCCCGTAAGGCATGGCAGAGAAGGCGGTCCGCCTCCGTGCGCACGGCGTCGGTCGGCTTGACCTCGACCCACGCGCCGCAGAGGGCCTGCAGGACCATACGTGCCGCATGCGCGCCGTCGGGGCCGAGCGTCCCTTCCGGGCGCCGCCGGCGCAGCGCCGACCAGCATTCGACGCGCGATCCCCACCAGACGACCATCCCGGGGTCCATGCGCAGCAGATCCTCCGCCGCGGGAGAAGGCGCCTCGCGTACGCAGAGAGGGATCAGCGCAGACGCGTCCCAGAACCTCACGACTCTTCACGCTCGGCCAGCAACGCCGCCCGCACCGCTCCCTGCGGGTCGGCTGGCCGTGCCATTCGCCAGAAGTCCTCCGGCAACCCCTTCCGCTGGGGCCGGGCCAAGCCCTCCCGGACCAGCGCCAGCACAGCCTCGTCTCCCCCAGCCCGGCGCGCATCCTGCACCTCGCTCCGCGCCGCTGCGGGGCCCTCGTCAACCTGTTCGGGATCTGCGTCTTGGGCAGCATGGCTGTCGGCAAGCAGCCGGTCCACGGCCCGCCGTACGAGTTCCGCCAGGCTCCGGCCTTGTTCGGCAGCGAGGACTTTCAACCTGAATCTCGCAATGGGGGTGCGCTAGGGGCTGCAGAGCAGGTTCGAACAGGGGGTTGGGCACCGGAACGACCAGCGCACGCACGTTCAGCGTCAATACTTTGGGGTAGTGGCGGCACAAGAGA
>JAJZZC010000162.1 GCA_021797775.1 Bacillota bacterium
ACTTTCGCAAAGGGGCGGCCGGTCGCCTTGGTGCCCAGGGGCCTGCCCCTCGCCACGACCTCACCCGCTCGCGTCGCGGGGTCATTCTGCGCCAGCAGCGTCCGCCTGACACTGCGAGATTCAGGTTTAAAGATCTCGCCCCAGGTCCTGGAGAAGTTGCGGTACAAGGCGCGATGCATGGGGATCCGCCTCGTCGAGGTGTGGCCGCGCGGCACCAGCCATCGCTCCTGCCCGCGCCCGTGGTGTCGGCCAGCGGCGGCCGCACCATCGACGTCCTGCAGGACGTGTTCCCACATCGTTACCCACGTCTCGACCCCCGAGTGCTCTGGTGGCGTCAAGCCCCTAGATGTTGCGATCCGCAGCCACTATAGACACCAAGAATAGTGTACCCAGGACTCGTGGGTAACGGCAAGGAGTGTCCCGCCCCCACGCCCGGGCAGTCCTTGGTTCTCGCCCTGGGGGCCGCCCAGAACGGCCATGCGGTCCGCGAGTGCACCGGGTTGTCCACCGCAGCGGCTTGTTCCGCCGTCGCACCCGCGGGCACGGTCGTCTTGGCGGCACCCGGGGCACCCGACTGGGCCCGAGGCCGCGCACGGTCGCTGCTACTGTGCGCGCGCCGAGGCTTGGTCGGGGGCGCCCTAGGGTGTCCCCGCGGCACTCCGCGCTCCGCTCCCATGGCAGGCCGCGCGCGGCGCGGCCCCAAGCGGGCTTCTGTGGTCGCCCAGAGTGAGCGCCCATGCGACGACGCCTGCAACCAAGAGCGAGGCCGAGCCGACCAGCACCGCGCGTATCCGAAGCGGCTTGCGCCCACCACACCGTTCGCAGCGACGGGTCTTGGCACGCGGAAGGGGGGGCCCACGGCGGCCCGCCTCTTACCACAACACCGTAGCCGGCCACGGGGATCGGCCCACCGCCCCCGCGCACTGGTGCGCGGACCGCCCTTCGTGCGTCGAGCGGCCGTGGGCAGCGGGGGAGCAAGGGGGGTACGGCGACACGCGTCCCGCTTGGGCTCTGGCCGACGGCATGGACCGCCAACGGTAAATTTCTCCGCGATCGCCTGGATGCGGCAGGGGGAGGGGAGCCCTTCGCCGAACCCTCCACACGACATAGCCGGGGCACAGCCCGATAGAGGGCTGCTTCTCCGTGATCCCCTGGATGCGGTAGGGTAGGGTCTTCCTTTGGTGAGCCCTTCGCTCGACTTAGCCAGAACATAGCCCGATGGAGTGGTGCTGCTCCTGTTTCTGGAAGAACGATGAGCACAGGTAGAGAGCTGATGATCCGCACTGGCCATGCGGGCGCCTTGCCGGTGTGGTGAAGCGAGTGGCGCGACCGGCTACCCCCTGTGGGGGTCTTGTGGTTGGTGCCGTGCAGGTCTGTCTTGTCTTGGAGCGCTTCTCCGTCCTCCAGAGTCTTTGAGCTTACAAAGCGAGCCGTGGAGGTGCGGTGGCGGCAGCGTGACCAGCCACGCCCTCCCGCGGGAAAGGCCGTGGGGCCCACTGCCGGTGGTGGGTGAGTGTGCGACTGCCCACGAAACGGCGGCGCGTGCGCTGGTCCCTTCTTGATGCTTATGCCGTGTGGCGCGTACCTGCCGGTATGGGGAACTCCCGCGGCATGGGTTTGCCCCGCTTAGGGTTGCGCATCAAGGATGGAGGTGCAGAGGTGTTCTTGCGGGCTTGCGTGCATTCGCGGCCGGTTGCGCTGTGCAGCATCATTGCCCTTCTGCTTCTGACCTTGGCGCCGCCGCTGGTCCTGGCCGGGACCCCTTCCCTTCCGAGCGTCAGCGGGCTGAGCCAGCCGGCCAGTGGCCCCGCGGCGGGCGGCACGCAGGTGACGATCACCGGAAGCAGCTTCGGCGGGGCGACGGCCGTGGACTTCGGCTCCACCGCCGCCACGGACGTCACGGTCAACAGCGCGGGCACGGAGATCACGGCCGTGTCCCCCGCGGGGAGCGGCACAGTCGACGTCACCGTGACCACGCCAGCGGGCACCAGCCGCACCTCCGCGGCCGACCAGTTCACTTACGAGACGAACTGCCCGGCGGCGGACTGCCCCGGGGTGGCGATCCAGCCTGCCGATAACCCTGTAGCACTCGGCGGCGGCTTCACCGTCACCGTGGCGGGGATCGCCCCGGTGGCGGGTTTGAGCGCGTGGACGGCGGACATTGGCTATGACCCGGCGTTGTTTAGCGTGTCCAGCTGCAAGCAGGAAAACGGATCCATCTGTAATCCCGCCTATACCAAAGACGAGGTACGCGTTACCGGCGCATCCACCTCTGGGTTGAGTGGGAATACCCCCCTGGCCACCATCACCTTCCAGGCTGCCACCACGGCTTCCGTACTCCCGGACACTTCCCCGCTAGGCGTCACCATCACTACCTTCACTGATTCGAACACAAACCCAATATCCGCTACGCCGTTCCCGGGCACCGTCACGTTAACACCGAGTTCCGTGACCCTGTCCGCGCCGGCGACGGTCGGCGCGGGCCTCAGCGCCAGCGTCGCGGGGGCGGTGTACGGCAGCGCGTCCACCGCCCTATCCGGGGTAGGCGTGCAGCTCAACGCCTCGCAGGGGGCGCTGGCGCCCGCCAGCGTTACTTCCGCTGCGGACGGCGGGTTCAGCGCCACCTTCACCGCGCCCACCACCACGGGGAAGGTCACCCTCACGGCGGCGGTTCCCGGCACCTCGCCGACGGTCCAAGGATCGGCCAGTGTGCTCGTGGTGGCCGGCCCCGCGGCCGAGGTCACCCTCCAGGCGCCTGCCGGCGTGGTCGTGGCCGGCACGGCCACCGTGTCCGGCAAGGTCGTGGATCAGTACGGCAACGGGGTGCCGGGCGCGACCGTGGACCTGAGCGCCTCGGCCGGCACGGTGGCTCCCAGCAGCGTCACGACGGGATCCGACGGCAGCTTCCAGGCGAGCTTCACGGCGCCGAGCACACCGCAGTCCGTTACGGTCACGGCGGCGGTGGCCGGCACCACCGTGCAGGGGAAGGCCACGATCCAGGTGAACCCGGGTGTCCCGGCCGGGGTCACCCTCAAGGCCGCACCGGCCACGGTCACCGTGGGCGGGCAGAGCACGATCAGCGGTCAGGTGACCGATACCGCGGGGAATGCGGTGTCGGGGGCGACCGTGGACCTGACGGCGTCGGCGGGCGCGCTGAGCGCGGCCACCGCCACGACGGATAGCGGCGGCGCCTTCAGCGTGACGCTCACCGCCCCGACGACCCCGGGGGCCGTCACGGTGACGGCGCAGGTGGCCAAGACGAGCGCCAGCGCGAGCACGACGGTCCAGGTGACGGCAGGAGCACCCCAAGCGGTGACGGTGACGGCCAGTCCCAGCGCCGTGACCAGCGGGCAGACGGCGACGCTCAGCGGGACCGTGGTGGATGCGTTCGGCAACGCGGTCGCAGGCGCGACCGTGGACCTGAGCGCCTCGGCCGGCGCGGTGGTTCCCACCAGCGTCGCGACGGGGCCCGACGGCAGCTTCCAGGCGAGCTTCACGGCGCCGAGCACACCGCAGTCCGTTACGGTCACGGCGGCGGTGGCCGGCACCAGCGTGCAGGGGACGGCCACGATCCAGGTGTCGCCCGCGCCGATCGCCGCGGTCGCCGTGAAGGCGGCGCCCCCCGCGGCCCTGGTGGGGCAGGCCGTGCGCATCACCGCCACGGTCACCGCCTCCGGGGGCGCGCCCGACCCGGGTGTCGCGGTGAGTTTCGCCACCAGTGGGGCCGGCAGCCTCTCCAGCACCTCCGGGACCACCGACATGGCCGGCCAGGTCAGCGTTCTGCTGACCGACGCCACCGCCGAGACGGACACGGTCACGGCCTCGGCGGACGGGCAGAGAGGCAGCGTCGCGGTCAGCTACCGCAGCACCCCGGCCGCCACGCCCAGCGTGGCGGCAAGTGTGTACACCAACGGCAGCCCGACGGTGCCCGAGGTTCCCCAGCCCACGCCGCTGCAGCCCGGCTCCAGCGGGACGACGGTCACGGTCAAGAGCCCCACGGGGGGGCCGGCGAGCCTGTCCGCGCTGGTGCTGCAACTGAGCGGGCAGAGCGGGGCGGCGACGGTGGCGAGTGCCATCTACGCCGTGGTGGAGTCCACCGGCCAAGCGATCCAGCTGCTGAGCGGCAAGCCCGACGTGCTGCTTGTGACGGCCGTGCCCACCACGCCGACGGCCGCGGTCTTCGTGGGCCCGGTGGTGGACTTCACCAACCCCGACGGGACGCTGGCGAGCACCCTATTCAATGATAGCAACACGGCGACGAACGAAGACATCACCATCACCCTTCCGTTCAACGCCGCCGCTGTTCCCGCCGGCGCCACGCCGGAGGTGTTCTGGCTCGATACCAGCCTGTCGCCCGCCGTGTGGACGGACGCGGGCGTCACCATCCTGAGCGTCCAGGACGGGACCCTGACCGCCCTGCTGCCGCACCTGAGCCAGTACACCGTGGCGGCGGTGAGCGCGCAGAGCGCCACCACGGAAACCACCACGGCCAGCAGCAGCAGCGCGGCGGTCGGTACCGCCGTGACGATTACCACCACCGTCCTGGATCAGAACGGGCAGCCGATGTCCGGTGTGCCGGTCAGCTTCTCGGCGACGGCGCCGGGGAGCATCACGCCCCCCAGTGCCACGACGGATAGCGCCGGGGTAGCGACGGCGACCCTGACGGCCTCGGCGGTGGGAACCGTCACCGCGACGGCCGACGTGGCGGGCATGACCCAGGGCAACACGGCACAGGTGGCGTTCGCCACGACCACCCTGGTGGCTGGCGACACGCTCTCCTTCAGTCCCTCGCCGGTGGCCGCCAGCGGTTCCCTCGCCGCCGGCCAAAGCGTGACGGTGACCCTGACCGCAGACAACGCCACGGGGCAGCCCCTGCCCGCCGCCGTGGTGTACCTCGCCCTGACGCCCGCCGCGGACGGGGGCAGCGCCAGCGTCGCGGGCACGGCGCTCACGGGGACCCCGGCCGCCTTCACGACCGACAGCGCGGGGCAACTCCGCATCGTCTATACGGCGCCGGCTCGGCTGCCCGACGGCGGAACCGACCAACTGACGGCGAGTAGCGCGGCGGCCAGTCCGGCGGTCAGCGCTACGGACGGCTACACCTTTGGCACGGTGTCCGGCCTGAGCATCACCACGGCGCAACAACTGCCGGGAGGCACCCTGGGCAGCGGCTATAGCGCCACCCTGGCGGCTACTGGCGGTACGCCGCCGTACACGTGGAGCGTGGCCGCCGGGTCCGCCTTGCCGCCGGGGTTGACGTTGAGCGCGGCGGGCGCGATCACCGGCTCGCCGACGGTGGCGGGGACCTTCCGCATCACCGTCGAGGTGGCGGACAGCTCCCTCCCGAGCCCCATGACGGCCACGCAGGTCTTTACCGTGACGGTGCCGGCGCCGGCGACCACGACGGCCACCAGCGGCCTGCCCGTGTGCAGCGCGACGGTCGTGTACTTCTGCGCCGTCACGCAGCAGCCGGCCGCGCAGCAGCCGGCGATCTCGCCGCCCCCGGCGAAGTTCGGGCTGGTCACCACTCCCGACGGCGCCTTCCGGCTGATCGTCCCCGCAGAGCCGGTGCACGGGCTGTTCCTGGTGCCGGTGCAGGTTTCGGTCAGCGAGAGCCAGGTCATACCCACCGCGTTGCTGCCGCCACTGGAACACGCGGCCTCTTCCCTGTTCCGGGTGACCGGTGCATTGTTGACCCGGCCGCAAGTGGCGACCCTGCGGTATGCCCCCTCCGCCCTGCACGGACTCTCCCCGCTGCGGCTGTCCGTCTGGCAGGTCGGCCGACCCTCGGTGTACCTGCCCACGGCGGTGCGTGGCGCCTCCGGCACGGTCCAGGTGCTCCTCCAGGGCCGGCAGACGGTGCTGGTCTTGGCGAACACCACCCGCTTCTCGGACATCCCGCCGCACTTCTGGGCCCGACCGTACATCGACCGGCTCTTGGGGGCGGGGATCGTCGCGGGTTACCCCAACGGCACCTTCCGGCCCAACGGCGCGGTAACGCGCGCCGAGTTCGCCAAGATGCTCGTCCTGACGCTCGGGCTGCGGCCGACGAAGGCAACGCCGCCCTTCCGCGACGTGCCCGCGCGGGCCTGGTACGCCCCGTACGTCGCCGCCGCGGTCCACGCCGGCCTGATCCGCGGCCTCAACGCGACCACCTTCGGTCCCGGCGCCCCGATCACACGCGAGCAGTTGGCCACGCTCTTGGCGCGGGCGCTCCAACTCAGCGCGCCGCGCAAGGCCCCGGCGTACAGCGATGGGGCGCAGGTGGCGATCTGGGCCAAGGAGGCCGTAGCCGCCGCCGTGGGTGCCGGCTACATGAGCACCTTGCCGGGCCACGTATTCGCGCCGACACGGCCGGCCACCCGGGCGCAGGTCGCCCAGGCTCTGGCCGAGGTGATCAACCACAAGGCTCCCTAACGGCGGCGGGACGGGAAGGCGCGGGTAGCGCAGTCAAGGCGAACGGGGGCAGGAGCCATGGCAGGGCGGGGGTTTCAGCGGCGGCGCATGCGAGCGGCACGGGTCCTGACGGCACTGGCCCTCGCCCTGGCCCTGGTGCAGGCGGTGTTCAGCACGGTGGCTCTGGCGGCGCCCGGTGTGTCGGCCGCCGCCGGGGCGTCCGTCGCCAAGGGGCTTCCCGCGGCGCGGTACGGGATGGCGCCGCGCAGCGGGACCTTTTCGGCACGGGCGCTGAAGCCAGCGGTGATCCTCAAACGGCTTGCGCCGCGGCGAGCCATTCCGTTCCACCCCCGGAGCGCGGCGGCGTTGGCCGCCGCCCGGGCCCAGGCGGCACAGGTGGCGGCGAGCCGCCGGCTCACCGTGGCCACCGTGGCCATCCATTCCACGGCGAGCAGCCCGGCGGTGAGCAGCGGGGCGGCCCAGAGCGCCGCCCCGCGGGGCGTGACGCGTGCCGCCCGCGCACCGGTGGGCCCCAGCCCTTCCGTAGAGGCCGTGTTCCCCGGCATGGGGCTCGACCAGCAGATCGCCACGGTTGGTCCCGGCCAGGCCTTGGTGCCGCCGGATACGCAGGTGGCCGCTGGACCGCAGGACGTGGTCGAGTTCGACAACGCGACGGGCTCGATCTGGACCAAAGCGGGCCAACTGGTGAGCGCCTTCGACCTCAACAGCTTCTTCGGCGTGCCCGGCGAGGACTCCGGGTACGGCGCCTTCGATGTGCGGATCATGTACGACGCGCAGAGCGGTCGCTGGATCGCCTCCGCGAGTGCCTCGGACCCGTCGTTGACGTACAACCAGGTGTTCGTGGCCGTGTCGGCGACGTCCGATCCCACCGGGGCGTGGTATACGTATCAGGTTACCGCGAACAGCAACGGCACACTGTATGACCAGCCGATGATCGGGGTCAGCAGCAATCTGGTGGCGATCTCGTGGAACGACTTTGCGGGCTTCGGCACCTCTTTCTCCGGGCAGGAGACGTGGGTTCTGCAGAAGGCGAGCATGCTGAGCGGGGCCAGCACCGTACCCGAGGCCCAACTCTTCGGCGGCCCCGACCCCACGCGCTTCCGGCTCGTGCCCGTGCAGGAACTGACGGCGTCCGCCACGCAGTACGTCGTGTACAACAACGCCGACCCGACGGACCTGGTGCAGACGCAATCCCAGCCGACCGTCGGTATTGTGGCCATCACCGGGACGCCGGCGCAGCAAGACGTGAACTACAGCGAGACGGACCTGCCGATCGCCGCGACGGCGCCGCCGCCGCCCGCCGTCCAGCCGAACGGCGGCCCCGCGATTGACACGGACGACGATCGCTTCCTGTCTGCCGTGTGGCAGAACGGCCTGCTGTGGACCGGGGGCAACGACGCCTGCGTGCCGCCAGGAGGGAGCAACGTCCACTCCTGCATGCGCTTGGTGGAGGTGTCGACCTCCGGCTCCGCCGGACCCACCGTGCTGCAGGAGTTCGACGCGGCGGCCCAGGGGACGGATCTGTACTACCCCGCGGTGGCCCTGGACGCCCAGGGCAACCTGATCGTCCCATTCACCCTCTCCTCGGCCACGCAGTACCCCAGCGTCGCGGTGGCGGATCAGCCGGCGGGGAGCACGGCGCAGGCCCTGACCGCCGCCGAGGTCCTGCAGCAGGGATGGGCCACCTACTGTGGACTGGACTGCTCCAGCGGGGCCCAGCGCTGGGGGGACTACTCGGGCGCCGGAGTCGACCCGTCCAATCCGAGCAACGTGTGGGTCGCCGCTGAATACGCGGCGACGGCCAGCGACCCGATGAACTGGGGCACGATGATCGCCGAGACGACGCTGCAGAGCATCAGCCTCACGGTGGCCACGGCGGCCCTGCCGGGAGCCACGTTGGGGCAGGCGTACGACGCGGAATTGTTGGCCTCCGGGGGGAGCCCGCCCTACTCCTGGTCGATCACGTCCGGCGCGCTCCCGGCCGGGCTGAGTCTGGATGGCGCAACGGGTATCATCAGCGGCAACGCGGATGCTCTTCAGACGCCGCCGGCACCGTTCAGCGTGCAGGTGACGGACAGTCAGGGGGCTACCGCCAGCGCCACGCTCTCTATCGCGCAGGCGAACACCCCGCCGCCCAGTGCTCCCCCGCCGGTCAGCATGTACACGGCGCCCAGCGTCCCCGCCGGGGCAAGTACCTACATAAACGGAAGCGTATTTTCGGCCTCAGGGAACGCCGTCGCCGGGGTGACCGTGAGCCTTTCGGCCTCTGTCGGCACGGTGAGCCCGGCGACAGTGTCTACGGACCAGTTCGGAGGCTTCTTCGCGACGTATACGGCGCCTACCGGCGGGTCCGGGGAGACGGCGACCATCAGCGCCTCGGCGGTGATGGGGGGCCAGACCGAGAGCGCGACGCAGTCGCTGGCGATCACGCCCGCGGCCGCCAGCATCACGGTCAGCATGAGTCCGACGACCGTGCCGGTGGGGGCCACCTCGGCGGTCTCGGGCGTGGTGCAGGACGCAAACGGGAACCCCGTGCCCAACGCGGTGGTGCAGGTGCAGGCCGCGGGCGGCGGCATGGAGTATTTCTGTTTCCTCTGCGACGTCTACACGAACTCGTCCGGTGTGTTTGCCAGCCCGGTCTGGCAGGCCCCGGACAGCCCCCAGGACGTCACGATCAGCGCGGGCGTGCTGGGCACCTCGCCGGCCGTCGCCGCCACGGCCACGGTCGCCGTGGTCAGCGGGGTATCGAGTCCGAGTTGGGCGGCGCTCGATCCCGCGACGTCCCCGCCCCCAATGAGTGGCGCCAGCATGGCCGCGGACACGGGCAACCAGACGGTGGTCCTCTTTGGCGGCAGCGGCTATCTGCTGTCGCCGGCAAAGCGCAGCGGTGCCCCCTGCGTGGCGGGGCATGTGCGGGCCGGCTGTCCGACGCCGCGAGAGCAGATCTACGGTGCGTGGGCGGGCTGGAAGTCCGGCGCGCAGCAGCCGGGCCCGTTCTCGAACGAGACCTGGGTCTGGAACGGGTCGTCCTGGGCGAATGCGACGGGGACGGCGTCTCCGCCCGCCCGCATGGACGCCAGCATGGCCTACGACGCCGCGACAGGTGACGTGGTGCTGTTCGGCGGCATTGGGTGCCAGACGCGGACGGGACTGTGCGGTGACACATGGCTGTGGAACGGGCAACAGTGGACCGAGGCCAGCCCCAGCACTTCACCCCTGGCCCGCTACGGGGCCGCGATGGCGTATGATCCCGCGCTGCAAGAGGTGATTCTGTTCGGCGGCTGCTGCCAGTCCACAGGGTTGGATGGCACGTGGGCGTGGAACGGCAGCGACTGGACGCGGCTCAGCACAGCGGTGTCGCCCCCGGGACGCCTGTATCCGGCGATGGCGTACGACGCGAAGAACGGTACCCTGGTGCTCTTCGGCGGGGTGCAATGCGGTTTGCAGTCCTGCGGGGACCTGAACAGCACGTGGGTGTGGAACGGGACGGCGTGGAGCCAGGCGACGCCGACGACTTCCCCTCCCCCGCTGGACGCGGCGGGCATGGTACCGACCCCCAGTGGGGTGCTGTTGTTCGGGGGTGGGGCAGTCTTCGGTTTCAACGGCAATTTCAACAATACCTGGCAGTGGGACGGTTCCAACTGGACGGAGCTGCTACCGAACCAGTCCCCGGCGCCTCGGGGTGACTTCGGCCTGGCGCCGGACCCGACCGGGGGCGGGATTCTCCTCTTCGGCGGATTCAGCCAGTTCGGCGAGCTGGGCGACACCTGGCGCTGGTCCGGTTCGTCCTCCGCGACCAACACGCCTGGCGCGGTGACCATCACGGTCACGCCGGCGGTCATCGCGCCGGGGGGTGCGGCCACGGTGAGCGGGGCCGTGTACAGCACGGGGGGGCAGCCGTTGGCCGGCGTCTCCGTCTACTTGACGGCGACGGGTGGGAACCTGGGATCCCAGACCCTGACGACCGGGGCCTCAGGCGCGTACGGCACCACGTTCACGGCCCCTTCACAGACTGGCGACGTGACGCTGACGGCCAGCGTGCCCCAGACCAGCGTGAGTGCCAGCACCATGGCCACCGTGGCCGTGCCTCTGGCGATCACCACCACCTCGCCGTTGCCGTCGGCGACCCTGGGGTCCGCCTACACAGAGACGCTGCAGGCCAGCGGCGGCACCGCGCCCTACAGTTGGAGCGTGACCAATGGCAGCCTGCCGAGCGGGCTGAGCCTGTCCAGCGCCGGAACGATCAGTGGCACGCCGACGGCGGCGGGCACGAGCACCTTCACGGTGCAGGTGGCGGACAGCTCCTCGCCCCAGCAGACGGCGACAGCGCAGCTCAGCCTGACGGTGAATGCCGCCTCGCCGCCCGCGGTCAGCGGGCTGAGCCAGCCGGCCAGCGGCCCCACGGCGGGCGGCACGGAGGTCACCGTCACCGGCAGTGGCTTCAGCGGGGCGACGGCGGTGGACTTCGGCGCGACCGCGGCCGCGCACTTCACGGTGAACAGCGCGGGCACGCAGGTCGTGGCCGTCTCCCCGGCGGGCAGCGGCACGGTGGACGTGACGGTGACCACGCCGGCGGGCACCAGCGCCACCTCCGCGGCGGATCAGTTCACCTACGAGTCCACCTGCCCGGCGGCGGACTGCCCGGGGGTGGCGGTGCAGCCGACGGACAGCGTGGCGGCACCGGGCGGCAGTCTGACGGTGACGGTGCAGGCGGTCGCGCCAGCGGCGGGTCTGGGCTCCTGGACGGCGGACCTGACCTATAACCCCGCGGTGCTGACCGTGACGGGGTGCACGGGGGAGAGCGGGTCGCTCTGCAACAGCAGCTACGCCGGCGGGGACGTGCGCATCACGGGGGCCTCGACCCCCGGGCTGAGCGGGAGCGAGCCGCTGGCGAGCGTGACCTTCGCCGTGGGGAGCGGGGTGGCGGCGGGGACCACGAGCCCCCTGGGTATCGGTGTCGTGACCTTCACAGACAGCTCGGGGAACCCCATCTCGGCGACGGGGTATGGCGGTCAGGTGGAGGTGGCGCCGCCGCCGAGCCTGACGGGGATCAGCCCGAGCAGCGGCTGGCCGGGCGGGGCGACGGGGGCGACGATCAGCGGGAGCAACCTGCTGGCGGGTGCGACGGTGACCTTCGGGGGGACGGCGGCGACGGGGGTGCAGGTGAACAGCGCGGGGACGGCGCTGACGGCGGAGGTGCCGGCGTACGGGGTGCTGGGGGACGTGACGGGGAGCGGGCAGGTCACGGCGGTGGACGCGCTGTGCGTGCTGCGGGCGGTGGCGGGTCTGGGGTCGACGGCGGCGTGTCCCGGGGTGTCGGGGATGGAAGCGGCGGTGGACGTGGTGGTGAGCAACCCCGGCGGGCAGAGCGCGACGCTGAGCAAGGGGTACACGTACGACCTGTTCGACGTCTCGGGCAGCGACGGGGGGACGCCGAGCGCGGTGGACGCGCTGTGCGTGCTGCGCATCGTGGCGGGGCTGCCGCACACGGCGGCCTGCCCGGCGGCGGGGACGGCGCCGCAGGGG
>JAJZZC010000163.1 GCA_021797775.1 Bacillota bacterium
AAACCTGACTTTCGCAAAGGGGCGGCCGGTCGCCTTGCTGCCCAGGGGCCGGCCCCTCGCCACGCCCTCACCCGCTCGCGTCGCGGGGTCCTTCTGCGCAGCGGCGCCCGCCTGACACTGCGAGATTCAGGATAAAGGCTGCGAGCGGCGTGCAGGCTGAGCCTCATGCGTTGGCGGTTGCACCTGAGTACCGTCCTGGTCCTGGTCGCGATCATCGCCGCCGTGGCGGCCGCCTGGGCCATGGTGCGGGTGCGCCCAGGCGGGGCAGGGCCGCGGCTGAGACCCGGGCCGCCTGGCGCGATCACGGTCCTCCCGTCCCGTGCTGTGGGACCATCGAGCAGCCGTAGCCCGACGGGTAGCGCCCGCGGGTCCGCGAGGCTCCGCTGACCGGGCTGGGCGGCCCCTTGGCTGGGTGAGGGGCGGCCGTGTTGCGGGCGTGTGCCCGTGGCCGTCGTCGCCTCAGGCGCGGCGGCCCTGTGCGTTGTGCCCGGTCCAGTCGCTCGGTCCTGTTCGACGGGGTCGCCGCCGATGGCGTGACGGGCCTGCGGGCTTGCGTCGGACCAACCCGCCCCGTCCGCCCACGCCCGTGCACCTACCTCGAGGGACTCCGCCCGCGTTCCCGCCTCTCCGGAATCGGCTGCCGCCAGCGCATCACCGCCCCAGCACCGCGCGCAGCGCTGCGTCCGCGTCCGCGTAGCGGAAGCCAACCCCCCCGGCGAGCGCCCGCGCCGGGACGGCGCGTTGGCCGGTCAGCAGCAGGGCCTCGGCCATCTCCCCCAGAGCCAGGCGCAGGGCGGCGGCGGGCACCGGCAGCCAGGACGGCCGCCCGAGGGCGCGGCCGATCGCCCGGCTGAAGTCCCGATTGGTCAGGGGCTGCGGCGCGGTCGCGTGGAACGGACCGCGTGCGTCCGGCGTGGTGAGCAGCCAGCGCATCAGGCCGACGGCGTCGTCCAGGTGGATCCACGCGACCCATTGGCGTCCCGTTCCCGCCGGCCCGCCCAGGAAGAGCCGGAAGGGGAGCAGCATGCGCGCCAACGCGCCGCCGTGCGCGGCCAGGACCAGACCCAGGCGCAGCACCGCCACGCGCGTGCCGAGCGCCTCGGCCCGCGCGGCTTCAGCCTCCCACGCCACGCAGACCTCGGCCAGGAAGTCCCGCCCTGGGGGCGCGTCCTCGTGGATGACTGCATCGCCGCAGGGGCCGTAGTAGCCGACGGCGGAGGCGCTGATGAGGACGGCGGGCGGCCGTTGCAGTTGGCTCATGCCCTCGACCAGTGCGCGTGTTCCCCGCGTACGGCTGGCGCGGATGCGTTCCTTTTGCGCCGTGTCCCAGCGGCGCGCCGCGATGGGCTCGCCCGCCAGATGCACGACGGCGTCCGCTCCCTCCAGGGTGCGCCACCAGGTTCCGCCCCCGCCTTCCGCGCCCGGCCACCTGGCTGTCCGCACGCCGCCAGGCCCCGCATTCCCCCGCCGCGACAGCACGAGGACGTCGTGGTCGTCGCCGTGGAGGGCCCGCACCAGCGCCTGGCCCACGAGGCCTGTACCACCGGTCACCGCTACCCTCATCGTCCCCGCCTCCCCGCGGTTCTGGCAGCGGGCTGACGCCCCAACCGCGCCAGCAGTCGTGCCGCGAGGCGCAGCCGCCGTGGGTCCAGGGCCAGGAGTGCCGCCACGACCGCGTCCAACTCGTCGTAGAACTGCACCAGCCCCTGCAGCCGCTCGGCGGCAAACCGTTGATCGTCCCAATCGCCGGCCTGGCGCGCGACCCGTAGGCTCTCGCGCACCAGGGTGAACGAGGTATCGAACTCGGGTTTCTGCCGCCGCTCCAGCACCCGCTGGGCGATGAGCCAGAAGTCCGGCTCGGCCTCGAAGAAGACGCGGCGATCGCCGGGGCGCACCACGCGCCGGCACATACCGAGCTGTTGCAGGGTGCGGATGGCGACGCTGACGTTGCCCTTGGTGACACCGAGGGCTGCCGCCAGATCGCCCAGGCTGACGGGCGCTTCGGCCAGGTACAGCACCGCGTAGAGCTGTCCGACGACCTTGCCGACGCCCCAGAAGGCGCTCTGCCGGCCCAAGGCGTCGATCAGGCGTGCACGGGCCGCGGCCAGCGGTTCCTCCGTACGGCATCCCCTCTGTACGGTGTGATCACAACGTTTAGTATGAACGAAACGATACCGGGGCACAAGGGGCCCGCGGGAGGCAGCCGGGGCGTGCCCCCGCAGCGTGTTGCGCCCGGTGGCCTCCGGCCCGCGACCGTCCTCGGTTTTGTGGCCTCTACGGAGGTCTCAGATGATGGTCCCGTTCGGGAGCCGCAGCGGGGGCAGGAGGCCCCTGATCGCCGGGGAAGCGGCGCTTGCCGCTGGCGCACGGATGGGGCAGGGTCGGGGGGACCCACCCCCCCCGACGCCATGACGCAGCGGTGCCAAGACCCGTGGGGGGACCGGGGCATTGCGCAGGTGACGTGCGCGTTCCGTGCGATCGCGGTGCTTGCGCTGGCGGTCGGTCTCGCGCGGGTGCCCGTTTCCCGGGGCGGTGTCGTGCGCGACCGGATCGTCGGCATGGAGATCGCCGCCCGTCCCCACCGCTCCACCTTCGTGGGCGTCGCGGTCGGCGCGACGCCGGGCGTGTTCCGCGCGGTCGTGGCGCATGGGGTGGACCCCGCGGGCGGCATGGGGATGGCGGCCGGGGGCGGTGGCCTTGTCCCGCGCGGGCTCTGGCACGGGCACACGGCCACCGGGCGCGGGCGCTTGGGCCTCACCTTCACCGGGCCCCCGGTGGACCAGACCGGGTGCGGGATCGTGCGCTATCCCTTGGCCGACCGGCTGGCCAGCCTGCGCCTCAACGGCCGGCGGGTGACGGGTGGCGGCAGGTGCCGGGGCGGGCTGGTGCAATACTGGACGACCCGGCTGACCGGGCAGTGCGCGGCGGTCGCCGCCCGGGTGGCCGGTGTGCTGACGCTGGTGGCCGCGCCCGCGGCGCGTGGGGGGCTCGACCTAGCCGCGCGCGGGTCCATCCGCTCCGCGGGCGCGCGGCCCACCCCACGGAGAGGCAGGCGAGACGGTTGCCGAAGCTGCGCGCGCTGATGATCGGGGCCGGCGGGATGGCCGGTGGCTGGATCCGGCGCATGCTCCCAAGGTTCTTCGACCGCATGGAGATCGTGGGCCTCTGCGACGTCATCCCGCAGGTGCTGCACGACGCCGCCGACTTCTTGCAGTTGCCCGCGACGGCGCGCTTTGCGCGCATGGAGGACGCCTTTGCCGCCACGGAGGCCGACTTCGCGATCGTGGTCATCCCGCCGGCCCACCACCGCGCGGCCATCCTGCAGGCGGTGGCCCACGGCATGGCCGTGTTCAGCGAGAAGCCCATCGCCGATACGTGGGAGGCCTGCGTCGACGTCCACCGTGCGGTGCGCGCCGCGGGTGTGAAGATGGCGGTGATTCAGAACTACCGCTATACCCCGCGCATCATGACGGTGAAGAAGGTCCTGCGGGATGGGGCGCTGGGCCGGCCGCGCTACATCATGTCGCGCTTTGCCGACGACTACCGCGTGCGCTACGCCTGGGGCCGCTTCCGGCACGAGATCCGCCATTCGCTCCTGGTCGAGGGCTCCGTCCACCACTTCGACCAGTTGCGCAACTTGGCGGAGGCCGACTGCGAGTGGATCGCGGGCCGCGAATGGCGGCCGGAGGACCAGTCGTCGTTCGATGGCGAGTGCATGGCGCAGTTCGTCTGTCAGATGACCAACGGCGTCATGGGCAACTACGAGGGTTCTGGGCTCGCGGCGGCGCGGCTCAACGGGTGGCACGGCGAGTACTACCGGGTGGAGTGCGAGAACGGCGCCGTCTCCGTCGGCGCGGACCAGATCGTCCGCGTCGTGCGCCACAAGGCCCGCGGCCGGGTCACCACCGACGAGGTGGATCCTGTGCAGCCGCAGTGGGATGGCCACCTCCACGTCATCGACGAGACGCTGCGCTGGTTCGCCGGCGAGGGGCCCGCGCCCGAGACGGAGATCGGCGACAACATCAAGAGCGCGGCCATGCTCTTCGCCGCCATCGACGCCTCGGCCGAGGGGCGCGTGGTGAACGTGCGCGAGAAGCTGCGGGCGACCGGGATCGAAGGGTAGGGCGGCGGATGCTGCCGGAAACGGGGAGCGGTGCGCCGGGCAAGGAAACCGGCCGCGGGGAGGGCGAGGGCCGGTCCGCGCCCTCCCCGCCCTCGTCAGGCCAGCCGCTGGGTGCCGAGATCCCTTGGGTGGTGGCACGCGGGCGTCGGTCGACCGGCCGGCGGGTAGTGGCAGTCTGTGGGCGTCCGTGCCGCAGTCAGTAAACAGTAAACCAGTAAACGAAGGGTACCAACCGCCAACGCCGACCGGGGCAGGTGGCTAGCGCTGGAACGGTGAGCTACGGCCGGGCCGCGGGTACCCGTCAGCGTACCTTCCGCGCCCTGGTGAACCGCTCGTGTCCCGGCGCCAGACGCCCTGCGGACCTTGGTGCGCGGACCCTGTGGTGCCGAGTGTCGTGTCCCCCTCCTAACGCGACTGCAGAAACGGTGTCGCCCATGCCGCCCCGTCGCCGCTCCCTGCTCCCACCCGTCCCGCGAACGCCCCGGATGACGGCCATCCCGGTGTCCGCCATCGAAGCGGACCCGGATACACCGCGCACGGAGTTCGACCCCGCCCCGCTTCCCGGTCCGGGTCCTCCGGGACACGCGCCCCCTCCTCCACCAAGGCCCGGCTCCAGTCCCGCCCCAGGGGGCGGTGCCGTCTTCGTCATATCGCCGGTCCTGGCGCCCGCTGCCCGTGGACGGGCCCAGGTGCACGGGGCAACCTTGCGTGAGTGGCGTCAGCCGCTCCTACGCGGTCGCCGCCCGCGCCCCGTGCGATCCGCTATACTCCCGCCATGAGGCGGGAAGCGGAGACCTGGCTCGCCAGCGCCGCCCGCGACCACGATGTGGCGGCGGAACTGGTGGCGACCTCTCGGTACAGCCACGGGGTTTTCTTCGCCCACCAAGCGGCGGAGAAGACGCTTAAGGCTGCGGTCCTGGTACGGACGCGTGCCCTCCCCCCCATGACGCATAACCTCCGGCTCCTCGCGGAGCGCACGGGTGAAACCCCACCGGCCGAGGTCGAGACCGCCATGCTGCGGCTGATGCCGCACTACACCGCTTCCCGCTACCCTGACGTGGCGCAAGGCCAGCCGGAGCTCCACTACAACCGCGCGCTCGCCTCAGAACTGCTCCGCGACGCTGAGGCGGTGATCGCGTGGGCCGAGAACCTGTGCCGGGAGCCGACGCTCTAACGGTTGGCCCGTCCGCAACGCTTCGTCAGGATGCGACCCTACCGGGCGTGGGCGCGCGGTGCGTGGACGGCGACAGCGCGCAGGCGCTGCAGGCCTTCGTGAGCGCCCTGCGCGCCGAGGTACCGCTCTCGGCGGTCATCCTCTTTGGCAGCCGTGCTCGCGGGGACCATCTGCTGACCAGCGACGTCGACGTGCTGGTGATCAGCGCCGCGTTCGCCCAATGGCCGCACCTGCGCCGCCTGGAGTGGTTGTTCGCGCGCTGGGCGCGCGTGTCGCGGTTGGGTGCCGACGTGGTCGGCCTGACGCCGGGGGAGTTCGCCGACCGGGCCGGCGAACTCAGCGTCGTCGGCGAGATCGCCCGCGAAGGGGTCGTCGTCTACCGTGACCCGGCGTGGCGGCGTCCGGAACTCGGCGGGGCCCAGTAGGGAGACGCCGCCGTCCGCGGGGTGTTGCGGGCCTCCAGCCTCGCCGTCCGATGCGCCCGCGGCCGTACCCAGCGGGGGGCCGCGCAGGGGCCGCCCGCGCGCGGGGAGGGCGAACCGCCGTGCATGCGCTCCCTCGAAGGCAAGCACCGGCCGTGCTGCGCCCGGGGTCCACGCCATCGCTGTACCGCGACCGGGCGCTGGAGGAAGGTGTGGGGTGGTGACTGCGGGGAGCGGCTCCTGTGGTGCGGGGGCGTCCGGCAGGGCGGGCCAGCCGCCCTCCCCGTCCGGGCGGGGCAGGAACCACGCCGCTCTGGACGGCTGGACAAGCGGGGCGAACGGGGGCGCGGCCGGGCTTCACGAGGTCACGCTTGGGCCGGGTGCGGGCGCCCGTGGGCAGAGCGGCGTCGCGGAGGACCGGGACGGGCGCGCCGGCGAGCGAACCGGCGGTGCTGGCGCACCGGGTGACGGCACCTCCGAGCCGGGTCCGGGTGGTCGCGATCGTCGCCGGGCGTCCCGAAGCCCCGGCGTCCCGGAGCAGGGGATCGTGGAACGGGATGGGCGGGGGTTTGCGGACGGTCGCCAGGGGAGCGGCTCGGGGCGCGGGGCCGCTCCCTCACGCTCGCCGCGCCGGGTTACCAGCCGGGACGTAGCCCGGAAGGCTGGCGTCTCGCAGAACACGGTATCGCTCATTCTAAAGGGCAGTCCGCGCATCTCCCCTGCAACGACCGAGCGCGTGCGGGCGGTGATGGCCGAGATGGACTACCAACCCAATGCGGTCGCGGCGGCGCTGCGCACGCGCACCACCCGCTCCCTGCTCTTCGTGGCCCCGCGCGAGTCGGTACGGCACCACCTGACCCACGACCTGGTCGCAGGGGTGACGGACGAGGCGGCGGCGGCGGGGTACTGCGTGGTCATCCAGCCGGTGTCGCAAGACGGATTCCGCGCGGCGGACCTCTATCGCACCCAACTGGTCTCGGCGGCGGTGATCTTTCCGCGCGCGATCGACGACGGGGCGGCGGAAGCCCTGGTCGCGGCCGGATGCCCGACCATCGCCGTACTGGGCCCTTGCCACAGCCTGGGAGACAGGTTTGTCGCAGCCGACGACCAGGGCGGGGCAGCGGCCGCCGTGCGCCATTTGGTCGAACGGGGGCACCACCGGATCGCAGTCGTCGTTCCGCCTGGCCCGCCATGGGGCATCGCCGCCGCACGACTGGCCGGGGCGCAGGCGGCGGCGCGGGCGATGGGGGTCCCGTTGCGCGAGGTGAGGGCGGCGGACTGGGCCGTGGCCGACGGCTACAAGGCCGCCTGGGACCTGCTGCCTAGGCCGGACCGTCCGAGCGCTGTCTTTGCCGTGAGTGATCGCCTGGCATACGGCGTCCTGCGGGCCGCCCAGGAAATGGGGCTGCGCGTTCCCGCAGACCTGGCGGTCGCGGGCTTTGACAACGCCGAATGGAGCGACTACAGCCGGCCGCCGCTGACGACGGTCGAGTTTCCCGTTTACACCATGGGGCGCGAAGCCGTCCGTCGGCTACTTAACCCGGGGCAGGCGCCGGAGTGGGAACGCGCCCCGGCTCGCCTCATTGTGCGTGGCTCTTCGTAGCGATGCCGGGGGGGCGGCGCCGGGGCTGACAGGTAATTATGTACAGCATGCCGGGTCAGCAGCGGGAGGGGATACGGGTGGCTCGGCGAACTCAAGGGTGTAGCACCGGGGGCGCGGGGGTGGGCCTGGTGTTAGTTGCGCAGTGTGCTCCGGTTGTTCGGATAGACACCCCGGCCGGACAGGCCGTAGCCAGCGGACTGTCCGTAGCAAGATGGGGGGAGGCCAGCGGAAGTGGTGCGACCGGTTCAGCGTTTGGGCGTCGGGGTCGAGCGTCCCGTGCGCCCGTAGACCCGGACCCACGACCGGCGGTCAGGGACGGTGGCGGGCGACCTCCGGGGCGCGGGTGGGGCGCAAGCCGGACGGGCCGCCGCAGGCCAGTGGGCACGGGGGGGCGAGGGCTAGGCTTGAGCCCGGGGCCACGGGTGGGGCGGTCCTTTGCTCCTGACTCTTGCAAGAGGGGGCGGCCCGTCGCCTTGGCCCCAGAGGCCGGCCCCTCGGCGCGACCGCACCCGCTCGCGTCGCGGGGTCCTTCGGTGGTTGCAGCGTCCGCCTGACACTGCGAGATCCAGGTTGAAACGGGTGCGAAAGACGAGGGCGGCTGGACGCCTGGGAAGGGGGCATACGCCCCTGGCCCGCGCCCAGGACTTGGGGCGGGGGAGCGCCCGTTAGCGGCGTTGTGTTGAGCCGTGTTTGTACGTACACCAAGACAACCGAAGGCACGCCCCTGACACCCCCAAGGCGATGCTGGAGGTGGGAGGGTCCAGGTAGGACGCCAGGGGTCGTTTGTACGTACACACTGTTCGCCCCGGCCTCACCCGTCGTTACCGGGAATCGATGGCCCCGATCGGCTTCCTGAAGAGGGGGATGACTCGGTGCATACGGACCGCGCGCGGCTCGCACGGCGGCAACGCCCCACGTGGCGTCTCTCGACGGCGCGCGCTGACGATCGGCGCCGCAGGCCTGGCGCTTGCGGCCTGGACCGATGGCGCGGTGCTCGCCCCGGCCAAGGCGGCGACCCTGTCCGCCTTCGGGAAGGGGAAGGTAGTGCTCGATTGGCAACCGTGGCGCGTCGGCTGGTCAAACGGTTGGGACGGTATCTTCTACGACGCCACGGCACCCTTCCGCGCGGCCAATCCGGGCGTCGACGTCCGGGTGGACGTCTCGACGGGCCCATGGTCCAACGACAGTGGCGTGGCGGCATCGATCGTCGCCGGGTCCGGACCGGACGTCTATTCCGGTTTCGCACCAACCAATATGATCGACGCCGGGTACAATCTCAATCTCGCCCCGTACCTTAAGCAGTATAATGTCGATACGTCTCTATTCGATGCCGGGCAATTCGGAATCTACGTAAAGAACGGAGGGGTCTTTGCCTTACCGGCGGAATTGTCCATCAACGCGGTGCCCGTGAACCTGACCGTCGTGGACGCGCTTGGCCTTTCCGAGCCAGGGAGCGATTGGACGTATCAGGAAGCCGAGTCCCTGTGGCGCTCCGTGACTCAGCACGGCTCCAAACCCCGGATTGGCCACTCTGTCTGGGGGCCACCCAGCGAATACATGTGGCAGGGCTGGGGCGCTTCGATGACGGCGGGATATTGGTCCGACCGCTGCGCACTGGATTCGGCTCAAGCGAGCGCCTTCGGCGAATGGTTTTTTCCGCTGGTCACCGCCGGTGTGATTACGACCGCGGGTGTGACACAGCCCTCGTCCTTCCTCAGTGGCCAGGTCGTGTGCCCCACCTGGGGCAGTTGGATGTTGCCCATGGCCGCCACGGCGCTGCAAGCGGTCAAGTGGCGCTTTTACCCGTACCCTCAGTGGCCAAAGGGCAGTTCATCACGTACCGGCCAGGACTACTACGCGGTCAGCGTGAACACGAAGCACCCCGCGGAGGCCGCGGCGTTCGCCATCTGGCTGACCACCAGCAAGGCATGGCAAGAGTCGCTTATCCGCCTGCAACTCGTGATCCCACCCCAAAAGGTGTATTGGGCGGATTGGGCGCGCCTGGTCGAAGCTCTGGCACCGCCCCTCCGCGGTAAGAACGTTCAGGCATTCACCGCTCCGGCGTTGGACAATCGAGGCTTTTCCACACCGCCGTTCGCGTATTACTCAAGTTCCGCCTACGGATTGATCGGCAACTATCTGGGAGCAATCGCCGCGCAGAAGGTGTCCCCGCCGCTGGGTCTTCACCAAGCCAGCAGCGCCGTTAACGCGTTCGAAAGCCAGATGGCGAATGCCGCCCACACGGCCAACAAGACGCTCGCGGAACTCAAACACGCGTCGCAATCCGCGACTGCCGTGACCTTTACGATGCCTAGCAAAGCGGGAGTGGGAATTCCGTCCTCCAACCCGCCGAAAGGGTACATCACGTCACAGGCCGGTACTTGGACCATGATCGGTGACGGCGCGGATGTATGGTCCGCGAGTGACAATTGTACCTTCGCCGCGCTGCCGTGGACCAGCAGCGCGGGGTCCTTCACCTGCCGTGTCGTGTCCATAGCTAACCTTGACTGCCCACACCTGAGCCAGTGGGCGAAGATCGGACTGATGGCCCGCGGTGATCTCAGCGACGATGCGCCAATGGTGCTGATCTGTGCCTCTGGAGCCAATGGTGTGATCACCAATGTTCGTCCGACTGCCGGCCCGACCCCGAATCAACAGGGCCCCGTGTCGCCGCCGCCGCAGAACGGGCTAATCGCCGCCAAGTACCTCACTTGGCCCAACACGCAGAAACACGCGAATTACCTACTGAAGCCCGTATGGCTTAGACTCAGCCGCAAGGCGGCCACTTGGTCCGCGTACTCCTCGCTTGATGGCACACATTGGACGGCGGCGGGCACTGCCATGACGGCGGACATGGCCGGTTGCTGGGTCGGTATATTCTGCCTGTCCCACAACGGATCGTTCAATGGCAAGGGGCGAATTAGGGCGACCTTCGATACCCTGAGCTTCGCGCCGTCTCTCGACGTGCAGCTTGGTACGCCAGGGACGCCCTGACAGCGCGGCGGCCGTGCCCACGGGCTGACACACGGGGGGTGCGTCCATGAGCACGGCGCACTCCCCGTGCCGCCGGTCAGGAAGAGCACCAAGCGGGTACGCGGCTGCTTTGGACTTGGAGCCGGTCGGCCACGCGATTCGCTTCAGACCGGCCCCTTGTTTGGAGCGGGGTGCCGTCCCGGGCCCTTGGCACAGACGCAAGGGGCAGCGGCGAGGGGAGACACCGGGCGGGGTGCCGTTTTCGACCGCAACAGGTGGCCGGCATGGCCGAAATCCGCACCGTGCGCATTACGGCGAGGGAGAGTCCCAGCGGTTGGGCGCGGATCCCCGTCAGCGTGGGGCCAGCAGCCCGGGGAGGGAGACCAGGGCATAGAGGCGGCTCCTGGCATCCGCGTAGAGACCGGAACTGCGGTGCAAGCACCGGCCCTGGCAGTGGGAGGTGTCAGGGACTGGGAGGACGTGCCCCCTGCGGGAGGCGGACCTGCCCGGTTTCTCCTGTCGACTGGGTGGCCTGTTCAGTGAGGAGTGCCAAGGTGCGGCATGGGCCCGGCCGCCGCCCCTGGCGCAGCCGGCAGGACCGCGGCGTTCTCGGCAGACCGCCTCAGCGACAGGGGCTGGCAGCGCACGGCGACAACCCGGGGCGTACGGCGGCTCTGGGCAGCCCCTCCGTGCACCGCCACCGTGGGCGCCCCGGACCAATCGTGCGGCCGTTGCGGTGGCGGGCACCGGGGGTGCTCTGGCCCACCACCGCGCGGCTGTGTGCACCATCGTTCGTACCCCTAAGCCCCCTGGCCGGAACGACGCGACCCTGGCGCAGCCGGGACCCATAGCAGGACTGCCGCGCACCGGCACGAAGTCGCGCCGCTGGGTGGCCGGCTGCCGAGGGGGGGATCGTTGGTGCCGCGTGCGCGTCCCGCCGCGTGGACCACGCTGGCGGACATGGAGCGGATCCGGTCCTGGACGGGGCGGTTCCTCGCTGCGCCCGCGGACGCGCCGATCTCGTTCACCTACGGCGGTACGCGCATCGCCGGCATCCCCGCGGACTGGCGACCCACGCGCCGCAGCCGCGCGCTCGACGCCAACCTTGTGGAGACGGTCTGCGAGGGGCACGACCCGGGCACGGGTCTCACCGTGCGGGTGGAGTGCGTCAGCTACCGCGACTACCCGGTGGTCGAGTGGACGGCGTGGCTGAGCAATGACGGTGCCGAGCCGACCCCTCTGATCCGGGACCTCCGGGCGCTGGACGCCCGCTTTGCGGGCGCCGCGCCCGTCCTGCACCACTGCAATGGCGACTTCTACGACGCGGACGGGTACACGCCGCAGGAAACCCCGCTGCGTGCCGGTGACGGGATGGCGTTCGCGCCGCGCGGCGGGCGGCCCTGCGATGGCGCGTTTCCCTACTTCCGGCTCGTGTTTCCCGGGGCCGGCCTCACGATGGCGGTCGGCTGGCCCGGCCAATGGTCCGCTTCCTTCACTGCCGCGCCGGACGGTGTCGATGTGCAGGTCGGCCAGGAGACGACGCACCTGCGCCTTCGCCCCGGCGAGCGGATCCGTACCCCGCGCATGACGGTGATGGCGTGGGTGGGGGAGGCGGCCCGCTCCAT
>JAJZZC010000164.1 GCA_021797775.1 Bacillota bacterium
ATCACCATACCACCTGCAGTATGTCGTCGTCGTGATTGGTACCACGTCTGGTGGTTCGATCCGCCTGCGGACCTCCGGCGTGCACAACGGGTGAGACGCGCCAGAAGCCAAATGCGTCGAAGTCTGAGGTTCTGCAGCCGGGCCGGCCCCGCGCCCTAGCGGCCTCCCGCTCAGAGCAGCAGCGCGGCGCGCGCCGCCTCGGCGATGGCCCGCTCGGCGTCAACCCCGTCGGCCTCCCGGGCACCGCCCACCACCCGGACTGGGATGCGCCCCGACAGTTGGGCGGCGAGGTCGGCGACCGCGCGCTGGCCGGTCGCCAGCACGACGGTGTCCGCCGGTACGAGGCGCTCGCGCCCCTCGTGCTCGACCAGCACGCCATCCGCCACGATACGGCGGTAGACGACGCCGGTCCACATCTCCACGCCCTGGCGGCGCAACGTCTGCAGCAGCGCCCAGCGGGTCGTCCGCCCGATGAGCGGGGCGATGCGGGGCCCGCGCCGCATGAGGGTGACGCGCCTGGCGGGGCGGTGGGAGGCGGCCCCAGGCAGCGCGGGCGCCAGGCCAACCTCCGCCAGGAAGCCGGCGGGGTTCCGGGCCGGGGCGCCCTCGGCGGCCAGGAAGTGGGCGAGGTCGCAGGCGATGCCGCCGCCGCCGATGATGGCCACGCGGGGACCGACGGACGCCCGGCCCGAGAAGACGGCGGTGTAGTCGCAGACGTGCGGCAGATCGACCCCGGGCAGCTCCTGGGGCGTGGGTATGTGGGGACGCACCCCCGTGGCGAGGACGACGGCGTCGAAAACCCCCAGCAGGTCCGGGGCTAGGGCGTCGTGTCCCAGCTCCACCCGGGCGCCGGCGCGGCGCAGTTCCTCGCCGTAGTAGCGCAGGGTCTCGGTGAACTCGTCCTTGCCGGGAACGAGGCGTGCGTACCGGAGCTGGCCGCCGAGGGCCGGCGCCGCTTCGAAGAGCGTGACGCGGTGGCCGCGCAGAGCCAGGACGCGAGCGGCCTCCATGCCCGCGGGGCCGCCCCCGACAACGGCGACGCGGCGCGGGACCGGTGCGGGGCGCGCAAGGAATTCGCGCTCGCGGCCGGCGGCGGGGTTGACCATGCAGCCGGCCGGGGTGGGGGGCTGGTCCAGCACATGGTCGAGGCAGGCCTGGTTGCAGGCCACGCAGACGTTGAGGCGGGCGCGCTCGCCGCGGACGGCCTTGGCCGCGAAGGCGGGGTCCGCCAGGAAGGGGCGCGCGGGGGCGACAAAGTCGGCGGCGCCCGAGCCGAGCACCTCCTCGGCGACCTCCGGCGTGTTGATACGGTTGGCGGCGAGGACGGGCACGGGGGGGCGGCCCGTGGTCGGATCCGCGGCGCGAGCGACCGCCGCGCGCACGCGCCGCGCCACTTCCGCGAAGGCGGCGCGCGGCACGAAGACACCGACGGTGGGCACGGCCGATTCATGCCAGCCGATGCCGACGTTGAGGGCGTCGGCGCCCGCGGCGGCCACCTCGGTGGCCAGCGCCATGGCCTCCTCTTCGGGGGTGCCGCCCTCCATAAGGTCCGCCCCGGTCAGGCGGTAGATCAGCGGGAACTCCGGGCCGAGGGCGGCGCGCACGGCGGCGACGACCGCCAGGGGCATGCGGCGGCGGCGTTCGGGGGTGCCGCCCCAGCTGTCCTCGCGTCGGTTCGTGAGCGGGGAGACAAACTCGTCGAGCAGGTAGCCCTCGGAACCCATGATCTCCACCGCGTCATAGCCGATCTCGCGCGCGAGGACGGCGCCCCGGGCGAAATCGGCGACCGTACGCAGGATGTCCTCATCCGTCATCTCCCTGGGGGTTTCGGGGTTGATACGGGCGCCCAGGGCTGAGGGCGCCACGGGAGCGACGCCGGTCTCCGCAGCGCGGCCGTACCGGCCATGGTGGAAGAGTTGCAGGGCACAGCGCCCCCCCGCGCCGTGGATGGCTTCCGCCACCGCCCGCAAGGCGGGCAGGTGGGAGGGGCAATCCAGACGCGCGTAGTGGAGACCGCCGCCCTCGCGGTTGACGGCCGCGCCGCCGGTCACGATCAGGGCGGCCCCGCCGCGCGCCCGTTCCGCGTAGAAGGCCGTGAGGCGGGCGGTGTCGCCGCCATCGCCCTCCAGCCCCAGGTGCATCGCACCCATGATGATGCGGTGGGGAAGGCGCAGGCTGCCGATGCGGCCGGGCCGGAGCAGGTGCGGGTATGGGGGCTCGGGGGTGGGGTACGGTGCGGCGTCCCTCACAGGGGCGTCGGGACGGGTGCGCGGTGGCATGGGGCCCTCCTCAGGCGGCGGCGCAGGGCCGTTCCGGCACCGCCGGTGAAGTTGGGAAGGGGCTCGCCAGCGCGGCGGGCCGGCGCTGTGGAGCGGCTTCCCCGGCCGCCCAGGGTTCGCCGCGGCGGACGCGGGTTCCCGCAACGGCCTCGCACCGGAAGGCCCGCTGTGCGAGCGGCGCCTCCGGCTTGACCGAACTCGCGGCGCAAGCCCCCGGCTTTCGCCGCGGGGTGAGCCGCGCGGCGCCATGGCCCCATCGCTCGTTCGCGTTCGGTGGTGCATTCGTGCCAGCAGCTTGGCAACCGAACGCAGTGGGTTGCACCAGGTAGTACTGTCCTCCGCACTGTAAGCGACTGGTGACGGAAAGGGTGGCAAGCCGTAGGCAGGGACCTAACGGGCGCCGCTGGCGGAGGCGCGCGCTCCGGGAGGCGATGCGCGGTGGGCGTGCGGACTGCGGCGGTGTGGGAGCCGGGGTGGGATCTGGAGGCCGCCCGGGCGGCGCTGGCCGTGGCCGATCCCGCGCTCGTGCCCGCCCTGCGTGTGCCCCTGCCCCCCCGGCCGGCGCGAGGACTGGTCGCGCAGTTGGTCCGAGCCATCTGCGCCCAACAGGTATCGGTCGCGGCCGCGGACGCGTTGGAGGTCCGGCTGCGGGACGCCTGCGGCGGGGAGGTGTCCGCACAGGCACTCCTGCGGCTCGGCGCGGAAGGTGTGCGCGCGGCCGGGCTCTCCCGCGCCAAGGCCTCCTGCCTGCAGTCCATGGCGGGGGCGATGGCGCAGGGGTGGCTCGACCAGGAGACCATGGCCGGGAAGGACGACGAGACGGTCATCGGTCAGCTGGTCGCCCTGCCGGGCATCGGACGCTGGACCGCGGAGATGGTCCTCCTCTTCGGGCTTCACCGGCCGGATGTGTGGCCGGCGAGCGACCTGGGCATCAGAATCGCGGTGGGCTTGCTGGAGGACGGCGGGGGCCGCCATGCGGTACCCCGGCCCGCGGCGGTCGCGGCACGGGGACATGTGTGGCGGCCCCACCGTTCCACCGCCGCGCTGGCGCTCTGGGCCTGGCGTCGCTCTCTGCGCGAGGGCGGCACTCAGGGAACGGTGGAGTGATCCTCCCCACGGCGAAAGCCGGGGGGTTCTGGGCCGCAAGGCTCTGCCGGCTCTCGCGGGCCCCGGCCCGCCTGTGCCCTCGATCCGCATACGCAACCGTCGCTCCATCGCCGCCCGCCCCCGTTTTCCTTACGCCCCGACGCCAAGCGGCCGACGCGGTGCCCCGGCCTTTGGTCGGAGGGCCGTTGCGCACAAGCCCCCGGGACGTATAATATGCGCATCTGCGCATTCGTCCGCGGGCGACCGGGGAAGCGCCAGCATGCAGCGGTCGTGGCAGACGGGTGGCGCGCTCGCGGACCTGCTGCGCGTACGGTGGACGAGGACCACGCCCTTGCCCCGGGCGAAGGACCGCCGCGGCCCCGGGGCCGGGCGTCTGGGAGGCGACCGGGCTGGCCGAACACGAAGAGGGCGGATGCGAGGCCGTGGTGGTCCACGGCACCAAGCTCGCGGCCCTGCAGCCCCTGCTGCTGGACGAGGACCGCGCCCAAGCCGAGGCGGAACGGTTCCGGGCCCTGGGGGATCCGAGCCGTCTGCGGATCCTGTGCGCCCTGTCCCTGGCTGAGCTCTGCGTCTGCGACCTGAGCGGCCTCCTGGGCATCACCCAGACCGCCACCTCGCAGCATCTGAAGATCCTGCGCACCCTGGGCATGGTGCGCTACCGCAGGCAGGGACGCCTGGCCTTCTACCGCTTGGCGGACCCGTCGCTGGTCGCGCTGCTGCTCCGGTTGCGCACGGCGCCCCGCGAGGGGGGCGTGGCCCGTGAGCGCCGCAGTATCTGACCGCCGTGCCCTGCACGCCGGTATCGCGATCGAGTGGTGGAGCATCGGCTGGATGGCGGCTGAGGCCGCCGTCAGCCTGAGCGCGGGTGCGGCCGCCGGCAGTATCGCCCTGATCGCCTTCGGCGCCGACAGCCTGATCGAACTCGTCTCGGCCGGAACCCTTCTCCGCCGTCTGCGCGTGGAGCAAGCCGGGGGATGCGCCGCCGAGGTACAGGCCGCGGAGCGCAAAGCGTCCGGGGTGGTGGGCATCCTGCTGTTCCTGCTGGCCATCTGGGTGGTGGGCAGCGTGCTGCAAGACGTGCTGACGCGGGCCCGGCCGGAGGGCAGCCCCGCCGGTTTGATCATCGCCGCGGCCTCCACGGTCGTCATGCCGTGGATCGTGGCCACCAAGCGCCGCATCGCTGACCGCATCGGCAGCCCCGCGCTGCGAGCGGATGCCGCCTGCGGCCTCGTCTGCGCCACCATGGCCGGTACCCTGCTCGCCGGCCTCGCGCTACGGGCGGCGCTCGGCTGGTGGTGGGCCGACCCGCTGGCGGCGCTCGGCATCGTCTACTTCATCATCCGCGAGGGCCGGGAAGCCACGGCCGTCGCCCGGGGCCGCGCGGAGGCCTGTGGCTGCCGCTGAGGCTGGATGATCGAAGGCGGACCCCGGCGAAGCAGGAAGCCCCGGTGGCGATCACCGGGAATCCCCCGGCTTTGGCCGTGGGGAGGAGGTCAAGGAGGGGTTGGGGTGGTGTCCGCGCACAACCATGACGATCATCATCACCACCACGAGCACGGCCCGGACGGGCATCACCACGAAAACGCTACCGCGCGGTTTCTGAGAACCGCCTTCTGGGTGGCCGCGCTGATTCTGCTGGCCGAAGTCGTCGGCGGGCTGCTGTCGCACAGCCTGGCCCTGCTCAGCGATGCGGGGCACATGCTCACCGACGTGCTTTCCCTGGGGCTGGCCCGATACGCCACGCGCCTCGCGGACCGCCCGCCGACGCCGCAACGCACGTACGGGTTCCATCGCGCCGGCATTCTCGCCGCGCTCTTCAACGCCGGGACGCTGATCGTCGTGGCGGGCGGCATCCTGGCCGAAGCCGTCGCGCGCTTCACCCACCCGGTGCCCGTGACCCCATGGATCATGTGGGTGGTGGCGGGCGCCGGCCTGGCCGGCAACCTGTTCATCGGCCTGCGCCTGGGCGGCGGCGGTCACGCCGGCCATGACCACGGGGGTCATGGCGGTCACGCTGGCGCGCCCGCAGGAAACCTCAACGTGCGCAGCGCCTGGCTGCACGTGATGGGTGACGCCGCGGCGTCCGCGGGGGTCCTCCTGGCCGGCGTGCTTGTGGCGCTCACGCACCGGCTCTGGTGGGACCCGCTGGTCAGCGTCGGTATCTCGCTCCTCATCGCCCGCGGGGCCTGGGGTATCGTCGCCCAGACGATGAACGTACTGATGGAAGGCACCCCCCCGGGCATCGATCCCGGAGCCGTGGCCGCCGCGATGGAGGCCGACGAGGCGGTCCTCTCCGTCCACCACGTGCATGTGTGGAGCCTGGACGGGGTCCGCACCGCGCTCAGCGGCCACATGGTGCTACGGGACGTCGCACTCTCCGAGACCGAGGCCATCGTCGCCCGCGTCGATCGGACCCTGCGGCAGCGGTTCGGGATCGACCACACGACGTTGCAGCTCGAAACCGGTCCCTGCCGGCAGCAAGACTGTGGGCAGACGGCCCTGCGCCCGGCCGTGGCGGCGGGAGGGGGATGAGCGCCTGCGGGGCGCCAGCGCCGCCCGGGCGTGGTGGCGTGGAACGTGATGGTCTCCTCCTACGTGCCAGCGGCCTCCTACGGGTGTGCCGTGGCACACCGACGGCGCGGGCGAGGGCCAAGGAGTCCGAGCAGCATCCCGTACACCGGGGAGCCTCCAATCCAGTCGGCCACGCGTTCTGCCCCCGGGCCTACGGGCGGCCAGCTCTGATGGCGCGGCGCCGCGGCTGACCGCCCCTCCGTCGTCCGCCCCGCTGGCGCCCTGCTGGCGGAACAGGACGACGAGTGGACTACCGCCCGTCGCCACTTCAGCCGCAAGTCGATGGCCACTGTCACCGCTCAGCAGCCAGCCGCCACTCCCGCTCTCGTCCCGCCCCCCGCACCGAAGGAGGTGGTGCCTACACTGACGGCCTGACCTGGATACTAGGGTTCATGTCGCAGGTTCCCTTCGCCCTTCTACACCACCTTGACAGACGTGACCCTGGCTCACCCCGCTTCGACCACAAACGTCGCCGCACGCTCCGCGCTGTCGCGGAAACCGATCCGCCCGGCCCGCGCGCGCAGGGTGCTCGTCCCGGGTGTCAGGCGCAGCGGTGCGGTGTAGAGGGTCCAGCGCGCGCGATCGCCGTCCTCAGCATCCATGGTCCACTCAATCAGCGCCCCCTGCGTGGCGCAGTGCAACTGCAAGAGCAGCGGGGCTCTGAAGTGGCCCCCGTCTGCGCAGGGCTCTAGACCGGGGCTGCCGGGGGCGATGGGAACAAGGAGGGGGGCCGCGGTCACCGGCTGCGCGCCGCCGGGCCACATGCGCGCGGCCATCTCGGCCTCGGGCACCTCCCCCATGTCGCCGTACTCCCGGCGCCAGTCGTCGAGCACCCGCCGCATCCGCTCCAACGTCTCCCGCCGCGCCGGATCGCTGGCGAGGTTGCGCAGTTCGAAGGGATCGGCCTCGGTGTCGTAGAGTTCCTCCACCGGCCGCGGGCGGAACAGGGCCAGGCGATCCCCCTCCAGGGCGCCCTCGGCGTAGAGGCGCCACAACTCCTGCATTACAGGGTGCCGGTTGCGGTACGGGATCCACTGCAGGTAGGGCAGTTTCGGATGGTAGTGGCGGATGTACTTGTAGCGCCGGTCGCGCGCCGCGCGCACCATGTCGTAGGCCTCGTCATGCCGGTCGCGCCCCGCAAAGACGTAGCGCCGCGGCCGGGCGTCCGGGCCCAGGAACGGCTGCCCCTGCAGGTGGAGCGGCAACGGCACCCCAGCCAGCGAGAGCGTCGTGGGCCCGAGGTCGATCATGCTGACGAGGTCGCCGGACACGGAGCCGGGATCGATGTGCCCTGGCCAGCGGACCAGGAGCGGCACGCGGATCCCCGCGTCGTACGGCCAGCGCTTGCCACGGGGCAATCCCTCACCGTGATCGCTCCAGAGGAAGACCACCGTGTCCTCCGCGAGCCCGTCCGCCGCGAGCTCATCCAGCACCCGGCCCGCCTGCGCGTCCACCGTGGCCAGGTTGTCGTAGTGGCGGGCCAGCGCCTCGCGGGCCAGGGGCGTGTCCGGGAGGTACGGGGGCATCACGACCTGTGCCGGGTCCGTGGTCAGCGGCCGGCCGGGCCGTGGCCACATGCCGCTCTCGTGCGTGGCCGTGAAGTTGAACACGGCGAAAAACGGTTGCCCCGGCGCGCGCCCACGCCAGTGCGCCTCGTTACCACACGCGTCCCACGCTGTGCAGGGCGCCGGGAACTGGTAGTCGGTCTTGGCGTTGTTGCTGCAGTAATAGCCGGCCGCGCGCAGGTAGGCGCTGATGGGCTGCACGTAGGGCGGCGGCACCACGGCGTACGGCGTCGGTAGTTCCGGGGCGTGAGGGTTGGTGTGGGTGGTGCGCATCTGATGCGCCCCGATGGCCGTCGCATACATCCCGGTGATGACCGCGGCGCGGCTCGGCGCGCACACCCCCGCCGTGGAGAAGGCGAGGGGGAAGCGGCACCCGTCGGCAGCGAGGCGATCGATGTGCGGGGTGCGGGCCACCGGGTCGCCGTAGCAGCCCAGGCGCGGGCTGCTGTCCTCCAGCGTGATCCAAAGCACGTTCCACCGTCGAGCGGGCATGCGCGCTCACCGCCTCGGCAAGGGGTGGGCCGGCGGGGCGGGGTGTCGTGGGGCAACCCCCGGCGCGGCCGGGTCCCCCTTCGCGCCGTGCGGCAATGGAACCTGCAGCCCTGGCGTCGGCGGCAGGGTGGCGTCATTCCAGCGGGGGCCTTCGCCCAGAAGGCGCCACGAGCGGGGGTCACTTCGGAGCGGTACGCCGGTCCGCTCGCGCCTGCCACCGCTTGCCGCGCACAGGTTCGGCGCCTCGATGCGGCCGCGGCGCCCGTGGGGTCACGGGGGCACTGACGGCCGTACGCGCCGAATTCGGCCTGTGGCGCAATCGACTCGCCCAGAACGACGCGACCCTGGCGTCGGCGGCAGGGTGGCAGCACTCCGCACTGGGGCTTGTCCCTGAGAACCCGCATGCGCTCACCCTTCGCCAACCCCGGCTCCTGGTACCGTGGCAACCCGCAACGGGCACACGACCAAATCCGACGGCGCCTTCTCACCGGCGGAATATGCGGCGTTCTACCGCAGTCGCAGCTACGACTTCGTCGCCGTCACCGACCACTGGAAGCGCACCCACATGAGCGCCTTCACCGACGCGGCGTTCGCCTGGGTGCCAGGCACCGAGCTGGACGGCGTGGACGCGACCGCCGGCTACGGGCGAGCACAGCGCCGGTGCCTCGCGGCGATGCCGCCGGGAACCACCGGCCCGCCTCCGGCCAAGTCCCTGGCCAGCGGGAAACGAGCCCACCGCTGTTCTTAGGCACCCGCTATGTCTCGGGGCGGTCCGGCGGCGGACGCTCCGCCTTCCCCCGCCAGCGCGGCCCGGCCCGCGAACCGGGCCGCCGACCCCATCTCCTCCGCAATGCGCAACAACCGGTTGTACTTGCTGGTCCGTTCGCTGGTGCGGGTCGCTCCGACCTTGATCTGCCCGGCCCCGGTACCCACGGCCAGGTCGGCCAGCCAAGGATCCTCGGTCTCGCCCGAGCGCGCCGAAACCACGACCGCGTACCCGGCGCGGCGGGCCAGGGCCACCACCGCCAGGGTCTCGGAGACGGTGCCGACCTGGTTGCACTTGACCAGGACGGCGTTGGCCACGCGCTCGGCGATCCCGCGCCGCAGGCGGGCCTCCTGGGTGACGAAGAGGTCGTCCCCCACAACCTGCAACCGGCCCCCCAGGTCCGCCGTCGCCTGGCGCCACCCGGCCCAGTCGTCCTCGCCGAGGGGATCCTCCACCGACACCACGGGGGAGGTTGCGGCCCAGCGCGCCACCAGGGCGACCATCTCGGCGCCTGACCGCACCACCCCCTCGGAAGGCAGCGCATAACCGCCGGCGCGGGCCAGGTGGCTCGCGGCCAGATCCAGCGCGATCCCGCCGCGGCTGCCCGGCGCCATGCCGGCGCGGGCCATGGCATCCACCAGCAGATCCAGCGCCGCGGAGTTGGTCGGCAACGGCGGGCCGAAGCCCCCCTCGTCGGCGAGCAGCGTGGTGAGCCCCCGCTCCCGCAGAAGGTCGCCGGCCGCAAGGCGTACCTCCACCGCCTGCTCGATGGCCTCCGCCACCCCGTCCGCCGCCAGGGGCACGAACAGGTAGTCCTGGACGTCCACGCCGCCGCCTGCGTGCAGCCCACCAGAAAACACGTTGACCATGGGCAGCGGCAGAAGCGGTTCGGCGCCGCTCAGGTCGGCGAAGCGGCGCCACAGCGGCAGGGCCGCGTGGGCCGCCGACGCCCGGGCCACCGCCATGGAGACGGCAAGCAGGGCGTTGGCACCCAGACGTGACCGGTCTGGCGTCCCGTCCGCGGCGCAGAGCGCCGCATCGATCGCGCCCTGTTCCCCGGCAGGAAACCCGGCCACCGCCGGCGCGAGCACCTCGTGGACGGCGGCCACCGCCCGCCGCACCCCGAGGCCGCGCAGGCGGGGACCGCCGTCCCGCAATTCCACGGCCTCATGCCGTCCCGTGGACGCGCCGGAGGGGACCATTGCCCAACCCCGGGCACCCCCGGCGAGAACCACCTCCGCCTCCACGGTGGGCTTGCCTCGGCTGTCATAGACCTCCCGGGCGCGTACCGCGGCGACCGCGTCGCTGCTCACCGCTTCCCGCCCCCCATGGCGTCGTGCCGCCGCCCGCCGCCGCGAACGCCGCGGCCAGCGATGTCAGACCCCCGCCCAGGATCTCCCGGGCCAGGCCCCGGACCTGCTCCTTGCCCGACTCGGCGGTGATGTATTCCACGGGGGACTTTCCATCCACGCGCGCGAGGAGCAGGCAACCGAGGTGGCCCACGACCTCAGCCTCCAGCGCGGCGCCGTCCGGCCACTCGGCCGCCGCCCGGAACACGTCCCAGAAAGCTGCGGCGGCCCGGGACAGCAGATAGGCATGAGGGGGCAGGTGTATGGTCTTAAGGAGGAGGTGATTGAGGAAGAACGCCGGATCGAAGGCGCGGCAGCCCCAGTGCGCCACCTCGAAGTCCAGCAGCAGCAAGCGCCGACCCTCGAAAAGCATGTTCTTGGGGCTGTAATCGCCGTGGACTAAGCAGCGACGGTCGCGCTGCGCGGCGACGGCCCGCTCCAGGACCACGCCCGCCAGGTCCGCGTGCCGGCGGGCCACCTCTTCGTAGTAGGGGGCGAGCCGCAACTGGCGGAACGGCTCGACGTCGCCGAAAGCCGTGGCCAGTTCGGGGCGGGCGGCCGTCCCCGCCTGGATCGCGCCCAGTAGCCTGCCGGCCGCGGCAGCGGTCGCTTCGTCCACCCGACCCGCCAGCAGCGCGTCCTTCAGGTTGCGCATGGACGCCGGCGCGGCGCTCATGGCCAAGACGTGGCGCACCGGGTCGGAGAACACCAGTTGCGGGACGCTGCCCGCGGGCAACAGTGCGGCGAGCACCTCCAGGCATCGGGCCTCCACCTCGCTGCGCCTGGCATCGGCCAACCATTCGGACGCCACGCGCAGGCGCGGCAACGCCTGCTTGACCACCCAGCTACCGTGGCCCGACTCCACCCGCATGACTTCGTTCGACACGCCGCCGGGGAGCCGCGTGGCGGCGCACGGCTCCCCGGCGGCCAGCCGGCCCGTCTCGCGTAGGTAGGCACAGATGGTCTCACCGTTCAGGCACCAGGCCTCCGTCACTCTGCCCACCTGGTTACAAACATGTGTACAAACCGATCGCGCGGTTGTCCACACGTCCGCCCGACCAGGCTTTCGCCCCTTTCGGCCTTGGATTGGCCCCTCGCGGGGCGTTGGGCAATAGGCGGACTCGGGCGTGCGCGGCAGCGCGTGCCGCGCACGCCGCGACTCCCACCCGGACCGGAGAGCGGACGCACGGCCCACGCCCGTTGCAAGATCAGCCCGGTTGCTCGCGCCGCCAACGTCTCCAGGTACGCAAGGCCGAATCGCGACCAACCGATTGCATTCACGCCGCTGCCACATCGCTCGCCTGCCGCACCACACGCCGCAACCTCCATGAGACGCAGCCGCTGCCGCTCCGCTCCAGGTTCCCCGCCTCAGCCTGCTTCCCTGTACCCACCCGGGCGTAGACGGCCGCCGTCTTCTCGCCCCCGGCGCTGCCAGCAGGGCGAGGACATCGGCCCGCGCGTCCCGCCGCTGCCCAGGCGGTGAGGTCTGCCAACCGTAGCGCGGACCGCCCGCGTACCACCGCCCCCAACACCCCGCGCGTTCCGCTCGGCAGGGCTCACCACCCGGATCCCCCGCAGAGCGCAGGACGGCCGCCCGACGCGCCCCTCAGGAGCCGCGCATCATCAAAGCTCCTCGGTTGACAAGCGACGGGCGGTGCACGATGGTATCGTCGGGATGCCGGACCTTGACCTCGCGCCGGGAGCTGA
>JAJZZC010000165.1 GCA_021797775.1 Bacillota bacterium
GAGCCGAAGTCTGGGCCTGTGCGACGGCCGCTCACCGTGACGCCAAGGGGTGCCGCCTCGCGGACACCCGGACGAAGCGTGCTTCGTGCTCAGCGGAGGTGGTAGCCTGTGGGCGGGATTCTACAGGCGCTGAACGTAAACGGCACTTTCTTGGCCCAGATCGTGGACTTTGTGCTCCTCGTCCTCTTCATGCGCTTTTTCGTTTGGCCACCCTTGGCGCGCGCCATGGAGCAGCGCAAGCAGCGCGTGCGCCAGGAATTGGCTGACGCGGAGGCCGAACGGAAACGGGCGGAGGCGGAGCGGGAGGCCCAGGCGCGCGCGCTGGAGGCGGCACGGTCGGAGGCCCAGGCCATCGTGGAACGGGCGCAGCGCACGGCGGCCGAGGAGGCGCGCAGCCTGCTGGACGAGGCCCGCGCCCAGGGGGAGCGCCTCCAGCGCCAGGTGCGGGAGGAGATTGCCCGCGAACGCGAGGCCGCCATCGCCGCACTGCGGAACGAGGTGGCCGAGCTGGTGCTGGAGGCCACTGGGAAGTTGCTGCGCACGCGGGTAGACGCCGCCGAGGACCGCCGCCTCGTCGAGGACTTCATCGCGTCGGCCGCGGGCGCCGGGGTGGACGGGGGCGGGCAGGGATGAAGATGCCTGTCCGGCGCTATGCCGACGCGCTGTTCAGCGCCGTGGGCGGCCTGGAGGCCAATGAGGCCGCTTTGGCGGACCTGTCGGCGGTTCGGGTCGCGCTGCAGGAGGTGCCGCGAGCGCGCCAAGTGCTCGCCCACCCCACAGTCCGGCCCGAGATGGCGGCGTACCTCATGGACGCGTTGGCGGCGAAGTGCTCGCCAGCGGTGGCCCGCTTCCTGCGCCTGCTGGCCGAGCGCGGGCGGCTCCGACACCTGGACGAGGTGGTCGAAGCGTACCGGCGCCGGGTGGAGCAGGCGCGTGGTGTGACGCGCGCCCGCCTGCAGTCGGCGCACGGGCTCCCCGCGGAACAGGTTGAAGGGCTGCGCGCGATGCTCGCGCGGCGGTTCGGCGCGGTGGAACTCACGACCGAGGTGCGGCCGGAACTGCTGGGGGGTGCGCGGGTCGTGGTGGGCGACCACGTGCTCGATGGGAGCATCGCGGCGCACCTTCAGCGGTTGCGGCGTGCATTGATCGCCGCCCGCGACTGACGCGGGGCACGGCAGCGGCTGCCGCTCGGCTGCGGGATCCAGGGCGAGTTCTGGGTAAGGTGGGATTGGCCGTGAGCATCCGGCCCGAGGAGATCAGCGCCGTCCTGCGGCAGCAGATCGAGCAGTACGACGGTCGGGTGGACCTGGACGAGGTCGGCGTCGTGCTGCAGGTCGGGGACGGCATCGCCCAGGTGTACGGCCTGCGCGACGCCATGATGGGGGAACTGCTGGAGTTCGGCAGCGGCGTGCGCGGCATGGTGCTCAATCTGGAGGAGGAGTCGCTGGGCTGCGTGCTCTTCGGCTCGGAGGCGGCGATCCGGGAGGGCGACAGCGTCCGGCGCACGGGCGAGATCGCGCGGGTCCCCGTCGGGGACGCACTGGTCGGTCGCGTCGTCGACGCGCTGGGCCAGCCCATCGACGGCAAGGGCCGGATCCAGACGACCGAGACGCGGCCGGTGGAGATCATCGCCCCCGGCGTCGTCCGCCGCCAGAACGTGCACGAGCCCCTGCAGACCGGGATCAAGGCGATCGACACCATGATCCCCGTCGGCCGCGGGCAGCGCGAACTGATCATCGGCGACCGCTCCACCGGCAAGACCGCCGTCGCCGTGGACACGATCCTCAACCAGAAGAGCGAGAACGTGATCTGCATCTACGTAGCCATCGGCCAGAAGGCCTCTTCCGTTGCGCGCATCGTGCGCACGCTGGAGGAGCAAGGCGCGATGGAGTACAGCATCGTGGTCAGCGCCTCGGCGTCGGACCCCGCGCCCCTGCAGTACCTGGCGCCCTACGCTGGGTGCGCGATGGGCGAGCACTTCATGTACAGCGGCCGGCACGCGCTATGCGTGTACGACGACCTGAGCAAGCACGCCGTGGCCTACCGCGCGATGTCGCTGCTGTTGCGGCGCCCGCCGGGCCGCGAGGCCTACCCCGGCGACGTGTTCTACCTGCACAGCCGCCTGCTGGAGCGTGCGGCCAAGCTCTCGGACGCCGAAGGCGCCGGCTCGCTGACCGCCCTGCCGATCATTGAGACGCTGGCCGGGGACGTGTCCGCGTACATCCCCACCAACGTCATCTCCATTACCGACGGCCAGATCTACCTGGAGCCGGACCTCTTCTACGCAGGCATCCGGCCGGCGGTCAACGTCGGCCTGTCGGTGTCCCGCGTCGGCGGCGACGCACAGCGCGGGTCCATCAAGCGGGTCAGCCGCGGTTTGCGCCTGGACCTGGCGCAGTACCGCGAGCTCGCGGCCTTTGCCCAGTTCGGCTCGGACCTCGACCGCGCGACCCAGGCGCGCCTGGCGCGCGGCCAGCGGCTGACCGAGTTGCTGAAGCAGCCGCAGTACCGCCCGATGGCGGTGGAGGAGCAGGTCGCCGTGGTCTACGCCGGAACGGCCGGCCTGCTGGATACGCTGCCGGTCGCGCGCATCGCGGCCTTCGAGCGCGAGTTCGTCATGTTCCTGCGCGCAGAGCGCGCCGACCTGCTCCGCGGCATCCGCGAGAGCGGCAAGCTGAGTGAAGACGACGAGAAAGCGCTGCGGGACGCCGTGTCCACCTTCTTGCGCGGCTTCGCGGCGTAGCGGGCAGGTGCCGACGTGCGCCGGGCTAGGCCGACGCCTGCTGCGGCGGCGGGACACGGGGGTCCGGCCCGCCCTGACCCGATACGCGCCCAGGCCCCCCGGAATCGCTCCCAGGTCGCTCTCGTCGCGCGAGAGCGGAGGGGTGGAGGAGAGCGGGCAACGATGGCGCAGAGCCTGAAGGACATTCGCCGGCGCGTGGCCAGCGTGCGCAACATCCGCAAAATCACGCAGGCCATGAAGATGGTGGCCGCGAGCAGGCTGCGCCGCGCCCAGGCGCGCGCGGAGGCCGCGCGGCCCTACGCGGCGGCGGTGCGGGGCGTCCTGGTGCGGCTCGCGGCCGGCGCATCCGGCTTCCAGCACCCGTTCTTGGAGGAGCGCCCGCTGCGCTCCACCTTGGCCGTGGTGGTCACCTCTGATCGGGGTCTGGCGGGCGCGTACAACGCCAACCTGACGCGTGCAGCGCAGCAGTTGCTGCGCAACAAGACCGCACCACAGGTTCTGGCGGTCGGGCGCAAGGGGCGGGACTTCTTCCGCCGGCGCCAGGTTCGGTTGGCGGGGGAGTTCCTCCAGATCGGGGATGAGGCGCGCTTCTCCTTGGCCAGCGACCTGGCGCGCGAGGTCACCCGTCTCTATGTCGAAGGCGCCTGCGACGAGGTCTATCTGGTCTATGCGCAGTTCGTCAACGCCCTGCAGTCGCGGCCGGTGAGCGTACGGCTGCTGCCGCTGGCCGGCGGCGACCTGGCCGCGGAGGAGGGGACGGGCGCGGCGCCGGGGGGCGAGTACATCTTTGAGCCCGACGCCGGTGAGGTGCTGGAGCGCCTGCTGCCCCACTACATCGGTATCCTGCTCTACCGTGCCCTGCTCGAGTCCAAAGCCAGCGAGCAGGGGGCGCGGATGGCGGCGATGGACAACGCGACCAAGAACGCTGGCGAGATCATCGATCGCTTGACGCTGACCGCAAACCGCTTGCGCCAGGCGGCGATCACCAAGGAGATCGCGGAGATCGTCGGTGGGGCCAACGCCCTCCAGGGCTAGGAGGCCGCTGCGTAAGTCGAGCGCCGCTCGGTGGCCTCGGTAGGATCCCAGGCGCGACGGGTGGTGATCCCTTTATCCGGGACGGCGTCTTGCTGCGGTGAACATGGGGAGGGCGTTGGCCCGATGCGAGGAGGTCGCGGGGTGGAAACGGCGAGGACCCGTGGCCTCGACCAAACGGACTCTTGCGGCGTCACCTAGGGGAGCCCCTTGGTCCGACACGGTCCGCCTCGGGGCACCAAGGGGTGGTGTCGTCAAGGCGAACCCCAGACGGGGAACGGGCCGCCCACGGGGTGGTAGACGGGGGCCCGGGCGTATTTGCGGCCGCCGCACCAAGCGCTTGGAACGGGCCGCGAGGGCGGGCCGAATCGGTGGCGGCAGGGGGGGGACACGCCTCCCAAGGCTCTGCGCTGTTCGCTGCGGGCTCGCCCCGCGCGGTGGCCGGGGCGGGGGCCCGGCCTGGGCCGAGCGCCTGGCCGCGGGTGCCCGGGGGCCGGGGAAATGTCTGCCGGGCGCCTCGCGCCTGGCGTGGAGGGGCTGCGACGTGGCCAGTCAGGGGCGCGTGGTATCCGTCATCGGCCCGGTGGTGGACGTGGAGTTCGAGGCCGGGCAACTGCCGTCGATCTACAACGCCGTCCGCATCCGGAGCGACGGCGGCGAGCCCTCGCGCAACGGGGCGCCTGCCACCCAGGCCGACATCGACCTCGTGGCGGAGGTGTTTCAGCACCTCGGGGACAACCGCGTACGCTGCGTGGCCATGTCGTCGACGGACGGGTTGGTGCGTGGCGCTGGCGCCGAGGACCTCGGCGCGCCGATCTCAGTGCCGGTGGGCGACGAGACGCTCGGGCGCATGTTCAACGTGCTCGGCGATCCCATCGACGGCAAGGGCGAGGTGCCGGCGCCGTTGCGCTGGCCCATCCACCGCCCGGCGCCGGCTCTGACCGATCAGGCGGTGGCGACGGAGATCCTGGAGACGGGCATCAAGGTGATCGACCTCCTGACCCCCTACCCCAAGGGTGGCAAGATCGGGCTCTTCGGCGGCGCGGGCGTGGGCAAGACGGTGCTCGTCATGGAGCTCATCCATAACATCGCCACGCGGCACGGTGGCATCTCGGTGTTCGCCGGTGTCGGCGAGCGCACGCGCGAAGGGACACAGCTCTACGGCGAGATGACCGAGTCCGGCGTGCTCTCCAAGACGGCGCTGGTGTATGGCCAGATGAACGAGCCGCCCGGGGCCCGCATGCGCGTGGGGCTGACCGGCCTGACGCTGGCTGAGTTCTTCCGGGACGAGAAGGGCCTCGACACCCTGCTCTTCATCGACAACATCTTTCGATTCATCCAGGCCGGTTCCGAGGTGTCCGCCCTGCTGGGGCGCATGCCCAGCGCCGTGGGCTACCAGCCGGTGCTGGCCACCGACGTCGGCGCGCTGCAGGAGCGCATTACCTCGACCCGCAAGGGTTCGGTCACCTCGGTGCAGGCGATCTACGTCCCTGCGGACGACTATACCGACCCCGCCCCGGCCACGACCTTCGCGCACCTGGACGCGACGACCAACCTGGAACGGCGCATGACGGACCGCGGCCTCTACCCCGCGGTGGACCCCCTGGCGTCCACCTCACGCATCCTCGACCCCAACGTCGTCGGGCAGGAGCACTATACGGTGGCGCGCGGCGTGCAGGAGGTGCTGCAGCGCTACCGCGAGCTGCAGGACATCATCGCCATCCTGGGCATCGACGAGCTGAGCGAGGAGGACAAGCTGACCGTCACGCGGGCGCGCAAGATCGAGCGCTTCCTGACGCAGCCGTTCTCCGTCGCGGAGGTGTTCACGGGGGCGCCGGGCAAGTACGTGGAGCCGAAGGAGACCGTGCGCGGTTTCAAGGAGATCTTGGAGGGCAAGCACGACGACCTGCCCGAGATGGCCTTCTATATGGTCGGCGGCATCGACGAGGCGGTGCAGAAGGCCGAGTCCATGGCCTGAGGGGGATGCGCCAGTCCGCTTGCGCAACCCGAGTCCCATCGAGGCTTGTGCCCGAGGCGTTTGTTGGGGCGCCGTGGTAGAGTCGCCTGGGCCGTTGAGGCGCGGGGGCGCGCTCCGCCAGCGTTGGGGGTTGGGGCCCAGGCGGGAGGCCCGCGGTGGGCCTTCCCCCAGGGGGGCGGCCGTGCGCGGCGCCGGGCCCCCTGGTGATTCTGGCCCGGGGGTCCGCGTGCGCGGGGCCGCCCTCCCCTCCGATCGACGCCTGTGCCCTTGCGGCCTACGCGGTGCCTGCTGCGTACCCCGAATCCGTCCCGTTGCCCACCGAGGTTGGTCGGGCGAACGCATGGCACGCCGGACGATCCGTTTGCGCTCATTTTCGTAACCGGGGAGTGGGGACCGGTGCCGTCCACAATCCGTGTCGAGGTGGTCACCCCGGAGCGGTTGATCTGGTCCGGGGACGCGAGCATGGTGGTCGCCCGTGGTGCCGATGGCGAACTGGGCGTCCTGCCGCAGCACGCGCCGCTCATCACCTTCCTGGTCGACGGTACCGTGCGTGTTCAGCGCCCGGAGGCGCCGGAACTGGTCATCGCGGCCAAGGGCGGGTTCCTGGAAGTGAAGCCCGACCGCGTGACGGTGCTGGCCGAGTCAGCAGAGATACCCGGCGGGCTGGCGGCCGGCGACGCCATCGAGGTCTGACGGAACCGGCCCGTGGGCGCTTCCCCGTGGTCGTGGGCTCTTGGGGCGGGCTTGCCGGCCCGGGACGGTGGCACCCCTCTCGCTATAATGGGCGCGAGGAGGTGCGGCCGGTGCCTGTCTCGGAGGAGCAGGTCAAGGAGGCCCTGAGCACCGTCCACGATCCGGAGATCGGCATGAACATCATCGAACTAGGTCTCGTCTACGACATTGCCGTGGACCCGGAGGACCACGTAGCCGTGGAGATGACGCTGACCAGCCCGGGCTGCCCGCTGGGCGAAGTCATCACGCAGCAGGTCGATCATGCCCTGCGTGCGGCGGGGGCGCGATCGGCCTCGGTGGAGATCGTTTGGAGCCCGCCCTGGACGCCGGAGATGATGTCTGACGAGGCCAAGGAGCGCCTGGGCTGGGGCATTCGGTAGTCGCCGCTGCGCAAGTCCTCTTTCGCGGGGACACGGTTGCCTTGCCCCTGATGCCCCCGCGCATTCTGGCTCCGGGCCAACCCGGCAGCCGATGCGGGGCCGTCCCCAGGAGGCTGCCGTGGCAGTCTTCGTTCGCGGCAGCCTCCACCACGATGGCGCCGTATTCCAGTGAGGGTAGCATGGCGAGGAGGCCTTGGCGGTGTCCGTTCAGGCCGCTGCCTAGCTTCACGACCACCCTCGCGGCCTGGCCCTGTTCTCGGCCGCATACGTGGCCAGTCGCGCCAGCCCACGGTCCCGGTCCGCCTTCTGGTCGGCCGAAGCAACCCGCGCGTAGAGGACGGCCCCCTTCCGCCGACTAGAGGCACATCGACCACGATCGTACCGGTGGGCATCTGCCGCGCGGGTACAGGCGCTTGCCGTGCTTCCATCGCAGCCATACCGCTTTGTATGTACCTGTTCCGCCGCGCCTACTCCGAGAGCTTCATGGGTACGTTATATCAATCGACGCGCATATCTTGATTTTCGCAAAGGGGCTGCCCGGCGCCTTGGCACCCGGGCGCCGGCCCCTCGCCATGACCTCACCCGCTCGTATGGCAGGATCCTTCTGCGACAGCGGCGCCCGCCCGACACTGCGAGATTCAGGATAATCCGTAGCAGTTGCCAACCCCTGGTGTGCGACACATGCTGGCATACGCACGGCTTCATGAGCATACGGTCACCTGCCCGAGTACGGTGATCTGCGCGAGGAGTCCCGCCGTTACCGGCAGCGGGCTTGCCGCGCACCCCGCGACCCGCACACCCGAAAGGTCAGCCTTGCGCCCATGTTGTCGACCGCTGGAACCGCGGACCCAACCTGCACCTGGGGGCGCCCCCCAGTCCCGCTCACGTCAGGGCGGGTGCGCGGACCAAGGCGGCGCGGCCTGTTCCACATGACGCCGCAGAAAGCGGCCAAGCTAGGATGGTGCTGCAAGAGCCGGCAGGGGGCGGGGCACGAACCAAGGACGGCGCCGCCGGGAACGCCGCCGCTGCCGGACCGAAACCCTTACGGCATCGGAGCCCGGAGCCTGAGGGTGGCGTTGCAGCGGAGTTGCGAGAGCCCCCGCGGTTTTCGGCGCGGCACATCGGACGGCGCCGCAACGAGCGCTGCCGCCCCCTGGGAGGGCCGTCCGGGCCCTGAGGGAGCCGCGAAAGAAGACCTTTTCGCGGCTCCCTCCCAGCGAACGCCCGCCGGCGGCCCGGGCCAAGGGGTGGCGCGCGTGCAGGTCCGGGTTTGGGGTGGCCGCCCCTTGCAGGGGACGGTCACCGTGTCGCCCGCGAAGAACGCCGTGCTGCCTCAACTGGCAGCGGCGCTGCTCAGCGCGGAGCCGGTGCGCCTGGTGGCCCCCGACCTGGGCGACGTCGGCGCCATGTGCGACCTGCTGCACCTTTTGGGGGCGGATGTGCGGCGCGGCGCCGCGGGGGCACTGACCGTGACCGCCCGCGGCCCCTTGGCGACGGACGCCCCGCCCTCTGCCATGGCGCGCATGCGGGCCTCGGTGTTGGTGCTCGGCCCGTTGCTTGCGCGCTGTGGACGCGCGACCCTGGCCCAGCCGGGCGGCTGCGCCATCGGCCGGCGGCCGATCGACCTGCACCTGATGGCCATGCGGGCGATGGGTGCCACCGTGCGGGAGCGGGGCCACCTTGTCGAACTACGGGCGGAGGGCGGGCTGCGCGGCGGCGACGTTGTCCTGCCCTACCCCAGCCATACCGCGACGGAGAACGCCCTGCTGGCGGCCGCCCTCGCCCGGGGCACGACGCGGATCCTCGGGGCGGCGCGCGAGCCCGAGGTGCAGGACACCGCCGCCCTCCTGGCCGCCATGGGCGCTGAGGTCAAGGGCGCCGGGGGGCCGGTGATCGTGGTGCGCGGGCGGCAGGCGCTGGGCGGCGCGCGCCACATCCCCGTCCCCGACCGCATCGAGGCGGGTACGCTGCTCCTCGCCTGCGCCGCGGCGGGTGGCCGGGTGCGCGTCCTCGGCGCTCGGGCCCAGCACTTGGGCGCGCCGCTGGCCCGTTTGCGCGCCATGGGCGCCCGGGTCGAAGCCGACGCGGCGGGGGTGACCCTGGAGGCGCCCGAGCGTGCGCGCCTGCGTCCGGCTGACGTGCGCACGCTGCCGTATCCGGGTTTTCCCACCGACCTGCAACCCCCCATGAGCGTCCTGGCCGCCCTGGCTGCCGGGCCCAGTCTCGTCAGCGAGACCGTGTTCGACGCCCGGCTGGGGCACGTGGACGGCCTGCGGCGCCTGGGCGCGGACGTATGTGTAGCGGGCACGCAGGCGTGGTTCACCGGCCGGGCCCTGCTGCGGGGGGCGGAACTGCGCGCGCTCGATCTACGGGGCGGGGCGGCCTTGCTGCTGGCTGCCCTGGCCGCCGAGGGGGAGAGCCGCGTGGACGGCTTCTGCCATGTGGCACGCGGATACGACGACCTGCCGGCTAAGCTGCGCCTCCTCGGGGCGGAGGTCCTCCCCGAGGAGGGTCCGCCGTCGGAGCGCGGCGAGATCGCGCATCTGGTGACGCGTCCCTGACGTGCGCACCGCCGCCGGGGGGTCGGGGCATCCTCTGCTCCGCCGCGCAGACCGGCACGGCCCAAGAGAGGTCCGACCGACTCCATGCCTGTCCGGCCTGCGCGCGCGGCCCCGTGTGCCCGGCCGCTCCCGATTTGATGCATGAGTCTCCGCCCGTGCCGGAACCCTCCCCTTCTGGGAGGGATCGGGTCATGGCTCGTCACGCGCGCCCGTCCACCGCACAGCGGTTGTGGTCGGGCGCCTCGAAGGGACTGTCCGCCTGGGCGGCACGCGCCCGGGTCGTCCGCACGCCCGGGAAGCATGAGCGAAACGGTACCGGTCGCGGGGGGCGGGACCGCCAACTCGTGGTGGCCGCCGTCGTCGCGGCCGCGGCGGTTTACGGCGCGTTCTTTGTACTGGGCCGGCCGGCCGGCCGCGTCCCGCCGCCGCAAGAGACCGCCGCCGCACGCCATACGCGCGCGAAGGCGGCCCGCGCCGTTTCCGGTGCCGCGCACGTGGTGACCGCGACGTCTGTCCCGGACGGGCAGCCGACGCCTCCGCCCGTCATAGGGAGTGCGGGCGTGGCGGCGGCTGGTGGCCCCGGCGGGAGCCCCGCCCATACCGCAGGGGCCGGGGCCGTCAAGATGGGCTCGGCGGCAGCGACGCCGGCGGGGCACGCCTCGGCCTCTCGGCCGTCCAGCGCCCCCCGCGCCGCTGCGGGGCACCGGCCTGCGGCGCCGTCCACGCCAGGGGGGGGGACGGCTGCGGGTCAGCGGACCAGTGGCACCCCGTCGCGGACGCAGGGGAGCAGGCGCCCCACGGCCGCGGCCGTGCGGGTGGCTTCCGCCTTGCGGGCCGTGGCGCCCGGCATCCGGCCGCCCGTGGCCGGCGCGCTGCTGGCGGGCTTCGGATGGGCGTATTCGCCGGTCTTCTCGGATTGGCAGGAGCACACGGGTGTCGACCTCGCCGCGGCCGTCGGCGACCCCGTGACCGCTCCCGCCCGCGGTGTGGTCCTGGCCGTGCGCCACGACCCCCTCTGGGGGTGGGTAGTGAGCCTCGCCCTGCCCGGCGGGTATTCCACCAATCTCTCGGCCCTGGGGAGCGCCACCGTGCACGCCGGGCAGAAGGTGCGGGCCGGCCAGGCGCTGGGCCGTGTCGGTCTCTCCCCTCCCGCCGAGGGCAATCTGGCCCCGCACGTGTTCTGGCAGGTCTTCGACGGCACCAGCCCGATCAATCCGCTGGGGTAGCCGGGGGCGCCGCCCCGCGGCCCGCTCGCCGGTCCGCGGGGCTCCGACGGCGCCAACCGCGTTCGAACGCGCGCCGTCCCGACCCCGTGGCGCACGCGCAGTTCGGCAGCCACCGCGTGTCTACGACAGGGCGCGCCACGCCCGTCCGTTCCTGACATTGGCCGTGGACGCGGAACATATCGATGACAGCAAAAGGCTCGAGGGGGGCGGACCCGTGAAAGACCACATCTGGAAGCGGGTTCTGGACAGGACCCGTTCGGTGCCCCAACGGACCCCTTCGAGGATGATCGCTAGAGCGGCCGCCTCCCCGGTCGCTCGCCACGCTGTGTGCAGTCCACGGGCCCGCGCAGCGCATGCGCCACATGTTCGACCAGCGCCTCCGGATCATCCCGTCCGAGCGCCGGCGCCCCCAGCCCCGCCGCCAGCCGCCCGGCGAGGGACCGGGCGAGCTCGGCGACGGCCGGGCCGTCCATGGCCGCCCTCCGTTCCCAGAAGGCCTGCACGGACGCGGCGAGTTCAGGCGGGAGTTGCTCCAGCGCGCCGGGGCCGGGGCAGAGGGGCCCGAGGTCGCCCGAACGGTCGCGGGGTGGCACCGGCGCGAAGCGCCGTCCCCGCATGAGGCCTGACCGGTGCAGCGCGGCCAGCAGGTGCTCGGCAGCGCCCGCTTCGGATCCCGGGGCGGGTGCGATGGCGGCCCGCCGGAGCGCGGAGCGCAGACCGGCCAGCGAGTGGGGATCCCGGTACCGGCACCAGCGGGCCCAGGCGCGGTAGAGTCGTGAGCGCGCGCGTCCGGGGATCCGGAGTAGGGACCCCGGCTCCGGCGCCGCGCCCCGCCACCCGGGCAGGGGCGCGGCCGCGCAGTGCGCGGGCGCCGACCGTCCTCCGACATGCACGACCACCGTTCCCCCGGCCCAATCGCCCAAGCGCGCGCCGCCGGTGGTAAGGGCCACGCCGGCGCCGAGGACGTAGGCCGCCGGGAGGAAGTCGACCACCCGCAAGAGGTTGCGCGCCAGCGCTCCCCAGGGGCCGGGTGGGCGTCCGTCGTCCCGCAGCACGCGCAGCCCCAGCGCGCGCTTGCCGGGCGTGGCCCCTTCGCCCAGCCATTCGAAGAGAAAGCCATAGAGCCCAAAAAACGCGGCGCCAA
>JAJZZC010000166.1 GCA_021797775.1 Bacillota bacterium
GTCCCGCCCACGCGTACGCTCGGCCGGCCTGGTGCCAGGTCGGCGGCACCACCGCGATACCGCCGCTCGCCAGCGCCATGCCGTCGTGCCCGTGATCCTCCCTCCGCGTGGGCACCCCCTCCTCCGCGCGATAGAGCACGCGCACCCCGCGGCCGGTACGGCAGACCCAGGCGCATGCGGGCATAGAGCCAAGAACTGCGCGCAGCATCGCTTGCCCCCCTGGGCCGTCCAGGTCCAGGTCCGCCAGCACTCCGCCGCCAGGGAGCGGGCGCCCGAGCAACACCGCCATGCCAAGGGGCGGCTGGCCGACTCGGTACCGCCCACGCTGGGTCGCGCGTAGCGCCGTCACCGTTACCCCCGCGGTCCGGTGCCCGTCCACCAGCCGCCCCGCCAAATCGCAGGGGCGCTTGCCCGCGTGTTCGCCCGCTCGCCCCGCGCCCGCCGCTGCAGGCTCTACCGCGCTGAACCGTACTCCCTGGGACTCCAGCACCTCCAATGCGCCCCACGCCGCCTGGGTGGTCCATGCCTCCCATTCCTTGGCCCATTCCCTCTCCGCCATCGCACATCACCCGGCGGTGCATCATTGCGAGGTCGGTCGGGTGTTTTTCGCGAGATTCCACCCCAGGCGGGGTTATTCAAAACACGTCCCCCACGCCAGTTGGGGTCCGCCCGAAACGGCGGCCCCTGGGCGCCAAGGGCCATCCTACTCCCCCAAGGCATCCCAGCCCCGCCGACCCCGCGCGACCTGTCGTCTGCCGCCGTCCTGGTGCCGTCTGGCGGCCGTGGATTGATGGCAGGAATGATGGCATGGCGGAAACTTGCGGCGGTGACCCATGAGACTCCCCAGCCCGATGCAAAGGATACGTCAAGCGCTAGAGGGATGAGGACAGGCGACGCGAGGGGGCGCCGCACCAAGGGCGCCCTTGCGCCTACCACCGGCGCCAGAGCGGCACGGGCAACGAGCGACTAGGGTTCTTTATCCTTCAGCATCCAGCGGTTCCCAAGGTAGACGGGTTGGCGCCGCACGGAAAGAATCGCATCAGTAAGGTCAGCAATACGCATCGCGCGCACTGCCCAACTGAATTGCATGGGTCCATGGCGAACGGTTTTCGCGAACTCCACAGCGCGATTCCACGCCGCGACGTTTAGAGGGCGGCCCCTCCGTACTCGCAAGGCTTCCATGGACTCTATCTTTGCCAACAACTTGCCACCTTCGGGCACGAGAACGGAATGGCTTAAGAGGCCCATGTCAGTACTGCTGCACAGCATGGCCCCCCATGCACTAAAGTATATGTCAAAGTGATCAGGGTCGGCAAACCGATCAATCCCATGCTCCGGATCAAAAAGCAGTGCGCCGCTATCCTTATCTCTGTGGCCGATATGCGGCGCCATCATGTTAAGCAGCGCCCCCTCAATACTCTGCCGCAACAGAGTTTCGGTCTCTGGTTCTAGGTGAGACAAGAATCTTTCCCATAAAGCTGCATACGCCAAGTCTCGCCCAGGAAAGCCCAACTCGCCCAAATTATCAAGAGCCCTCGGCGTATCGTGGTCTAAGGGGTTCGGCGGCAGCATGACTCCAAGCTCCCATCGCGACACCCAGGTCTGGTCGACATGGCAGGCTTGGGCAATGCGCGCCTGCGATACGCCCATTTCCGTGCGCGCACGTTTGATAAGTACACCGAAACGCCTATCGGGGTTTCGTCCTGGGATCTTGTCCATTGGCCTGACGCTCAATTGTTGCGTTACTCTCCCTTCCTGGCGCCTGCTATGCGTCAGCATAGCCTAGACAAGTAAGCGGGCGCAACCCCGAGGACTCCGCCGCACATCCGGGCACATCCGGGCGGCGCACCGCCGCACATCTTGCACGCGGCTGCGGTATAGGCTATGCTACTGCGTAGCCCGGTCCCGGTCCGTCGGGTGGGTCGACTCGTCCGCGTCCCGCGTTCCGCGCCCATACGGGAGGTGCGATGCGATGCCCCTGGCCCCCAGTACCCCGACGCCGCGCCTGCGCCCGGCTGAACCTAGCGAGGCCGCGAGAGCAAGTCTCCTCCGGCAGGCACGCCGGGCGACGGCCACGGCCGTCGCCGGCGCGGTGCCAACCGGAACCGCCGCCGCCCGGCGAGTGGCCCCCCACCCGCTGCCCACAATCTCTGTGGCGACCCAACTCAGGCAGGTCATCGCCGACGCTTGGCGCGCGGTCACGGCCCGGAGAGACACCTATGCCACTGCTGGCGGGTGGGGTTATATTTCTCCGCCCGCCGACGCGAGGGCTCCCGATGCGATCCACATCGCGCATTTCACGCCCGCAACCGCGACTGCCATCCTCGCGGATGTCGCAGATTGGTACGACGCAGTGGGGCATGACGCGTACCCCCCGGAAAGACTTGCCAAAATCATGTGCGACAAACCGGAAAGTGTACCCCGTCTGGACGGCATCTTGCATGCACCGTATTTGCGCCGAGACGGAGCAATAATTCTTTCGCCGGGATATGACCCTACATCCCGCAAGTACCTCAGTCTGCCTCCCGGATGGGCAATACCGTCGCTGCCTACTAGGCCCACTCCCGCCGACGTCAAGGCTGCCGTTCGCCTGCTAGGAGACGAACTCCTATGCGATTTTCCGTTTGCGCGTGAATCGGACAAGGCGCACGCCTTCAGCGAACTCCTGACGCCCGTAGTGAGAGATTACATTGACGGGGCCACGCCTCTCCACTTGAACGAAGCCCCGCAGCAGGGTACCGGCAAAGGGCTTTTGGCCGAAGTCGCCGTCCGCGTCGCGACCGGAACTATGCCCGAGTCTGCGCAATATGTGACGGATGAAGCCGAAATGCAAAAAACACTAGTCGCAACTCTGTTGCAGGGCCCAAGCGTCGTGCTTTTGGATAATCTCGCGGGAACGATTGAATCTGCCGCGCTTGCCACAGCCCTGACCGAACCAATCTACCGAGGCCGCCTGTTGGGCGAATCACGCATGCTTCGGCTGCCGATCTCGGGAGTCACATGGATCGCGACGGGAAACAATTGCACTCTCGGGAGCGATTACCCCCGCCGTACAATCCATGTCCGCCTCGATGCGCGCACCGACCAGCCCCACCTGCGCACAGGATTCCGGCACGCGTTGCCCAAGTGGGCCGTTGAACATCGCGCCGAACTGATTCATGCGCTGCTTATTCTGGTTCGGGCCTGGCAAACCGCCGGGTGCCCTGCCGGACAGCGCACGCGCGGTAGGTACGAGTCATGGGCCGCCACTATCGGCGGCATCCTGCAGATCGCAGATATACCGGGATTCCTGGACCCCGGTGCCGACCCGATGGACGACGAGACCTCGGAGTGGCGGGCACTGACCGACGCCTGGTGGGCGGAATACGCGGGCAATAACATCACGCCGGCAAAGCTGGTACAGGTGGCCCTGCGGGCAGGGCTCCTAACATCCTTGCTGGCCTCCGCAAAAGGGGAGCTTGGACAAGCGTCAAAGATGGGAAAGGCCTTACAGCAGCGCAGAGATAGGGTGTTTGGGGATTACACAATCTTGGCCCAAGACGCGCGCAACCGGCGCGGACAGCAGGAGTATTATTTGCGACTGAGAGGTGTTTCGCCGTGACGGACACAGATCTGCCCCTCACCCCGCGCCTACAGGCCGCCCTGCGATGGGGGCCACGACCGGGACAGCCAGATTATCGGGTCCTGGCGCGCATCGAGACAGCGCTAATTGCGGCCGGCATGACCGACGCAGACATCGTAGGGTCTCTGTCCACAGTGGAGTGGATAGCGCACATGCGGAGGAACACACCACAATATCTCCGGAGCGACCTTGCGCGATTGCGCCGGAAGGGGGTCGCCCCGGTGCGTCTGGGCCCCGTCGAAGTCGCCTGGAACATTATGCAAACACTCCCTGCGAACACTCAACGACTGCTCGTGTCACACGCCCCGGCGGACCGCCGACACGGAGCCCTGCTGGCGGCGCGTGCTGGGGTGAGGATGGAGGTGATCGCCACGCTGCTAGCGGCCGAGCCCTTACCCACGGCGCGGCAGGTGGCCCGCTGGGCCGCGTGGAGCGCGGCCAACTCGGTCCAGCAGGGCTGACATTGCCGGAATCGGAGCATGTCGGCCGCCCGTTTCGGTCGATGCCTGAGACCGAAACCGGTGGCCGGCATGACCGAAATCCGCACTGACATCGCGGGCCCCATGCGAGCCAAGAAAGCCAACAGGCGCAGATGGTTTACCCTCTGCAAACCATCTGCACGCCCCTAACCCATGCGACGCAAGGGATGCGAGTCACTGCAGAGCGTGCAGACCTTCGGTTCTGGCCTGTGGCCAAAACACCATGCACTTGCGCGCGCGCGCGAAGACACACCCTCTGCACCCCCTGCAACACCCAGGAAAGGCTTGCGCCACAAGGAGCGGCGGTTGCTGATGGTTATGCCGATCATCCATATGGAAGCTCTGCAAAACCACCCATAGAGGTAGTGCGAGCCCCGGTGGTATAGCCCCATAGAGGCGCCACTCTCGCGTAGGACTCGCGGGGCGGGGCAGGAGGCAGGGGGCATCACAGGGGGGGGGCACACACACACCCGTCATGCCCCCTGCCCCATGCCCCATGCCCCCGCCGGACCGGGCCCGCCGGACGCCCCCTGGCCCCTGCCGCCAGGGGCGGACCGCGCACACCACGATCATCGTCGCGCCGCCCCGGGTGGGTTCAGGCCGCCCCCTATCCTCATGGCGTAGGGGGTGCCACTCATGGACCTGCGCCCGTACCAGCACGAGGCTCGCCAAGCCGTACGCGCCAAGGAGTCTGCCGGTATTCGCAGCATGGTGACCGTTCTCCCCACGGGCACAGGCAAGACCGTGCTATTCGCCAGCGAGATTGCCGACCGTGCGCCAACCGGAAGAGTCTTGGTCCTAGCCCATCGCGACGAATTGATCCAGCAACCCGTCGAAACCCTACGCCGCGTTGCCCCCGACCTGGAATGTGGCATCTGCAAGGCCGAACGCAACGAGGTCGGGTCCCGCGTGGTCATTGCCAGCGTGCAGTCCATGAGCCAGCCAAAGCGCCTGGACGCCTACGCTGGTTTTGGCTGCCCCGCCGTACTGATAACGGACGAAGCGCACCACGCGGTGGCCGCTACCTATGGCCGCATCTACGCAGCCCTGGGCGCCGGGACGAAGGACGGCCCCTTGCACCTGGGATACACCGCCACGCCGCAACGCGCCGACGAGGTGGGGCTGTCGGCGGTATTCCAAGAGGTTGCGTTTTCTCGCGACATCAAGCAGATGGTCGGCGAAGGTTGGCTCACTGAGCCCCGTGGCCGCATCGTCTAGGTGCAGATTGACCTGGACCACGTGCGCCGCAACGACTCCGGGGACTACAGCGACGCCGGGCTGGACGAGGCCATGGACGAGGGCATTATGCTGGGCATCGCCCAGGCGTGGTGGCAGCACGCGCAGGACCGCGTGACAGTGGCTTTCACGCCGAGCGTGCGGGCCGCCCAGCAGTTGGCCGCCGCCGCCAACGAGATTGCCGGCAGCGCGGTGGCCGCCGAGGTGGACGGCGGCACGCCGACCGAGGAGCGGCGTTCGATCCTACAGCGGCTCAAATCCGGCGGGTTGAAGCTGCTCGCAAACTGTGGCGTTCTCACTGAAGGCTTTGACGCGCCGAATATCACGTGCGTTCTCGTCGCAAGACCCACGAAGAGCGAAAGTCTCTACACGCAAATGGTCGGCCGGGGCCTGCGCCTGTGGCCCGGGAAGGCCGATTGCCTCGTCCTGGACGTTACCGGGATCAGCGCCGAGCACAGCCTGTGCGTCCTGCCGGCGCTCTTTGGCCTACCGCCCGCTGACATGGATGGTCGCTCCGTGACCGAGCACGCGCAGGCCCTCGCGCAGGAAGCTCGTCAACACGGGCTGCGCCTCGCCGCGGTGGAAGCTCAGGTGGACCTGCTGCGGCGCCGCCGCCACTGGGCCTGGACGGAGGTGCAGCAGGGGCGTGTGTACTCGGTGGGGCTGGGGCGGGACCAGCGAGGGCAGGACGTCATGGTGGTGGTGCGCGGGCTGGCCCCCGTGGCTGCAGAGGGCCCGTGGGTGGCGGAGGTGCGCCGCTACGCCGGCCGGCGACTGGCGGAGTGCGAGGAACTGCACCGCGGCGAGGGCGACACGGCGGCCGAGGACGCCTTCGGCGCGGCCGAGACGTGGCTCGCCCAGCAGCCGGCGGCCCAGCGCCTGGCCAGCACCTCCGCCGGGTGGCGGACGGAGGCCGACGGGGTGCCGGCGACCCCGGCGCAACTGGAGGCCCTGCGGCGGTGGCGCATCCCGGTGCCCGAGGGGTGCACCAAGGTTCAGGCGTCCGGGCTCCTAGACCAGGCCATCAGCGCGGCCCGGCTGCGGGGGGCCTAAGCCCCCCGCGCCTACTCCGCCGCCTCGGCGCAGGCGGCGATCCACGCGTCCACCTCGGCCAGGTCGCGGTCGGCCGGCGCGAGCCCCGCCAGGTCGGCGGCGCTCGGGCCCGCGAGTTCCTCTGCCGCGGCGGGGGCGGCGAGCGCGGCGAGCAGCGACTGCTGGCGCTGCCGGGCCGCGCGCACCCGCCCGCTGCGGCGCCCCCCGACCGTCCCGCCTCGCTGGGCGTCGGTCGCGGCGCGGGACAGGCGGGCCAGCACCGCCTCCACCGCAGCATCCACCGCGGCGGCCAGGGCCTGGTCTTCCTCGGCGTCCGGATCCTCGGGTGCCAGCGGCGGGAGGCCCATCCCGCCCCGCACCGCGGCCTCCACCGCCGCGACCAGCGCCCCGTCGGCCCGGCACTCGGCCACCCACGGGTCGCCTCGGCCCTCGGCCGCCTGGCGCGTGGCGGGGGTGTCTGGCAGCGCCCCCTCCAGCGCGGCCTCGCACTGGTCCACTTCCCGCGTTGCGGCCAGCCACGCGACGTTGTGCGGCGCCACCCGCAATAGCTTCAGCATCGTTACCTCGGCCGCCAGTGACAGCCCATTACCTTGCGCCTCCTGTACTGCGCGCCCAAACAACGGGATTGCTACCGCCGCCATCTGGTATCTCTCCTCCGTGCGCCTCTGCCCTATATTATACCCGCCTTTCGCGCGCAACACAATCACCCGTTCCCCCGGAATCCCCTGCCCCGCCATGCGCGGCGCGGCCTGCGGCGCGGGGGTTCTGTCCGCGCGGTACAGTGTCGGTATAGTGCAGAGATAGGAGGCGCAGACAATGCCGCGTCACACCCACGGGTGGAACTCTCCGGGGCAGAGGGGCCGGCGAATCATCCCGTGCATCATGCGCTGCACGGCCTGCGGGCGCACGAGGGTTTTGCTGCGGGCGGCGTCCGCCCGGCGTATCGCCAGCCCGATGCGCCCGACCGGCCACGTAAAGCACATGTGGTGCGCGGGGTGCCGCCGGGTGCAGCCGCACCTGCAGCCGCCCAGGGCGGCCCTGGCGTGATGGGCACATGGCTGGCATGGCTGGCTCGCGCCCTGCCCCTGGCCGGCGCGCTCCTGGCCGCGGCGGTTGCGGCCCGGTGGGCCCAGCGGGGGGCCGTTCAGGGCGCGGACCTGTCCCCTGAGCAGTGCGCCGCGCGGCGGAGGCAGGTGATCGGCGCGCTGGCGGTGGGGTTCGGGGCGGGCGCCATCCTGGCGGTGGTGACACACACACCGTGATGCCCCCAGCCCCGGCCCGCTGCCCCCGACCCGGTTCACGACGACGGAGTGAGGAGTGGTTCACGTGAGATTGGTCCTGGCGGAAAAGCCGTCCGTGGCCCGCGACCTGGCGGCGACGATGGACCCAGGGGCCCGGCGCGCCGAGGGGTACCTGGAGGGTCGCGCCTACACCTGGACCTGGGCCCTGGGGCACCTCGCGGAACTGGCGCCCCCAGAGCACTACGCGCCCGACCTGGCGGGCCGCTGGCGGCTGGACCTACTCCCCGTGATTCCCGGTGCCTGGGCGCTGCGACCCCGCGAGGGCAAGGACGGCGCGGCGGCCAAGCAGTTAGCCATCGTCAAGGGCCTGCTGCGCAAGGCGTCCGAGGTGATCGTCGCGGCCGACGCGGGCCGCGAAGGCGAAGCGATTTGGGAGTACATCCGCGAACTCTGCGGGTACGCCGGCCCCGCCCAGCGCCTGTGGCTCAGCGAGAGCACCCCGGCGGCCGTGCGGGCGGCCTTCGCGGCCCTGCGCCCCCCGATGGTCCACCTGGCGGCGGCGGCCCGCGCCAGGGGCCAGGCGGACTGGGTAGTCGGCATGAACGCGACGATGGCCCTGTCGGCCCGCCACGGTGGCCTTTGGTCCGCCGGCCGCGTCCAGACCCCCACGCTCGCCCTGCTGGCGGCCCGCGAGGCGGAGATTCGCGGCTTCCGGCCCCAGAAGTATTGGGCCGTGGTGGCCGACTTCGACGCGGCCGGCGCCCGCTACGCCGGCCGGTGGTTCCACGGCGACACCGATCACTTGCCGTCCGCAGCCGAGGCCGAGGCCCTGGCGGGGCGGGTGCGCGGCCAGACCGGCCGCGTGGCGTCGGTGGAGCGGCGCCGCACCCAGGAGGCCCCGCCCCGGCTCTTCAACCTGACCGACTTGCAGCGGGTCGCCAACGCACGGTACGGGCTGACAGCGGCCCAAACGCTCGCGGCGGCCCAGGCCCTGTATGAGGCGGGCCTGTTGACTTACCCCCGCACCGACTCCCGTCACGTGACGCCCGAGGTCGCGGGCACGTTCGGCGACCGCCTCCGGGCCGTGGCCGCCGGGTTTGCGGTCCCTCTCCGAGGGGTCGCCCAGCGCCTGGCCGGCGCCCCGCCCGACCCCGGCAAGCGGGTGATCGACGCCGCCAAGGTGACGGACCACCACGCCCTGCTGCCCACGGGGCAGGCGGCGGCCGACATGGCCAAGTTGGCCCCTGACGAGGCCCGCGTCTACGACCTGGTGGCGCGCCGCTTCCTCGCCGCGCTGCTGCCCCCGGCCGTCTACGACGAGACGGACGCCGTGACGGAGGTTGCCGGGGAGACGTTCCGCTCCCGGTCCCGCTCCCTGGCGGTCCCAGGCTGGCGCGAGGTCGAGCCGCCCGCGCAGCCCGCGCAGGAGGCCCGCTGCGGGGCGAAGGGCGGGTCGGGCGGCCAAGATGCCGCCGACGAGGCCGACGAGGCCGCCACAGGCGATTCCGGGGGCGACCTGACCGCGCTGCGCGACGGCATGCCGGTCCGCTGCGCCGACGCCCGCGCCGAGGCCCGCCAGACCAAACCGCCCAAGCGGTTCACGGAGGCCAGCCTGCTGGCCGCGATGGAGCACGCCGGGCGCCTGGTGGACGACCAGGCCCTGGCGGATGCCATGCGCGAGCGCGGCCTCGGTACACCAGCGACCAGGGCCGCGATCATCGAGACGCTGATCAAGCGCGAGTACGTCCGGCGCGACGGCAAGGCCCTGGTGCCCACGGAGCGCGGCGAGCACCTGGTGGCCCTGGCGCCCGCCGAACTCCGTGAGCCCGCGACGACCGGGGCGTGGGAGGCCCGCCTGCACCGCATTGAGCAGGGCCAGGAGGACGCGGCGGCCTTCCTTCACGGCATCGCCGACCTGACGCGGCGGATCGTCGCGGACGTGGCCGGGCAGGAGCGGGCCGCCCCGGCCGTGCCCGAGGCGGAGGCGCTGGGCGCGTGCCCCCGGTGCGGCGCCCCCGTGGTCGCGGGGAAGAAGGGCTACGGCTGTTCCAGGTGGCGGGAGGCCGATGGTGGGTGCCGGTGGGTGATTTGGCGAGAGGTCGCGGGCAAGGCCATCACCCCAGCACAGGCACGGGAACTGCTGGGGCGCGGCGAGACGGCCAAGCCAGTCAAGGGGTTCACCAGCAAGGCGGGCAAGACGTTCGACGCCTGGTTGCGCTTGGACCGGGAGACCGGGCGCGTGGCGTTCGTGTTCGGCGCACCCGCCCCCGCCCCGGCCAAGCCTGCCGCCAGCCCTAAGCGCCGCGGGGCGTGAGGGACGGGCAGGAGCGTGGCGGCGCCGTGCCCGCGCGAGCGCCGCCAGCCGCGAAAACGCCTACAGCAGAGCCGTGAACTCCTCGACCGTCAGCCCGACCTGCCCGAGGATGCTCCGCACCGTCTTTGCCTTTAGTGTGTCGCCTGCGTGCACCGGAACCGTGGCCAGCCGCCCGTCCGGCCCGCGCAAGTAGTGGTGGCTCCCCCGCACATGATCCAGGACGAATCCCGCCCGGCGCAACGCAGCCAACGTGTGTTTCCCTGTCACCGCTGGGCACCTCACGCGGGAGCCACGACCGACACCGCGGGGCCGTCCGCATCGGGCGCCGGGATCGGGTCGCCATGCTTGGCCAGCGCCTCCAGGTACCCCGCTATAGCCTCCTGCACGCGCTCCAGTGCCTGCGGCACCGTGTTACCCTGCGTGACGCACCCGGGCAACGCCGGGACCGTCACCACCCATCCAGGGTTTTCCGGGTCCTCGTCGTCCCATTCCAGGACCACGCGGTAGGTCCGCAAGCGCGGCAGCGTCGTCGCCACAGCGTACTCCCCCCACGGCGAAGTGTCTTCCATGGCTGGCGGTGGGTCAACGCTCGTGTTCGATGCGCCCGCCGCGAGCCGGCGGGGGGCATGACAGCGGGGGGGGGCGCGGCGCCCTACGCGAACGCCGCCACCTCCTCCCGATCCACCACCCATTCCACCCCGATCCGGGCTACGGGCGGCGCTCCCGGGAGGCCCGCCCGCGCCCACGCCGCACCGAAGGCATCGGCGGCGATCCGTGCCGCGTCTGGCGCCCGTGCGGCATGCACGTTGAAACGCGCCCCCACCGTACCGGCTGCCACATTCTGCTCCACCGCCGGACCCGCTACCGCCGCGAGCAACGCTTCGAGTAACAGGCCGGCGGCTTCCTCGTCTTCGGCTACGGCGGGCTCGCGCACCGCGACTTCGACGGCGTACTCCATCACTCCACCCTCCCCGGGGGCCACCGGAAGCCCGCCCGGCGCATCAGCGCGATGCCGTTCGGCAGAGAGCGGTGGTCGCTCGGCGTTCCCGGCAGCACAACCTTCGTGGTGTTGTCCGGCGCCAGCAGCATCGGGTGCCCGTTCCGCAGCACCTTCAGGCGCCAGCCCTGTCGCTGCGCTTCTTCCACGATGGCCCGGACTTCCCGCTCCACGGACCCCTCCGCCAGCGCGACTTCGCTTCCCAGGGTGCGCCTCAATAGTCGGGGCGTCAATCATAGGGGCCGCCCGCCCCGCCGGCCAGCGGACGGGGGGCGTGAGGGGGTTCGGGCCGCCCCGTACGCTCTCCCTGTGGCGCGGCAGACGGCGCCAAAGAGGAGGCGGTCCCGGTGACGATGGTGACAGCCCCAGAGACGGCGGCGGCGGCGAAAACCCTCGCGCAGGCCCGGAAGTCGGGTTTGGTTCGCCCGCGCGGGCGGGAGGACAGCGCTGGCCGTTGGTACCCAGACCCCGAGGCGGAGGCATGCACCTGCTGCGAGAGCATCCGCACCCCGTCTCGCGCGTGGCCCCGGTCCATCCGCGCGCACTGCGCGTCCGGCGGCCACTGCCAGCACCTGGTGGCCGAGTACCCGGAGGCGTTCGCGCGCGCGCTGGTGGAGGCGGAGGCGGCCGAGGCCGAGTGGGCCGCCGAGGCGGAGTAGCGGAGTAGCGGGCAGCACCTGGGGCCGGCCCACGCCGGCCCCAGC
>JAJZZC010000167.1 GCA_021797775.1 Bacillota bacterium
GGCCACGGGCGCAAAGCGCATCCCGGCAGGCAGCCAAACCCCGTCGGGCGCGCGCAGGCAGGGCCCGCCGAGTACGGCGTTCTGCACCAGGGGTACGGGGTGCACGCTGACGAGGTCGAAGGCCGTGAGGGCCGCGGGGCTCGGCAGGTCGGCCGGGTTCAAGAGGAAGGGCTTGGGTTCCGGGTGGCGTTCCTCCAGGCGGGCCGGCGCCCCCTCCGCCTCCAGCCGCGCCTTGCTCATCCACTTGCCCAGGCGCAGGTAGGACGGCAGGGCCACGGGTTCTGACGCGATGACGTAGCACACGGCGCGGTTGCCCAGGGCCAGCAGCTTGACGCGGCCGTGCTGCGGGAAGTTGCTCGCCCCGACCTTGCGCCGCTTCTCCCCCGGCCGCTGCACGTACCAGGTCTGCCCCTCCCGCAGGGTCAGCGCCCCGTCGGGCCGCACCACCACCGCGTTGTTGGCGAATGCGTACCAGTGGGTGTCCGAGACCGCATTCCACTCCGCGAGCGCAAAGCGCACCGGGGGAACGAAGGTCGCCGGCGTCACGTACAGCCCGCGCGCGTCCGCCGCGGCCAGCTGCTCGCCGTAGGCGGGCGGCCCGGCCGAGCGGTAAGGCGCCTGGGCCCACCCCAGCGCGTAGGCCAGGGCGTAGTTGCCGATCAGCGGCTCGGTCTGAAAGAACGCCCCCACCTCACGGCTGCTGTAGAAGGTGTGCTCGCAGAGGGTGAGGGTGCAGTGGTAGACGTACCGCACGCCGTCCATCACTCCGCCTCCTGCTCGGCCTGCCGCAGCAGCCGGAGCACCTCCGCACGGCCAGAGCTGGCCTCGGAGCCGTTCACCGCGTAGGCCTGCTCGACCGCGCGCAGCAGGGCGCCCACGCGCGCGCCGTCGCGATAGAGGCAGCCGACGGTCGCCGTGATCGCCTCGCAACCCGCGGCGTCCACGACCGTGGGCGCCGCGCTGACGACGCGGGGCAGCAGCGCGGCCACGGCGGATGCCACCGCCGCCAGCACGGCGTCGTCCGGCAAGGGGTGCTCCGGCTCGGCGCCGCCCGCGCGCAGCTGGTCGTGGACCGCCTGGGTAAGCTCCAGGTTGCTGAACAGCTCACAGTCGCTGTAGACGAGGGCGGCCAGGCGGTTCCGCACGCGGCCCTGCCGTGAGGAGACGGCGCCGTAGCGCGTGCTGCGCAGCACGTTGCCGAGGACGTAGAGCAGTTCGCCGATGGTGACGTCCTTGAGCGTCTCGATCTCCAGGAAGTGGGTTTCCGGACGCACGTAGGGGTCCTCGTAGATGGCCTGGGAGGCGTCGCCGCTCACGGGGTCGCGCATGGTGGAGTTGTCGTAGAGGGCGTTGCCCGTGCGCCGGCCGGTCACCGCCCCCGCCGGCAGCAGGCTGAAAGCGTCGTCCGTCAGGACGCGCGACTTCTGCGCTCCGCCGCCGCCCACGGCGTAACCGTAGATCATGCAGTCCAGGCACCGCTCGCAGGCGTTGTTGCGGTTGAGCGCGCACTCCTCGGCCTTGGCGTCCTTGGCCTTGGGCTCCTTGGCGTACAGCAGGCCATGCGTGCGCAAGAGCTCGCGCCCGGTGCGCCGTTCCACGGCGGTCTGCTTGCGCTTGGTGATGACGACGCGCTGCACCACGGCCTGGTCCTCCAGCCCGGCGCGCACGAACTCACGGCTCAGGTCCTCCCCGGCGCCCTCCGTCCGGAACACGGCCTCGGACTCCGTCTTGCGCACCAAGATCAGGCTGACGAACCGCCCGCGCGGGAAGTTCCTATAGGCGGGCAACAGACGCTCCTCCAAGGCGCTCAACGCCGGCACCCGGATCCCTCCCCTTCTGCCATCCCTGCGACCGTTGGCCGCCGCGCGACCGCGTGGCGCCCCCCGTGCGTTTGCGAACCCGTTCGGAAGCCAGGGCACCCGGGCGCCAAGGGCTGCATCCGTCCGGCGCGCGGCTCGGCCTCCGTACGAGGTCAACATCGCCCTCCCGCGCCCGGCCGGGGGTTCCGCTATGCCCACGAGCGCATGGGCGGAGGGGTCGTCGCCGGCCCCGTCCATCGTGCCGATACCCGCTCCGTGCCCCCCCCCGGGGGCGGCCGTCCGTCCCCGACCCCAGCCACTCCGTGCCGACCCTTGCCGCCGAGACCGTATTGGGGAATCGGCCCTGCTCGCGGCCATGCGGACCAGGCGACACGCGGTACCCCGCCCGGGAGGCGGCCCGGCCCCGCGCCTCAGCCGGCCGCGTCGGCGGGGTGTCCCCGCGACGGGATCCGCTCGCGCAGGTAGAAGAGGTAGGCCGAACGCAGGTTGGCCTTGTCGGCCAGCAGGCGGGTGAGCCGCCCCCCATATACCTCGCCCAGGACGCCCTCGAAGAACTGCGCGACATACTCCTTGACCTTCTCGCGCTTGGTGCGCCCGATGCGGTATTCGTCCGGGGCGATGACCTCCAGGTGCCGGAAGATGTCCTCGACGAGTTGCGCGCGCAGGGTGTCGTCGCCGAAGGCCGGACTGCGGTCCTGGAGGGCGTCGAGCAGCATGTCGAAGGGCTTGAGCAGCGAATTGCGCTCCAGGCTGCGCCCGATGATGTGCCCCTCCCACGCCATCTCCGCGAGGCGTCGCAATGCTTGCATGGACTCCTCTCCTTCCAGCAGGCGGCACAGCAGCGGCAGCACCTTCCGGCTCAATCCGAGCGCCCGTGCCGCCGCCTGGTCCCCGGGGGCACGGCCCTGCGCCGCCTTGTGCTGTACCAGGCGATCCACCGCCGCGAACACCCCGAGGCGCCGCGGGCTGTCCAGGGCGCGGGCCAGGGAGCGCAGCGGGTCCTCTTCGCGTTCGGGGTTGTAGAGCTGGCGTTTCAGCCCATGCAGCGTGCCGATGTCCGACCAGAGACGGTCCAAGGCGGCGAGGTCGAGGTCCGGCTGCGGCACGAGGCCATGGAAGCCTAGCGGTACACCGTCCACGAAGAGATCGGCGAACTCGTGCGGCCCCAGCGCGGGCACGGGGGTCCGACCCAGCGCCACGCGACAGCCGACGAAGCGCTGCAGCAGGAGCGCGTTTTGCAAGGCGAAGAGGAAGCGTTCGTCTTCCGCATCTCCTGGGCAGTTCAACGGGAACAGCAGCGTGTTGCCGATCGTCTCGGCGAACTGCGGCAGCACGATGCCGTTGCTGTACGGGCCACCCTGCTTGTTGCGGCGCAGGACGGGCAGTTCGAAGCGCCCGTCCTCGACGGCGGCGCGGATGGCCTCGTCCGTCTGCGGAAAGAGCACGCTGGTGTCCTCGGCCAAGAGATCGGCCACGGCATCGCGCACCGCCTGCAGGTACGCGACGGGATAGAAGGCGTAGGGGAAGAGGAAGAGGAAGGTGGTGTGGCTCGTCTTGAGCGCGCGGTGCGTGAGCTTTTCCAAGGTGAACTGCGTGCGGCAGACCGAGCAGACGTGGCGCTTCGGCTCGGCGGCCGAGCCGCCCGGGAGGCGGTTGGAGAAGCTCTGCACCGCCACGTTGGGCGGAACCTGCCCCGCCATCCACTTGCCCGTGGGGAAGCCCGAACCGCAGTGGCAGCAGGCGCGATGGCTGTCACGTGCGTAAGCCGCGAGGGCGGCCTGCGCGTCGATGGCCGGCGTCGCGCCGAAGTCGAGGCGGACGACCTCCTGGGCGTAGCGCGCCATCGCGGCCAAATCGCCAGCGGTGTCCGCGCCGTCGGCTGCGTCCTCCTCCTCTGCCTCCGCCTCGTCCGCAGCGGGGAGGGATGAGGCCGCGGCGGGACCCGGGACCTTCCGCCCCCCGGGTGTGCCACGGCGCCTCCCGCCGGGCGGGGGCGCCGTCCCGCTTCCCCGGCGCGTGACGGCGCCCCCGCCGCCGCCCCGATCGCCCATCAGCGCCTCCCCGTCGGCGAGGATCCGCGGGTAGAGGTCCTCCAGGACCAGGCCCAGCGCCTGCGCCACGGCGTAGGCCCGCAGGTAGCGCGGGTCCAGGGCCTCCAGGTGCGGCTGCCGCCCGGGGTCGAGGCCCAGCCACTTGTACAAGTAGGGCCAGGCGGGACCAATCCTGTCGCCAAGGTGGTCGTTGAGAAAGATATAGTAGGCGCAGAGCAGCTCCCCGGCGGCCATGCCCTCCTGCGTCCGTGGGACGATGGCGGGGGCGGCCAGCGCAGCAGGGACGCCAGAACGGTCGCGCTCCCGTTCCAGCGCGGTGCGGGCCTTGGCTTCGGTCCCGTCCATGTCGTAGCGCCGCGCCGCCAGACGGCTGGCGACCAAGTTGAACACGACGCCGAAGATCGCGTCGAACCCCAGCCCGACTTGGAGGCACTCCGGTCCGACGACGATGCCGCTGGGACCGCGGCGGATGAACTTGGCGAAGTCGCGTCGCGACTTTTGCGACAGGGCGTCCACCACGGCGCTTCCCATCGCGGCCCCGTCTATGGGTAGCGCATCCAGACGGCCCTCGGCCGGGGCCAGGTACGCCACACCCTCGGGGTAGATGAGCAGGGGTATCAGCCCGAACCGCTCGCGGAGAAAATCAACGACGGCGTTGTGTACGACGTTGGTGAGCAGGCCACGCTGCTCGGTGACCCGATGCCGCACCCAGCGGTAGCGCCCGGACGCCACCCGGTGGAGCTGGCCGAGGAAGGCCTCCTTGTGAGAGCCCTCCTCCAGCCGGGCGGAGAGCGCGAGCAGGTCGAGGCCCCGCATCAGGGGCACCAGCACGTCGACGAGGCGCTGCCGCGGCAGCCGATAGGGGTGGAACGCGGGAATCAAACCCTCCGCCGCGGTGGAATAGTGGGCGCTGTGGCTGCGTACGAGGAGGCAGATGTCCTCGATGTGCTCGCGGTAGGCGGGGAAGAAGGCTGGGATCCCCACGGCCTCCAACTCCTGCTCGATGCGCCCGGGTTCGGCCAAGCGGTTGAACCCGCGGGGCGGACCCTCCTCCCCAACGACCTTATTGACATCATGCACCGAGAACGCGCTGTAGAGCACGCGCGCTTCGGCGTCGCTCAGGCCCACCAGCGACCGCAGGCGTTCCGCGGTGAGCACGCCGTTGAGCACGTGCACGTAGAGCGGCTCGCCCGCCTTGCCACCCCGTTGGATGACGGACTTGTAGCGGCAGAGCCCTCCGTTCGCCACGTCCCGCAGGTAACTCGCCAGGAGGGCGTCGGGCTCCTCGGCGCCGCGGTAACCCAGAGCCAGGAGCAGAGCGTTGCCGCCCATGCGCGCGCCTCCCTTGCGCGGACACCGCCCGGGAACGCCGAGGGGGGGAGGGGGCGGCACCCCGGCGCGGGTGAGGCAGCCACTCGAGGGACGGCACCCCGCCCCGCGCCACGCCCCGTCCTCGCGTCACCGCCTCCCGGTGCCGCCTCCCCTGGTCTGGCCCGTCCGCGCCGCCGCGGGCTGGCCGGGACGGAGCGCACGGCCCCCTGCCGGTGCCGGGCCGTGCCCGCGGCCATGGCCACCCCACCGACTGCGGGCCGGCGGCCGTGCGCGGCTGATCTGCCGCCGCCAAGCCGTGCCCCACGGCGATTCCCACAGACCTCCGTTCGGGGCAGATCGTGGTTCTCCTGCCGAACCGGGCAAACCCTGTCGACGGACCGGGAAACCCGGTGCCCCCCCCCGACGGACGGATGTCGGTATCCCTTGGCGCGCCCTGTGATCCCGCCTGGGCAGGGTGTGGTACCCGAGCCACGGGAAGGGGATGCACCCATCACCGGCCCCCGCCTGTGGCGCAGGGCCAACCATCCGGCGCTTGGAGGCGGGCGGGCCGGCGGTGGCAGCCGTGGGTCGACGCCCGCCGCCAACGTGATGGCCCCGTTTGCTCTCTATGCCGGGTCCCCGCGGATTGGCGCGCCTTCACCAGCGTCGCGTATCTGTCACCAGCGCGCGCCCGAGGCGCACGGATCGAGCGCGGGGCTTTCAGGCTTGGCGGCGATGACATACCGGTGCCAGGCGCTCAGTTGGGCCAGGTCCGTCGTCGCGGCTATGGCCTGCTCGACCGCGGCGGGCACCGCGCCAAAGCGCCCCCTGAAGGCCTCCGCCAGCCAGACCCGCGCTTGGGCCAACGCGCCTTCCGCCCGCCCTTCCGCCCGCCAGTCCGCGTGGTAGATCTCCATCAGGTCCCGCTTGAGGTCCTCCCACAGTTGGTCCTTGACCGGCACGCCCGACAACCCCTTCCGTGCCCAGGCCCGATCGCTTGGGTCGGGTAGCGCGTCATACCCCAGGCAGAGCATCGCGCCCCGCACCGCGTCGCGCAAGTCTGGATCCAAGCGCTCGGCGAGGGCCAAGGCCTGCTCCAACAAGGCGCGCATCGCCACTGTTCGACCCATCAGCGGCACCGCCGTGAGTTCCATGGCCGCCTCGCGCGGCAGGCGTCCTCGCCGTTCCGCCACCCACCGCCAGCGGGCCAGGTCGTCTTCGGCCACCAACGACCGGAGGAACACCTGCCGGGCCCGGAAGGTAACCTGCTGGACATGCAAGGCACGCGCGGGAGGCCGGCGCGTCCCCCACAGGACCATCGTCTGTACAGCGTGCCTCGGGTGCTGCCGGACCAGTGTGAGGTGGTAGCCGGCCATCCGGGCGATCTCCGCCTGCGCCACGCGGAACTGGAACTCGAGGGTCCAGAGGGTGCCGTCGGCCGTGCGGAAGGTGCGGTCCGTCTCCTGCTTGCTGGGCGCCATCTCCCACATGCGGCTTTCCAGCACCGCCGTGAGGTGCGGGCCCCGACGCATGAAGGGTACGCGGCCTCCGGCCAAGAGGCCCGAAACGAGGGCCAGCGCCCGGTCCTTCAGGTCGCGTGGCCGGCGCGGCGCATCCACCCCGTCCCCTCCCCTGGGCCCACCGCCACGGGGTCTGGCCCGTGTGCTCGGAAAGTGTGTTCGCCATCGGCGACGCACATCCTGCACGATGCGCCCCCCATGCCGCACATTTGTTCCCTGACGCAGAGTGCGTGTACATCGTGCGCCGGCCACGGCGTGCCCCGTGTGCCTGCCCAGCCAGACCCACCAAGGGAGGCTGTATCGGTTGCCGGCGCGCGCACGTGCCCGCTCGCGGCGCCGTGGCTGGCGGGAGCTAGTAGCGCCCCCTGGTGCGGGGCGGGCGGCAAGCCGCCCCGCACCGCCGCCCGGCTTACGTGCTCACGGCGCCCGCTCCCCGACGTGGGAACAGGCACACCCCGCGGCCGCGCCGGCAGGCAAACCGTCCAGCGCCCGAGAACCGAGAGCCGACTGCCAAAGGCGGTGGTGCTGGCGTGGGGCTTGGTCCGTCTTGGCTCGTGGGGCACGCGGTGGCCGACATCACCCCGGACCTCACCGCCGGGCCCGTCTATCTCGCGGGGTACGGGGTTCGTCCCGCGGACGGGGTGCGCGACCCGCTCGCAGCACACGCCGTCGCCCTGCGCTACGGTTCCGTTGGCGTCGTAATCGTCAGCCTGGACCTGCTCGGCCTTTTCCACGAGGACTGCGCGTCTCTGCAGGGCGCTACCCGCAACGCGCTCGGACACGCGGCGCCGCCGGTGGTGGTCACCTGCACGCACACCCACGCGGGGCCCGACCTCCTGGGGTTATGGGGCCCGGATGCACGTACCCGCGGGGTCGACGACCCCTGCCGGGAACGGGTGATCACAGCGGCCTCCGACGCGGCCGCACGCGCCTGGCAGCGTGCGCGCCCGGCCCATCTCCTCGTCGCGGCAGGGCGCGTGGAGGGCGTGGCGCACAACTCCCGCGACCCAGGCATGCTGGACCCGGTGCTGACCCTGCTCTCGTGGGCCACCACCGCGAGCCCCCACGTGCCGGTCCTCCAGGTTCTGCACTTCGCCTGCCATCCCGAGGCCCTGGGTCCGGCGGATCGGCGCGTGTCGGCGGACCTCGCCGGCGAGTCGCGCCGGCGAGTGGCGGCCGAATCCGGTTGCCCTTGCGTCTTCTGGCAGGGCGCCCTCGGCGGAATGGTCGGCCCGGACGCGAGGCCGGGCGAGGAAGGCGAGGCGGCGCTCGTCCGCCTCGGGGCCGCGCTTGGGGCCGCGGCGGGCTCCCTGGTGCCGGCCTTACGGCCGGATGCCGGCGGACTCGCCCTGGCGCGCCGATCGGTGGCCCTGCCCCAGACCAACCCCCACTTCGCCGCCGGCCGAGCCGCCGGCATCATCCATCGCCCCGTCCTCGACGGCACGGGCGAGCCACCAATGGTGGCATCGAGCGCTGGCCTCCTGCGGCTGGGACCGTATCTCTTCCACTTGGCTCCGGGTGAGGTTCTGCCCGCCGTCGCCCGGGCTTGGGACCACGGGTCGCGCGCAGCGCTCCCAGGCCTGGAGCCGCGCGTCCTTGGGCTCTGCGACGACGAGGTCGGATACATCCTGCAGGAAGAAGACTTCACCCCTGGCCGGTATGAGGAATCCGTCTCGCTGGGGCCACGCACCGCTGCCCTCTTGGGCGCCGCGTACGCCGAGTTGCGAGCAACGGTGAGCGGTCCCTGACGCGGCGTATTCTACTCGCCAAAACCCGGCCGGCGCGGCGCGGCGCGCCACGCTGACGACCGCCGTGTAAGGGGGCGCCACGCCACACGGTCCGTTCCAGCGGCGGCCGGCGCGGCACCCGGGTAGCCGGGGCCGCCGCGGCGCTACCCTTCTATCTGACGCCCAGGACGGGCACCGTGGCTGCGGCGCCGCCGTTCCACGAGCGCCAGCCGCATGCGCCCGGACGTAAACCTCCCCTGCGGCATCCTGCTTCCAGGAGCACGACCGCACCCGGGCGAGCATCGGTTTCCCCGATCGCACCAACGATAGCGGCGTGAGCGCGGCATAACGGAACGCTTGAGCGGTTCAATGTCCGTATGCGTTCAGGGGGGGGGGGGGTAGCACCCGCCTATGGCCCTGCAGGTGGTGGCGCGAAGGAGATTGGCATACTACTGGCGGGAACTCTCTTAGCGGATGAACCCAGACGAGCCGGTCGCGGGATCGATGCCCCCCCGTCTGACGACCGGTCGTCGGGGAAGCCCCTTGGGGCGCAAGCCTTCGCGCGTTCTGAGCGCTTCCACCCCCCGGCTGAACGCTTACCAATGTCCTGCTCGGCATTCCGGTCGTTGCAACAGGATCGGGACCACGCCGGAGCCTTGCGCCGACGCCGTTTCGATGCCCTGCTCGGCATTCCGGTCGTTGCAACTTGGGTCGCGGGGGCCTGCCGCGGCGCCCTCGTGGTCGCAGTCCCCCTACATCGGGGGTCACAAACCCACAGGCAAGTGGACGGCGGGCCCGGTTCCTCCCCGCCATCGGGAGTCTACTCCCCGCTATGGCGCCGGCACGGTGATGGTGCATGACACCACGAGTGTCGGCCTACCTGCCGCATCTCCGCCCGGCCGCACCGCGCACTGCTCGCTCCCCGCACCCCGCGCGATGCCCACGAGGGGCCGGATCGGCGCCGCCCCTGCCGTCGGCCGGGCGCCGGCGTCGCACCTCAACACGTAGCGCGTGGGCAGGATTGCGCACTGCATGGGAGTCTGGTGGCGGCCGCTCAAATAGACCCCCAAACCACGGGCCGCGGCCGCCAAAGACCAGCGCACCCTGAATATCGCCTGCTCAAATCGTCCGTATAGACACGAGTACACCCTGTTCGCCGGCATCTCCATGCACTGAGCCCACGACTGGTGGGCGCCACCCGGGTACGGGGTGCGCTCCCCAGACAGGACCGAGGGGTTGTTCGTGACCGGCGGGCCACCGGTGGGCGTGGCGCCGGAGGCGGACGAACCGCTCGCCTGAGTAGCGCTCGGCGCGGACGAGCTGGTCGGCTGGACGGCGCTGGCCGCGGACGAACCGCTGGTCTGCGTGGTGCTTGGCGGGGCGGCCTGGGACGCGGACTGGCAGGGCACATAGGGCGCCGCGGGGCCGCATGGCGCGCCGGGGATCGCGGTGTAGCTCAGGCCGGAGGGGTGCTGGGGCAAGGCCCGCACATATGCCGCCTCCGCGTATCCCGCGCCGGGGCCGGTGAAGTAGGGTAGGCCATAGTCGTCCATGACCGTGCCGATCACATAGTGGCCATCCGGCAACTCCATCGCCGCGACCTGCTGGCCTACCGGCGCGGACGATGTCCAGCCGTTGCCGGGCTCGATCTTGTCCACGACGACCTCCGCCTTGGCGATCAGCGGCGGGTTACACACGGGATTGCAGCTCGTCGCGCTTCCCGTGACGTCGATGGTCCACTGGGACGGGAACGAAACCGAGCCGGAGACCACCATGCCCAAAAACTGCTTCGGCCACACGGGCGCGACCCACCCTGGCGGCGGGCTCTCGACCCCCATGGTAATCGACGTGATCCCCGTCGCTGCAGCCACCGGAGCGGCCGCCCCAAGAGCCACCATCAAGCCCGCCACCACGGCCAACCGCGCCCGCCGCATTGTCTCTCACTCCCTACCGCCCCCGGGGTTATCTCCCCTCGGTGCCCATTCGCGCTCGCGCGACCTTCGTCAGGCCGAGAAGGCCCCACGACACCCCGCACATGGGATCTCGGCATGCAGCGACCGCAGGATCGCCTCCGCCTCGGGCTTAAGGAGCGCCGCCCACGCGATAACCGCGTACTGCCCGACGCGCAGTCCCCGGCACTCTGCGCCAATGCCGTTCGGCCAGGTGCAGAAGTGAATCCGGCCATCCAGCACCGGGTACGCCGCAAACGACGGGGGCATCCCCGTCTGGCGAAGGGTCGCAGCAGTGCAGCGGGCTATGCACACGGCGACGCCGGGTGAACCCAGGCCGCCGCTTATGCCAAGGATATGTGCCCACTGGATCGTCCATAGATCTCCCGTCGAAGCGAAATGGGCGGCGTTCATGTTGACCACGGCCGCGCAGGGGACGTCGAGCGTCACGACCGGCCACTGGGGAACTGTCTCGGCGCCGGATGGTCGGAGGCAGTAGCGGGCCCCCGTCCGTCCCGTCAACGCGCCGGCTGGGGCGCCGACGGACGCCAGGAACGCGAGGGCGATAGCCACGATCCGCACCGTCCGCTTCATCCGCGCTGGAGTGGCCACCAATGGCCGCACCCCCTACCGCCTACCCATCAGCCTCGCCCCGACGCACGCCAGCGCGCCGGGCGGGCCCATCATCATCCGGTTTCAATGCCCTGCTCGGCATTCCGGTCGTTGCAACTGTTGTGGAGACCGTAAGGGGGGAGAGAAAAGGGGCTCTAATAACCCATCCGTGGGTTGACAAATTGGGAACGGATGTGCGGCCGGTGGGCCAGGGGGCTTGTGGGCAAGGAGCGAACCGGGAGAGAGCATAGGGATGAGGGTGGGCACGCGCCAGCGTACCTGCGAGAAGACGCAAGTGAAAGGTAAGCTACTATTCAGGCCAAGACTGGACTTGACATTCACTCTCCTCTGCCGGAGTCTGGGCCCGAAATCATGCGCGGCCGGGGAGAGGTGGGCAGTAGCCTCCAAGGGATAGCAGCACGAGACTGATCAGGGCAGCGGGAGAGTGGAAACCAAAGGCCACTCGCGTGATTAGACGAACCTTGGTATTCGTTGATTCCAGGAGTGCGTTAGATAGCCCGTGTTCGATTGCGGCAGAAATGCCATCCTTATATTTCGCAATGCTCTTGGCGAGCTTCACGAAAGGTTGGAGCTGCGAACGTTTGGCCCACGCAATCCACTCGTCCAGGAGCGTCATCGCCTGGGAAAGCGGC
>JAJZZC010000012.1 GCA_021797775.1 Bacillota bacterium
CAAAGTATTGACGCTGAACGTGCGTGCGCTGGTCGTTCCGGTGCCCAACCCCCTGTTCGAACCTGCTCTGCAGCCCCTAGCGCACCCCCATTGCGAGATTCAGGTTCAATGCCCTACTCGGCATTCCAGCCGTTGCACCCCCGCGGAACCGGATTGCCGAGAGGGCCACGAGCACGTTTCAATGCCCTACTCGGCATTCCAGCCGTTGCACCGGCGGATGAACGCCGCGCGCCCCTCCGCCCCCTGGAAGTTTCAATGCCCTACTCGGCATTCCAGCCGTTGCACCGCTGGCGGGGGTCTCGGCCGCGGACATCGTCCGCGGGTTTCAATGCCCTACTCGGCATTCCAGCCGTTGCACCAGTTAGGCAGCCTCGGAAGCGTGATTACCGTTGCGCGGGTTTCAATGCCCTACTCGGCATTCCAGCCGTTGCACCGTGGGGGCGGCGGCTGGGGCCGCCCAGGCGGCGGCGTTTCAATGCCCTACTCGGCATTCCAGCCGTTGCACCCTCGGAGAATGCCTACACGATACTCGGCTGGAACCTGTTTCAATGCCCTACTCGGCATTCCAGCCGTTGCACCTGACGGCGCCTGGGAACGGAGGCACACTATGGGTCCGTTTCAATGCCCTACTCGGCATTCCAGCCGTTGCACCCGGAACCGGTCTTGTCGTGGACGTCGAGGCGGTGGACTGTTTCAATGCCCTACTCGGCATTCCAGCCGTTGCACCCTCCTGGTGGGCACGGGTGTCCTGCCCTGGCTCATGTTTCAATGCCCTACTCGGCATTCCAGCCGTTGCACCACGAATCCCCTTATACTTCCAGGTACGGGCCATGTATGGTTTCAATGCCCTACTCGGCATTCCAGCCGTTGCACCTGGGGGGGGATTGACGTCAAGGCCGGAGGCATATTGGTTTCAATGCCCTACTCGGCATTCCAGCCGTTGCACCTCGATTTGGCGGAGCCGCGCCGGGGGAATCGGTGGAAGTTTCAATGCCCTACTCGGCATTCCAGCCGTTGCACCCGGCGGCACATGCCGGTGGAAACAGTGGCGGCGATGGTTTCAATGCCCTACTCGGCATTCCAGCCGTTGCACCTCCGCAGGTGGAAGAAGGTTGAAGATCATCAATCTCAGTTTCAATGCCCTACTCGGCATTCCAGCCGTTGCACCCCCACAGGAGGGTCTGTGGATGTGGAGGGGCTACAAGGTTTCAATGCCCTACTCGGCATTCCAGCCGTTGCACCCTGATGCACTGGTCGCGGTCCCAGCCCCACCGTTTAGGTTTCAATGCCCTACTCGGCATTCCAGCCGTTGCACCCACGCGCCGTTGCGCGAGCGGCTGGAGCGATATGTGGTTTCAATGCCCTACTCGGCATTCCAGCCGTTGCACCGGATCGGGACCCGTTGGCGTTCGGGGCCCACCGATACGGTTTCAATGCCCTACTCGGCATTCCAGCCGTTGCACCCCGGTTTTGACTTCACTGAAGAAGTGCTATCCTTACAGTTTCAATGCCCTACTCGGCATTCCAGCCGTTGCACCCTGGCATCGGAGTCGGATCCACTGCTGGACGGGCACAGGTTTCAATGCCCTACTCGGCATTCCAGCCGTTGCACCGGCGACCGGCCGCTGGATCATCCGCGCTGCCATCTAGTTTCAATGCCCTACTCGGCATTCCAGCCGTTGCACTCGCATGATCCACGTCAGGGCGCGAGGAGCGCGGGCGGTTTCAATGCCCTACTCGGCATTCCAGCCGTTGCACCCGATGGCCGCCAAGACGGGGGCCCCATTCGCATGATCGTTTCAATGCCCTACTCGGCATTCCAGCCGTTGCACCGCCCGGGGTACCGGGCGGGAGTGGCCATGTGGACGGTTTCAATGCCCTACTCGGCATTCCAGCCGTTGCACCTAAGCACGCTGGCGCCGCTGCGCCATCGCGCGCGGGCGGTTTCAAGGCCCTACTCGGCATTCCAGCCGTTGCACCCCCACGGCGGCCGGAGGTATGTTGGGTAGTGGTGCGGGTTTCAATGCCCTACTCGGCATTCCAGCCGTTGCACCTAAAAGCCCTCGGCCAGAGATAAGGTCGGGGGTTTTGTTTCAATGCCCTACTCGGCATTCCAGCCGTTGCACCTGAATCCGGCCATGACGCCAGCAGCGGACCATGTGGGTTTCAATGCCCTACTCGGCATTCCAGCCGTTGCACCTTCTTTCTATCTACTTTACTGTTCTAATGCTTGCGGCGTTTCAATGCCCTACTCGGCATTCCAGCCGTTGCACCTTCCGGGAGGCGGAGCTTCTCTAGCGAGAGGAAAACAGTTTCAATGCCCTACTCGGCATTCCAGCCGTTGCACCTTCCGGGAGGCGGAGCTTCTCTAGCGAGAGGAAAACAGTTTCAATGCCCTACTCGGCATTCCAGCCGTTGCACCTGGCCAGCAGGTCTGTGTAGAATGTGAGGTTCAGCCCGTTTCAATGCCCTACTCGGCATTCCAGCCGTTGCACCAATGAATACGGAAGGGGGAGTGACGATAAGGGTCCGGTTTCAATGCCCTACTCGGCATTCCAGCCGTTGCACCCTTGCCCCGAATCGCGGTCGGCCCCGTGTCCGGGCTGTTTCAATGCCCTACTCGGCATTCCAGCCGTTGCACCCTTGTGGACACCATAACAAAACTCCTCTGGGGGCAGGTTTCAATGCCCTACTCGGCATTCCAGCCGTTGCACCCTTTCGGATGATATGAAGACGATAACCTATATGGCCCGGGTTTCAATGCCCTACTCGGCATTCCAGCCGTTGCACGCGGCTCCAGGACACGACCCTGGCCCAGTATGCCGGTTTCAATGCCCTACTCGGCATTCCAGCCGTTGCACCTCCGTCTGAAGAGCCCGGGAGGCGCCCGGCCGAAACGTTTCAATGCCCTACTCGGCATTCCAGCCGTTGCACCCTGCAAAGGATCTTAAGGAGTATGCTTTTGATTTGGGGTTTCAATGCCCTACTCGGCATTCCAGCCGTTGCACCATCCTCGCGGAGGGCAAACCACTTTCCCATTGTCCGTTTCAATGCCCTACTCGGCATTCCAGCCGTTGCACCTTGCTTGAGGAGTGGTTCAGATGCTGCACAGGGTGGTTTCAATGCCCTACTCGGCATTCCAGCCGTTGCACCCAGCATGGGACCGATCGTGGGATTGAGAATCCCTATGTTTCAATGCCCTACTCGGCATTCCAGCCGTTGCACCCAGGACGCGCAGCACGACGGCAAGCGCGTGAAGATCTTCGGTTTCAATGCCCTACTCGGCATTCCAGCCGTTGCACCGGTAGCGGCGACGACGACGGTGGCGGGTGGGTGACGTTTCAATGCCCTACTCGGCATTCCAGCCGTTGCACCCCTCCACCTGGCGGACGAGATCGACGCCGCCACGGGGGTTTCAATGCCCTACTCGGCATTCCAGCCGTTGCACCCCCCCAGAAGGCCCGCCTGCTGGGCAAGGGCGGGGGTTTCAATGCCCTACTCGGCATTCCAGCCGTTGCACCCCGGCAGGTCCCGTGCTAGCTGGACAAATCCAATGTAGTTTCAATGCCCTACTCGGCATTCCAGCCGTTGCACCAGGGATGGCCACTCCACAATGCAAGCCAGAAATATAGTTTCAATGCCCTACTCGGCATTCCAGCCGTTGCACGACGGGGGCACGCGTGTCGGAGGTCTGCGTCCCCAGTTTCAATGCCCTACTCGGCATTCCAGCCGTTGCACCGTCCCGCACCATCCCGGCCGCTGTCACGGCCTCACGGTTTCAATGCCCTACTCGGCATTCCAGCCGTTGCACCGCCAGGCCAGCAGCACGGCGCCGACGCGTACCTCGCCAGTTTCAATGCCCTACTCGGCATTCCAGCCGTTGCACCGGCCCTGCGCCTGCTCGCCGGCGAGCCGGAGGCCGGTTTCAATGCCCTACTCGGCATTCCAGCCGTTGCACGCTCCTTGTCGGCACGGGCGTCCTGCCCTGGCTCATGTTTCAATGCCCTACTCGGCATTCCAGCCGTTGCACCGGGCTGGACGGCGGCGGGCCGTCGTGCCGGCGGCCGTTTTAATGGCCTCCTTTGCATTCCCGCCGTTGCACCAGGGATGGCCACTCCACAATGCAAGCCAGAAATATAGTTTCAATGCCCTACTCGGCATTCCAGCCGTTGCACCTCATCGGGTGAATCCGGCAATGACGCCCGCGGATGTTTCAATGCCCTACTCGGCATTCCAGCCGTTGCACCGTACGGCGCTCGCCAGTCATGGCTGTGGCCCTCCGCGGTTTCAATGCCCTACTCGGCATTCCAGCCGTTGCACCTTTGGTTGCTCCGACCTTGCAGCCTTCGCCATCGAGTGGTTTCAATGCCCTACTCGGCATTCCAGCCGTTGCACCCGCCGGGCTGGGCCTCCTTCCAGTCCTCCAGGCCCCGGTTTCAATGCCCTACTCGGCATTCCAGCCGTTGCACCCCATGGCAGCATCGTCCTACTCGGGTGCCTCTGGGGAGTTTCAATGCCCTACTCGGCATTCCAGCCGTTGCACCGGGTCTGGAGCGAAGAGGTTGAGGCCATCGAGGCCGTTTCAATGCCCTACTCGGCATTCCAGCCGTTGCACCGTTCCTGCTTCACGCGGGCCATACTTGTGCTCCCAGTTTCAATGCCCTACTCGGCATTCCAGCCGTTGCACCCGCGCCACCTCGGCGTACCACCCCAGGACCTCGACGTTTCAATGCCCTACTCGGCATTCCAGCCGTTGCACCTTGATTTGCCAATAGGGAAGCATAACCGCAACCCAGTTTCAATGCCCTACTCGGCATTCCAGCCGTTGCACCCGCTCGTCCGCCGCCTCCGTCAGGGCGTGAAGATCGGTTTCAATGCCCTACTCGGCATTCCAGCCGTTGCACCTCCGAAGAGGAAGAATACAACGTCGGCGAAGGCGAGTTTCAATGCCCTACTCGGCATTCCAGCCGTTGCACCCGGCGCCCGGGGTACCGGGTGGCAGCGGGCCCGTGGAGGTTTCAATGCCCTACTCGGCATTCCAGCCGTTGCACCCCGGGCGGCCCAGGAGCGGGCGTATCAATCGCCTGTGTTTCAATGCCCTACTCGGCATTCCAGCCGTTGCACCCCCCCCGGAGAGGCCCAGGGACCGCACCCCACAACGAGCCAGCTGGTCGCCGGTTAGATGGCCCGTGATCCCCACTCGGCCGGCTCTGGGGGCCGGGCGCAGGACCTCCTGCCCCACCGGTGCCCCACTCCCCGGACGGCCGCGAGCGGCGAACACCAGAGCGGATCCGCTGGGGGGGCGGGCGCGCCCTGCACCTTCTTGACGAATGGCGGCCGGTCGTGGATCGCCTTGGCAGCCATGCCTTCACGGGGTGAGGGGCCGCTCGCGAGAGGGTCCCGGGGTTTCGGCCCCCACTTCGCCGCTCGCGGACTCCTTCGCGGCATCGCGTGCGGAATCCTTTCGGGGACTTCCGCGCGCCAGGTGTCCGATCCTGCCACAGCGGTGGACGACGGTCGCGTTGGCGGCTGGCGTCAGGCATACGCGGAGGCCGCCTCCGCATCGCCCTCGCGGTGGCTGACTCCCCCCAGGTGGCGGCCCGCATGCGTGCGCTGGCGGACGCCATCGCGGCAAGCAACCTGGCGGGGTTGGACGAGTGCGTCCCCGGTTACGCCACCCTCACCGTTGGCTACGGTCCGCGGCTCGCCGCGGCTGCGCCCGTGCGCGGAGAGCGTGCATACTGCTGCGCGTGGACCTCGGCGTCGCGGTGGGAGCCGCATTCTGGGTCGGAGACCGCCGGTTGCCGGCCAGCGGACCGTGGGTTGATCCGTTGGCCGGCAAATCGCCTTCGCGGCCTGAGCCAGCGGCCCCCGCACTCCAACCCAACTTCAGAATAAGAACGATCAGTGGAAGACGACGTTGGAGGCCACGGGCACCACCTCAAACCAATACGGGCCGGGCCCGACCGGCACCGGCCGCCCCCCGGCGCTGACCTGGGGCAGGCCGTTGGAACCCATGGCCCAGGAGGCGGCGAACCGCTGCCCGTCGCGCAGCACCCACGCCGGGCCCGGTTCGTTCCACAGCATCCGGATCGAGCCGGGTGTGTGGGGATCGGGGTCGGGCCCGTAGGGCACCACCAGGATGATGACGGTGCCGGCGCGGACGCGGCGGCCGTCGGTCATCACCTGAACCTGGCCGTTCACCGTGCGTATCCAGGAGTGGCCACTCCACTGCCAGCCGGCGGTGTAGACATAGGCTGGTGGGTTGTACGCGTAATGCAGCGAAACCGAGGCCGTGGGCACGGCGCCCGCCGGCAGCGGCCCGCGTGGGGGCAGGATGAGCCCCGGGCTGGTGTAGCCGAACGCGTGCACGGCCGCTTCCAGCAGGTGCGTTGAGGTGTAAAGGTTGTGTGGCGCTGCCCGGGAGGCACTGCGCCAGAAGTATGGCCCCGCGCCGTAGATCTCGTCGATGTTCTGCAGGTGCCAGGTGTGCACGTACGCCAGCGCGTCGACGTTGCCGCCCGCGTGGGCGAAGGGGAGGCCGTAGGCCCGATCCAGTTGGTCGAAATAGATGCGGGTGCTGCGCACCGGCCCGATGCGCGCCGCTGGCTGGGTAAAGATACAGAAGAAGCGCGTGATGCCGCCTTCGGCCAGCATCTCCCACACGAGGGCAGCATGGTCGAGCCCCGACTGCGGGCGGGCGGCGGGCGCGTTCTCCACCACCACGGCCACGGCAGGGATCACCTCGGGGAGGCGCGACGGGCGCGACCTCGCGCCGCTGGCGGCCGGGGGCCTGGCGCGCGCGTGCGCGGCGGCCGCCGCCGGCCGACCACGGGGGGTCAATCCGATGCGCGCGGGTCGAGGGGGATGGACGGCCGCCCTCGTGGACCCACACGCCGACAACAGGACCCCGGCTGCCGCGACCGCGCACCAGAGGCCGCGCGATCCCCCGCGCCGCATGTCCGCCCCCCTCATCCAGCGGGGGCCGCGTGCCCGCTCCGCCGCGGCCATCCGCGTCCGCACGCATGCGGGTGAGGAAGCCCCAGCGCCCTCGGCATTCTAACAGGCAGTTTGGCATGCGCGTGCTGCGCGGGAGTGGCCACGCCGCCCCGTTTACGGAGCGGTGGCCTCGGGCGCATACTGCACAACAGGGACTGGACCGGAGGGGGGCGGCCCCATGCGACTGGACAGCCCGACGAAAGTCAAGGGTACGTCGCGCCAGCCTGCGAGCAGCGGCCGGCCATCCGGCCCCGTGCACGTGCCTCGCCGACGCCGCGGCGTACCGCTGCTGGGCTGGATCATGGTGGGTGTGGTGACCCTGCTGGCCCTCCTGCTCTATATCGGCACACGCCAGTACGCGCCGAGCCCGCTCAACGCGCCTCCCCCGACCTGGGGACCACTGACGCTGGCACAGGTGGCCGTGCGCGCGTCACGGGCCGCGGGTGAGGTCCGTCCGACGGGTGCCGTCTGGGTGTCCACCCTGCGCATGGATGCAGTACCCTACCTGACCGGGCGCAGCAGTTCCAACCCCGAAGCCGACTTCCTGGTGGCCCTCCGGGGGCACTTCCACGCCAGCGGCCCCGTGGGGGTACGCCTGCCCGGCTCGCTACTTCAGGGCAATCGCCTAGTGCTGCTGGTACGGGGGTTCGATGGCCACGTGACGGGTTTGATGATCACCGACCGGCCCCTGGCACGTTTGCGCGGCCTCGGGATCGTCCACCCGCTCTCCCTCGGGCTCGGGCTGCTCTGAAAGCCGGTGGACGCGCAAACCGCAGGCGGCGGGGCACGAGAGCAGCGCTGTTCCACCCCTCTCCCGCCCCACGCGTCGCGCATCAGCAAGCCGTCTGTCGCCCGCTGCCCTTCTACGGCCCGCTCCGGAAGGGAGACGGCCACGGGTATCCCGTGGCCGTCTCCCTCAGAGGATGTACCTCCGGGTATCTCGGTCGGCCACCAGCCCGTGCAGGCGCTCGTGCACGTAGGCCGCGTCGATCCGCACCTCGGGGGGCGCGTCCTCCGGCGCGCGGAAGGCCAGGTCCTCCAACAGTTTCTCCATCACCGTGTGCAGCCGCCTGGCCCCGATATTCTCCGTGGCTTCATTGACCTCTTGCGCGAGGGACGCCACGGCATCGAGCCCGTCCGGCGTGAAGGTCAGTTGCACGCCGTCGGCGCCCAGGAGCGCCGTATACTGCCGCACCAGGGCGTTCGCCGGTTCCTCCAGAATGCGTCGCATGTCAGCCCGCGTCAGGGGCCGCAGCTCCACACGAATAGGAAAACGCCCCTGCAGCTCCGGGATCAGATCTGACGGGCGGCTGAGGTGGAACGCGCCCGCCGCGATGAACAGCATGTGGTCCGTGCGCGCCGGGCCGTAGCGGGTCTGTACCGTGCTGCCCTCGACGATGGGCAGGATGTCGCGCTGGACCCCCTCCCGGGAAACGTCGGGCCCGGCCACCCCGTCACGCCCCGCGATCTTGTCGATCTCGTCGATGAACACGATCCCGCCCTGCTCCGCGCGCTGGATCGCCTCGTGCAGCACGCGTTCCTGATCGACGAGGCGCTGTGTCTCCTCAGCCGCGAAGAGCCGGCGGGCCTCGGCCACGGATACACGCCGACGGCGCCGTGGCCTGGGCAGCAGCCCCCCCAGCAGTTCCCCCATGCCTGCCCCCGTCCCGCCAGCAGCGGCAGGTTCGCCTCCGAGCATGGCGCCCAGCATCGGCGGGACCGGATCGGCCACATCCACCTCAACCGGCTCCCCCTCAAGCTCCCCGGCCAGAAGCCTCTGGCGCAGAGCGGCGCGCTGTTCCCGCAGGCCCTGCCGGCGGCTCTGCAGATCTCCATCCTCTTCGTCGGGCCGTTCCGCGCCCCCCATCGACGCCGCCCACATGGCCTCCAGTGGGTTCGTTGGCCGGCGGCGCGGCGTGAGGTGCAGCAGCGCGTCCAGCAGGCGCTCCTCGGCGCGCTCCTGGGCCTGTTGCTGCACCCGCCCCTCGTGTTCCGCGCGAACCATGCGCACCGCGACCTCGACCAGGTCGCGGATCATGGCGTCCACGTCACGACCCACATAGCCCACCTCGGTGAAGCGGGTCGCCTCGACCTTGACGAAGGGCGCCCCGACCAGGCGGGCGATGCGCCGGGCGATCTCGGTCTTGCCGACGCCGGTAGGCCCGATCATGAGGATGTTCTTGGGAACTACCTCGTCCCGCAGCCCGTCGGGCAGTCCACGGCGCCGGTGGCGGTTGCGCAGGGCAACGGCCACCGCGCGCTTTGCGGCGTCTTGGCCCACGATGTAACGGTCGAGTTCGGCCACGATCTCCCGAGGCGTGCGCTCGCCCAGCATGCGAGCGGGGGCATCCTCCCCCAAATGGCACACCGCCTTCGCCCGACATGCGCCCGGAGCCGCCGCGCCCCGCGCCGGCCGGCTACAACTCCTCCAGGGTGATCTCCCTGTTGGTGTAGATACAGAGGTCGGCGGCGATCCCCAGTGACACCCGCGCCACCTCCGGCGCGGGCAGCGCGCTGTGGGCCAGCAGGGCGCGGGCGGCCGCCAGTGCGTAGCCAGCGCCAGAGCCGATGCCTGCCGCCGGTTCGTCCGGGTCGATCACGTCACCGGCACCCGAGAGGATAAACATGTGTTCTCGATCGGCGACGAGCAGTAACGCCTCCAGGCGACGCAACACGCGGTCGCTGCGCCACTCCTGCGCCACGCCCACAGCCGCGCGCGGCAGCGAACCGCGGCTACCCTCCAGGGCCCGCTCGAACTTGTCGAACAGCGCGATCGCGTCCGCGCCTGAGCCGGCGAACCCGGCGAGCACCGACCCGCCGGCAAGGCGTCGGACCTTACGGGCCCGCGACTTGAGCACGATGTGCTGGGACTCGTTGGTCACCTGGCCGTCGCCGGCCAGCGCCACCCGGCCGTCCCTGCGCACCGCCAGGATCGTCGTGCCGTGGATGCGCGCACCCGTGGCGCGCCCACCTCCCCCCAAGCTCCCCCGACCGCACGCAGCCCCTTAGGCGCGGGGGTGCGCGCGCGCATACGCTTGGCGCACATGGCCCAGCGTCAGGTGGGTATACAACTGCGTCGTCGACAGGCGCCGGTGTCCCAGCATCTCCTGGACCGAGCGCAGGTCGGCGCCGGAATCCAGCAGGTGCGTCGCGAAGCTGTGACGGAGGCCGTGCGGGCTCAGGTGGGCGGGCAGCCCGGCGATCCGCGCCGCACGTCCGACCATCGTCCGCACCGCGCGCGCGCTCAGCCTGCCGCCCCAGCGGTTGAGGAAGAGCGGTTGAGGGCCGTCCGCACACGCCGTCCCCACTCGCAGCAAGCGGGGCCGACCACGCTGCAGGTATACCCGCAGGGCCGCCAGACAATGGTCGCCCACCGGCACCACCCGCGGTCGGCCGCCCTTGCCACGGACGCGCACGATACGGGCATCCGGCATCAGGTCATCGACGTCGAGCGCCGCCAGTTCCCCCACGCGCAGGCCGCTGCCGTACAGCATCTCCAGGATCGCCCGATCACGGAGGGCGCGGGGATCCTTCCCGCGCAGCACGGTCACGACCGCCCGTGCCTCCGCCCGCCGCAGGGCACGGGGCAGGACACGCTCCGGCCGCGGGCCGCGCACCCCGTCCAGCCGGGTGAGCGTGGCGCCTTGCGCCCGCGCGAAGCGCAGGAACGACCTAAGCGCGGCCAGCCCGCGGGCCGTCGACCGGCGGGCAACCCGCGACTCGGCCAGGTGACACAGGTAGGCCCGCACCAGCGGCCGGTCGATCACCGCCAGGTCCGCCGCTTGCGGCTCGCCCGGCAGGCCGGCCCACTGCAGGAAACGGCGGAGGTCGGACCGGTACGCCGCTCGGGTGTGGGGGGAACGCCCCGCCGCCAGCAAATAGTCATCAAAGCGCGTCAGCGCCGTCCTCGCCCCCTCAACCGGTCCCTCTGGGGCCACGCGACGGTCGGTCCCGTGCGGCGCTTGCGCCGGCCATGGCGCCCGAGTCGGAGACGCTCAGCCCATGTACCCCCACCCGGACGGCCCGCTAGCGCGCGCGAGATAACCGCTCTGGGGCACAAACCTCAGCCCCAACAACTCCAGTGGGGCGAGGCCGTACCGGAAACTCCCGCTCGAAGCCAGCCCGTTCCGGGCCCCCTGCGCCCGTGCCCTCGGCGGGCCAACCACGCAGCGCGGGTTGCGTGATGGGGCCCGTGCCCCGTCCACGACGCCCGGCCCTCAGCGCCTGGGGTCGGCGCGGGGAGACCGGGCCTGCGGACGGGTGGGATCCCCCGCCTTGCTCCCCCGTCGGGAACGAGGCGACGCCCCACGAGCCCGTGTTCCTGTGGCCTTCCCCGTCCGCGCCGCAGGGCGGCGGGGCGCTGCGGCGCGCACGGCCCCTCCACCGTCACCCAAAGCAGCGACCGCCGCTCCCGGTGCCGAAGCGGCGACCGCCGCCGCCACCCGCGGACCGACCTGGGCGGACGACGACTCCTCGGCGGCCTCCTCACCGTCCTCAGGCATGCCCTCCCCCACGGGCCCGCCCTCGCGGTGGCCGCACTCCGGGTTGGTGCACTGCCGCCAGTGGCTGCCCTGGCGGCCACGCTTCTCGACCAGCGGCTGTTCGCAGACGGGACAGGCGCCGACGGGCCGCTCCCAGAGGACGTAATCGCAGTCGGGATAGCGCTCGCAACCGTAGAACGTCCGGCCCCTACGGCTGCGGCGCACCACGAGTTGGCCCTGACCGCAACGCGGACAATTGACGCCCGTTCGCTCCAGGATCGGCCGCGTCGTCTTGCAATCCGGGTAGCCGCTGCAAGCGAGAAACGGCCCAAAGCGCCCGCGGCGCACCACCATGGGCCGCCCGCATGTGGGGCACACCTCGTCGGTCGTTTCCGCGGGCAGGGTCACCGCCCCGATGTTGTCCTCCGCGCGCTGCAGGGCGCTGGCGAACGGCCCGTAAAACTCCTGCAGCACACCCTGCCAGGGCTTGCCGGTTTCGATCGCGTCCAGATCCTGCTCCATCCCCGCCGTGAACGTCACATCGACGATGTTGGGGAAGTGCTCGTGCAGCAGGTCGGTCACTATGGATCCGAGGTCGCTGGGGTGGAAACGGCGCTGTTCCCGGCGCACGTACCCGCGCGCGGTGATGGTCTCGATGATCGTCGCGTAGGTGGAAGGCCGCCCGATGCCCTTCTCTTCGAGGGCCCGTACCAGCATGGCCTCACTGTAACGCGGGGGCGGTTCGGTGAAGTGCTGCGCCGGCGCTAGCGGCTCGCGCAGGAAAGGACGCTGCCCCTGCGCCATCTCTGGCAGCGTGGACGGCTCGGGCTCCTCCTCGTCGTCCGCCCCCTGGCCGGGGCGCGACCCCTCCGCCTCGTCCCGGCCCTCGACGTAGAGCACCGTGAACCCGGCGAACTTGACGGTCGAACCCGATGCGCGAAAGGTGTGGCGCCCGGCGGCGATGTCCGCCGTGACGGTGTCGAGCACAACGGCGGACATCTGGCTCGCCACAAAGCGCGCCCAGATCAGCCGGTAGAGGCGTAATTGGTCGCGGCCGAGATCGCCAGCGACCGACTCCGGTGTGCGCAGGACCGAGGTTGGCCGGATGCCCTCGTGGGCGTCTTGCGCGCCTGCGGCAGCGCTCCCCTGGCGCGGGCTGGAGAACGCCTCGCCCCAGCGCGACAGCACGAAGCCTCGGGCCTCTTCCACCGCCGAGGCCGCCACGCGGACCGAGTCCGTGCGCATGTAGGTGATGAGGCCGACGTGTTCGCCGCCGACGGACAGGCCCTCGTACAGCTCCTGCGCGACCCGCATCGTGCGGCGGACCGTGAAACCGAGCTTGCGTGCCGCCTCCTGCTGCATCGTCGCCGTAGTGAAGGTCGGCGCCGGGTTCCGCCGCCGCTCGCGCTTCTGCACCCGCGCGACGATGAAGGGGCTGCCGTCCGCTCCAGCGGCCTGGGCCAACGCCTCTACGTCCGCGACGACCGCGTCCGTGTCGGCTCGGTTCGCCAGCGGCCGGCGCTCGCCGTCGGAGCCCCAGTAGCGGGCGCTGAACGCGCGGCCGTCCAGAGCCAGCGGCGCGCTCAGCGTCCAGTACTCCTCCGGCTGGAAGGCCTCGATCTCGCGCTCCCGATCGACGATCAGACGGACCGCCACCGACTGGACCCGCCCCGCGGACAACCCGCCGCGCACCTTGCGCCAGAGCAACGGGCTCAGTTGGTAGCCGACCAGCCGGTCCAGCACGCGCCTCGCCTGCTGCGCGTCGACCAGGTTGCGGTCGATGGGCCGTGGTTCGGCCAGGGCGCGCCGCACCGCGTCCTGTGTGATCTCATGGAAGGCGATGCGCACTGGCGCGCCCTCCGGCAGGCCCAGCAGGGAACAGAGATGCCAGGAGATGGCCTCACCCTCGCGGTCAGGGTCGGTGGCCAGCAGGACGCGCGCGGCGCGGCGTGCCCGCTGCCGCAGGTTGCTGACAATCGGTCCCTTGCCGCGGATCGTGATGTACTTGGGGACGAAACCCTCCGCGAGGTCGACGCCGAGCTGACTGCGCGGCAGGTCGCGCAGATGGCCCATCGACGCCGCTACCTCGTAGCCGCGCCCCAGGAACCGCTCCAGGGTGCGTGCCTTGGCGGGGGATTCCACGATCACCAGCGACTTGGGCAAACACCATCCCCCCCACCCGGGTCCTCGCCAACGCATCCCTGGTATGCCCGGGATGCAGCGTACCGCCCCACCACGGGCCGGGGCCCCAGCCTCGCAGCGCGCCGCCAGAATGGCACGCGCAACCGGCGGGGGTCAAGTCGCGTGGGCACCAATCCCCTGCCCGGCCATACACGCCCGTCCTTCCGGCCGCCGCGCGGCCGCCGCGCGGAGCAGCCGCCAGATCCCTGCTCAGGAGGTGCCGCCAGCCGCTGCCGGTGGATTCCACTGGCGTCGTGCCCACGCGAGCCACCCCCCGGCATGGCGGGCTCACCGCCGACCCAGCGAGATGCGCCCAGCCCCCCCGGCGTGCATCAAGCGCCATAGTTCGCGGGCCACCCCGTCCCGATCCACCGACTCGGTTTCCGCCGCCGCAGCCGCCCGCACCTCGGGCGGGGCTCCCCCCATGGCCACGCCGTGCCCGGCAAAGGCAAGCATCTCGATGTCGTTCAGGCCGTCCCCGAAGGCGACCACGTCCGCCGCCGAGAGGCCGAGGTGCCCGATCACCGCCTCCAGCGCCAGCCCCTTGTGGACCCCCGGGGCGACCACCTCTATGGTGCTGCCCGGTCCAGACGGCACGCGTACGGGTAGGCGCCTCACCCGAGCGAGGAGCTCGTGGCGCGGCGCGCCCTCCGGCGCCCACAGCAGGAACTTGTACACCGGCTCGTCGGGCAGGCGATCCGACCGCCAGGCCCGCTCGCGCCGCACGGTTCGGTAGAAGCGCCAGGAGCGCAGGGGCTGGCGGAGGACCCGCCCCAGGCTGGCCTGCGGCGGGCGCCGGGATGGTCCCCCGTGCACCCGTCCCTCCCGTGTCAGCGCGATCCATCCCCCACCCAGGCCACACGCCAGATCCGCCACAGCGGCGGCTACTCTGGGCTCGATGGGACGGTCGCAGAGCGTGCGGGCCCCCCGGCCGGTGCCGGCGAAGGCCAGGGCACCGTCGAGACAGATGAGCGGCCCGTCGGCGCCCAGCAAAGCCGAGAACTGGCGGGCGCCGAGCGGCGCGCGCCCTGTGGCCACCATCAGTATGACCCCGCGGCGCCGGGCCTCGCCCAGAGCACGGCGCGTCGTGCGGCTCACCGCGCCGCTGCCACGGAGCACCGTGCCATCGAGGTCCAGGGCCACCAGGCGGAAGTGGTGGCCGCTACCCGCCTCAGGCATGGGCGCCGGCCGCCGCGCGCACGGCGCGCGTGCGACACAATACGGCCACTGCGCAACCCGCACACTCCGCCAGGTGCCGAAGTGGGTGGGCAGCGGGGAATAGGCGCCGTCGGCCCCTGCGCAACGGCCATGGCCCCGCCAGGAAGCGCAGGTCGGCCTCGCTGAGCGCCCAGGGTTCGTCCGCCCCACCCCGGTCACCCTCCCCCATGGGCTCGGGCGTCACGAGGTGATGGCGACCGGCGCCCACGACGGCGGGGGACGCGGCCCCGTCCTCCGGCAGACGGACGGCTGCCAGGGCCGGCCAGTACACGCCGCCCGAGGAAGCCAAGGCCTTTTGCCGCTTGTCGGCCAGGATCCTCCCCCAATCGGCCGCCTCCCGGTAGCGCGTCCCGGGCCCGCCCGTGCCGGATTTGCCCGGACCGCCCAGCCCGATGCCGCTGGCATGCGCCTCGATGTTGCGGACGAGGTCCTTGAAGAACGCGTCGCCGTCGAAGTCCAGCGCGTCGGTATCGGGGCGGAGAACCCGGTGCATCTCCTCCATGATCTCCAGCAACTCGTCCTTCATATCGATCAGGGCGATGCGCCGTGCCGCGGGCAGCGCTGGGATCACGGCCTTGAGGTAGGTGTGCGCGAAGGCCTGGTGGCGCGACTCGTCGCGCAGGATGCGCGTGGACATCTGCCCGAACAGCGCGGCTGGCTGGACCTTGGCGAAACTGAGGTAGAACTCACGCGCAAAAATATCCGACATCAGGATGCCCCAGAGCCAGTCGACGCGGTCCCCCTGCTGCAGCCGGTGGTGGTACTTGAACATGGCCGGCATCTCGCGCAGGTGCATCGGGTGGCTACCCACGTGGTTGTACAGGCGGGTCAGCGCCTCGAAGTGTCGCGCCTCGTCAAGCAGGAAGGTCGACAGATAGAGCTGCGCCGCCGTCTCGCCAGCCCCGATCAGCTCGGGCAGCACGCGCGAGGCGCCGTTCATAGCGGCCTGCTCGCCGAGGTAGACGGGGGTGATAATACGGGTCAGGGCCACCGCCTGTCGCTCCGACATCCCCAGCGGCGCCTCCCAGTCCAGTTCGTCGGACGACCACTGGGCCTCCACGGCTCGGTGGAACAGGCGCACGATCAGGTCGTCCTGAGGGATTTTCGGAAACAGGCGGATCATGGGCGCCCACCCTTTCTCCCCGCAGGCAGCGCGTCCCGCTCGGGACGCCCGCCCTCATCGGAATGGTCCATCCGATCCCACGCCCGCGCCCCCCCGCGCTCCAAGTGGGCGCGGTAGAAGTTCTCGCTGCCCCCTGTCGCCATCGCCGCCGCGGCAGAGACCTCCAGGCAGAGGGTCGCGGCGGCGACGATCTGCGCGAAGCGATAGACGCTCCCCGGCGCCCCGCAGCGCAGCGCCTTCAGCCAGGCGTGCGCGTGGGGCAAAACGGTGCCGCCCCCCACGGTCCCGACCTCAAGCCCGGGCAGGCGGATCCAGAAGAGCACACCGCCGTCGCGCGCTTCGACACCGGCGTGGGCCATACTGCTCGTGCCCACCATACCCAGGTCCTGCCCGGTGGCCGCGAAAATCGCGGCGATGGCCGAGGCGGGCGTGAAGGCTGTCGACTGCATGCCGCTGGCGTGACTGCCATGGAGACCCGCCAGTTGTAGGGCCACCACGTCCTCCGGGCTGCAGCGGAGAAAGCGCCGCAGCGCACCGCCGGGGACGAAGGCCTCCGCCAGCACCGATTTGCCATGCCCCTCCTGGAAGAACTGGAATGAGGGTTTCTTATCGCCCCCCATGTTGGCCTCCAGGATGATGCGTCGCACGGCGATCCCGGTCTCCTGCTCGAACCGGGGCGAAACGAACATTTGATTTAGGGCATGGGTATTGCGCGTGATCATGTTGGGGCCACACGCATCACCGGTGGTGAAGCGGAACAGCGCGTGGCAACTTGCGCCCAGCACGTGGGTGCGGACTTCCCAGAGGCGCGCATGGCGGCTGAGCACAGGCAGGCCCTGCGGACTGCGGCGGCTGGCCAAGGGATTGGCGGGATCGAGCAGCCAGGCCTGCATGTCCGGCAGGCGGGCGTCGATCCAGCGGGCGAACGCCACGGCTTCCGCGGTGTCGCGCAACTGGAAGCAGCTCGCCCGCGTCATGCGGTCCGCCACGACAAACGTACGAATGCCCTCCGCGGCGGTGGCCAGCGCGCCACGCTGCATGGAGGCCGAAAGGCCGCCTTCGGTATGTGCCAGCGGGACGAGCACGTCTGGGTCCGTGGCGCGCCCCACCTCGCCGAGATGGCCGTGGGGGTCCACCTGATATACGCCCAACTGGATGGTGAGGGGACCCACCAGGGAAACGGGCAGCGTAACCTGACCAGTGAGGCACTCCTGCACACTGCCGAGTACAGCCGCCGTGCGCGCATCTTCCGGCAACCGCAGCGCCAATTCGTCCGCGGCTCCCCACCCGGGAGAACGCCGGACCGCCTCCTGCCGCATAGCGATATCCTCGGAGCTGTTCCTATGGGGCCAGGGCTTGCCTCGCCGCAAACAGCCGCCCTCCTGCCGGGTGGCGCAAAGCCAGCCCACGCCGTGCGCACCAGCGACCAGGTTCGCCGACGCACCGGCAGGCCAGCATACCATGCCAGCGGCGGCCCCAGCCTGATCCGGGCACAGGGGGAGCACTTCGACGCATCCGCCAACTTCCATTCCGGGAACGCGAAGCAATTGTAGCGAACGTGCCAAGGGGCTGCCAGCGGATGGCGCCGAGCCCTTCCCCCCGGGACACTCGCAAGCGGTGGCCTGGGCTGGCAGCCAAGGTCCGGCTCAAGGCCGTGGCGACCCCGCCCCGGCGGGCGCCGCCGTGCGTGACTCGGGCGGCGACGGCGGGGGAAAGGCGGGCGTGGAGGGGGGCGGCGGGACGACCGGCTCGCCGCTGGGAGTGGGGCGCAGGGTCGGGTCCTCGGCGAGAGGGACCAGGCTCAACGCATCATAGGTAGCCGCATCCACCACGCCCGTCGCCGGTAGGCCGCGGCTCGCCTGAAACGCCTTGACGGCGGCGACCGACTTGCCACCGTAGTACCCGTCGACTCGACCGATGTCATAGCCCATGGCCTCGAGCTTTTGCTGCAGTTGGATGACGTCGGAGCCGATAAGCGTGGGCACAATGACGCGGCGCACCTCCCCGAAGCGGGCGACCGGGGTTCCCCGGATAGTCACGGGTGTACCCACCGGCACGACACTGTACAGCTGCACCACGTTGCGGTTGAACATTCGGACGCAGCCGTGGGAGGCGCGGCGGCCGATCGAACCCGGGTTGTTCGTCCCGTGGATGCCGTAGGTGCCCCACGGGATGGAGAGCTGCATCCAGCGGGCGCCGAACGCCCCGCCCCATACGGCCTTGGCCTTAATGCGCCAATGTCCGATGGGGGTGGGCGTGCCGCGCGTTCCCACCGCCACCGGAAAGGACCGGTACAATTCCCCGCCAGCAAACAGGTACAGCCGGCGTTGCCCCGCATCGATCACGATCTGCAGGCTCTTGCCGGTCAGCGCATCCGGCTCGCCGGCCGTGAGCGGGTGCGCCCCCTGCAGGAACCCCCCCCCCGCGCTGTAGCCGAGGAGGGCCCACGGGCTGCCGGCTTCCCCGCGCGGGCATCCCTGCGCGTTGCCGGACGCGCCGACGAGAACAAAGGCCCACAGCCCCAGGGCCGCGAGCCCGGCCCAACCGACCAGCCGCCCCACGCCCACGGGCTCTTCCCCCCGCCACGGCGTCCCGTCGCGGGGAGATGGTACGCGGCGGCCGTGCCCGACGATGCCTCGGGGGCCAGAACTGCGTCACTCTCGGCAAACCGCTTGGACCAGAGGCGGTGCTGGCGCGGCGCAGAAATCGCGCCGCACGGCGCCGACCACACCGGTCATGGCGGTTCACCCGGACTCGGCACAGGGGCTCAGAGCGTGCGCGCTGCGCGTGCGGCCGACCTGGTGCGCGCCCCGCGTCACCCCGCTTTGCCTGGCGTTCCCGCCTCAGGCCGCTCCTCCAGCCCGGGCCGGCACGGAACGCAGGTGATGGCGAGGCGCCTGCGGCGGGCGGGGAGGACACGCCCCACGCGGCCCCGCCGGCCACGGCCCATCGTCACGGCCAGCCGCGCGCGCTCCCAACACGACGGCATCGCCGCCGACGCCTCTGCGGCCCCACACCATGGCGCTGCGCACGCGGCCGGGGCCGAAGCGCGAGCGGCACAGCGGCGCCGGCCGCAGATTCCAGGAAGGCTCTCTTCAGAAGAATTCCACGGACAGCCGCGGATCGGGCCGGACCGGCACCGGTTCGTCACCGGCGACGTGTTCCCGCTCGGGGTCTACTGCGGGCGGACTCACCTCCGGCTGGTCCGGCGTCGGCGGCTCGGTCGGCGGCTCAGATCGCTCGGGGACCGGCACGGCCGGTAACGGCTCCGGGCCTCGACCGGTGACCAAGGCGGGCCCCCCCTTTTGCGGTACGTGGCGTGAGCGGGGCGCCCGCTTCCGCGGCCCCCCAACACGGATCTGGGACGTTAGCGTGCCCAGCCCGAGAAGGCGCCCGCTGGGGCGGGCACCGTGCCCTCGGGGTCACACGGGAAACCGGTCTCTGCCGCGCCGAGGTTCACTCCCGCCAAGGGGTCTGTGCCACGGCGACCTCTTCTATACCTCATCGGTACCCACATCTCGACCCCGGAGTGCTGTGGGGGCGTCAAGACCCTAGATGTTGCGCTCCGCAGCCCCTATAGACTCCAGATGTAGTGGATCCAGGGCTCCTGCGAAAAAGGCCGCGGGTGCCACTACCAGTAGTGGTCGTGTGCGCCAAGGACTACTAGGGGCCGTCGCCTACACCCGCCCGCGCTTCCATGCCTCGTGGCGCCGGCCCCGCCGACATGGGGGGCTTGTGGGTAACGGCCAGCTTCTATAGAGGGGCGCGCCGCGCGTCCTGGAGCCGCGGGTACGTGGACAGGGCGCGTAGTTCCTAAGGAGCAGCCGGAGCAACACGGCGTGGCGGGCGGCGGAAGAAGCGGAGGCGAACGTGCGTTGGCGCACGCCCACCGCCGCGGCGGCCGCTCCTCGGAACCAAGTGCGCGCAAGCCACGGCGCACGCACGACTCAACCCTGCGCCTCGCCAGAGAGACTTCCCCGCGCAACCCGCGCCGTTCGGTTGTCCACCTGCGAGGCGAGGTGTGCCACAAGCCGCTCACCCCACGGCTAAAGCCGGGGACTTGCGCCAAGCTCGGTCAAGCCCCGGCGTCCACCCCGGGGCTGCGTGAGGAATAGCGGAAGCTCCGGCGGTGCAACGGGCTCGGACCGAGTCGTTGCAGGGCGGCGTGGTGCGCGGCCGTCGGGTAGCCCTTGTGCCTGGCGAAGTCGTACCCGGGGTATTGGCGATCGAACGCCACCATCAGGGCGTCGCGGTGGACCTTGGCCAGGACCGAGGCGGCCGCGATGCTGAGGCAGACGCCGTCTCCCCCGACGAGCGCGGTCTGCGGTAGGTGCAACCGCGGGTTGGCCAGGCCGTCGACAAGGGCGTGGTCCACCGGGAGGGGCAGCCCCGCGAGCGCGCGCCGCATGGCTTCCTGACTAGCCACGAGGATGTTGACGCGGTCGATGTCTGCCGCGTCCACCTCGGCAACGCACCAGGCTACAGCAGCGCGGCGGACAGCAACGGCTAGGCGCTGCCGCTCCGGCGCGCGGAGCCGCTTGCTGTCATCGACCCCTCGCAGGGTCTCCACAGGGATGTCGGGCGGAAACACCACCGCCGCCGCGACCACCGGACCAGCCAGTGGTCCGCGCCCCGCCTCGTCGGCCCCCGCCACCCAGCCAACGCCACGCCCCCAGAGACGGCGCTCAAACAACAGGTGCGGTAGGGTGCGTCCCGAGCCGGGTGGCATGGAGGAGCGCACAACGTCGTCCGTTCCACCAGACATGGGCATGCCGCTTCGAACCCCAGGGGGTGGATCCCTGCTGCCGCCTTCACCGACTACCCTCCGGGCCGCATCCACTAACCGCACGGCTAGGTCGCAACCCTCAGACCCCGGAGCCCTCCACCGGGGGGTCCTCCAAAGTGACCCGTCCGAGCACGCCCTTGCGATAATCGGCCACGAGCGCCTCGGCCGCACGCGTCTCGTCCACCGCCCCACCCTGCAGCAGAAACCCGCGTCGCCGGGCGATGGCCAGTAGGCCTCGGCCCGCCAAGGCCTCTTCCGGATCGACGCCGTACCGCTGCGGCAGGAGACCAGGGGCCCGGGCGGCGACCCACTCCACCAGCGCCGCGCCGGCCCGCTGGGCGTCCCCGGCGTCGAGGGAGAGCGCGCCTACGGCCCAGAGCCGCCAGACGACGGGCCAAGCGGGCAGGCGCGGGGGCAGGACGCCTGGGAGGTCCAGGACGCGCCCGCCCCCGGGCAGACGCAGCCACTGCTCACCGCGCGTGACGCCGGGCCGCGCCCCCACGGCCACATGCGCCCCACCCGAGACGCGGTTGAGCAAGGTGCTCTTGCCGGTGTTCGGCACGCCAGCGGCCATGGCGCTGAGGCGGTCTGCGACGACGCGCGCGCCGCTGCGCGCCGCCGCCCCCAGGCTGGCTCGCCGCAGGGCGGCGGGATCGAACCCGTTCCGCAGATCCATGGCGATCGCGATGCCCGCGCGGCCCAGGTAGGCGAGCCAGGCCCCCGTGACCGATGGTTCGGCGAGGTCGGACTTGGCCAGGAGGACGACCATGGGCTTGCCGGCGCACAGGCGGGCCAGGCGGGGATTGCGGCTCGCTCGCGGGCAACGGGCATCGGCGACCTCCCAGACCACGTCGACCGCCCGCAGGGCGGTCACGAGCGCGCGCTGGGCCCGGGCCATGTGCCCGGCGAGCACCCCACGCTCCTGGCGGCTCCGGGTGCCGGCCTCTTGCCGGCTGTCGCTCACCGGCCCCACGCCCCCTTTGGGAGGGCGGGCGAGGCGGCCGACGCGGCCCCGCTCCGCCCGCTGGCACAGCCACACCCGGCCCGCGGTCGCCCAGCGGAGCACGCTCCGGGCCGCGCCCCCCCGTCCCCAGGGACCGTGCAGGGAACGGTGCCCGACGGTCGGCCTGAGCGTCCGGGCGGCGGCGCTTGAGCGGCCACACCGCGGCCAGGCCGCGCCCCGCACGCGCGACGAGCCCGCGGCAAGCCGCGCGCGGGGTTCACGCCTCGCGCTTCCTCTCCCGGATGCGTGCCGCCTTGCCGCTCACGCCGCGCAAGTAACGCAACTTGGCGCGCCGCACGCGGCCGCGTCGGGAGACGTCGATGCGCTCGATGCGCGGCGAATGCAGCGGGTAGAGACGCTCCACGCCAACGCCGTGCGTCACGCGCCGGACGGTAAACGTCTCGCTGAGGCCCCCGCCCTGCCGAGCGATGACCACGCCCTCGAACACCTGAACGCGCTCACGTCCCCCCTCGCTGATGATCCCGTGTACCCGCACCGTGTCGCCGGGCCCGAAATCCGGCCGTTCCTTAAGTTGCTCCCGCTCGATCGCGGCGATAAGGTCCAACCCTTGTCAACCCCCGTTCTGGCAAAGTCCGTGGCAGTGTAGCACGGTCCGTCCGCTGGCGGCCAGCACCATGCCCCCACCGGGTCGCGGCGGCGTGCGGCGCGTGACCCCAGGTGATGCTCCGTACCCGGCGCGGCCGCAACCTATGGCCGCCTGCCGCGCGTCATGGGGCGACTTGGCCGCGCCCCCGCCATGCCACCGCCGGGTCTCGGCCCACTGCACCGGTACCGCGGCAGCTAGGGGGCCGAACGGCGCTCCACGGCACGCTCCCCGTCTGATGCATCCCGCACGCCCTTCACCGAACACGTACGCCCCGGCCGAAACCTTGCAGCGGATCCCGGCGGCCTGGGCCTTGGGGCACGCGTCCCGCCGGGCGCACCCAGGGCAGGCGGCGGGACCGGGCGTGGAAGAGGACCGTCTCACACGGCCTCAGAGCACCCCGCCCGGCCGGGGTGCCCATCCTGGCGGGGCGCCCGGCAGGTCCGGCGGCTGGGAACGCTGCTCCGCGGTCCGCACAGGCCCCGCCACCGATTCCTCCGCAACCACCCGCGCCAGGGCGCGCGCGTCGGCGGCCGTCAGGGCGGCCCCGGCCAGCAGGTCCGGCCGGTGACGCCACGTGCGCCGCAACGCCTCGACGCGGCGCCATGCCGCGATGCGTCCGTGGTCTCCGCCCAGGAGCACCTCGGGCACGGCCATGCCGCGAAACGCTCTGGGCCGCGTGTATTGCGGTCCCTCCAGTAGCCCCGTGGCGAAGCTCTCGTCTTCGGCGGCCCCCGCGGCCAGCACGCCGGGCAGCAGCCGGACCAGGGCATCGACCAGCACCATCGCCGCCAACTCGCCACCGGTGAGGACGTAGTCCCCGATGGAGACCTCCCGCGGCACCAGTGCCAGGCGCACCCGCTCGTCCACGCCCTCGTACCGGCCGCAGATCAGGGTCAGGGCCGGTTCAGCGGCCAGCGCACGGCAGAGGGGCTGGTCGAGACGCCGTCCCTGAGGGGAGAGCAGCAGTGGCGGTCCGGCACCCTCGGCGCGCAGGGCCTCAACCGCCGCCACGACCGGACCCGCCTGCAGCACCATGCCCGGCCCGCCACCGAAGGCGTAGTCGTCCACGACGCGATGGGGCCCTTGCCCCCAGAGGCGCAGGTCGTGCACGCGCACCTCGCAAGCACCCATGGCGGCCGCCTTGCGCACCATCCCCTCGGCAAAGGGACCCGCGAACATGCCGGGGAAGATGGTCAGCACGTCGATGCGCACGGCTCGTTCCTTTCCGCGGCCGTGTGGGGGGCCCCCGCGGGTGCCCCCCGCCACCTCGGGCGGCACCCCGACGGGACGGCTTCCGCGCTGCCTTCCATGGGAGCCGCCACAGAGAACCGCCACGATCAGGGCGCCCCGTCCCCTGTGACAGCCCCCGGGCCCGATGGACGCTCTGGACGCGTTCAGGGCCGCCGTCTACGGCCAGGGGCCCCTCAGTCCAGCAAGCCCGGCAGGTCCGCCAGGCGCACCACACCCGAAGCGAGATCGATGGCGGCGACTGCCACTCGCACGGCGGGGACGAGGACCTGCCTGCCGTCGGGGCGACGGACCACGTAGATGTCGTTGGCCGGCGCGGCCTGCACCTCGGCCAGCCGCCCGACCGTCGCGCCGCTGGCGTCGAGGACAGTCAGCCCCACAAGCTGATGGTGGTAGAACTGCCCCGGCGGCAGCGGCGGCAGGTCGGCGGCCGCCACGCAGACACTACCCCCAACGAACGGCTGGGCGACCGCGGGGCTGTCCACGCCACGCACGGAGAGGAGCCAGAGCCGAGCGCCCATCGGCTGTGCCCGCTCGATACGGGTGGCCAAGGCGGGCCCGCCAGCGGCGGGGACCAAGGACACGGCTCGGCCGGCGCGCAGCCTCTCCGGGAAATCCGTCTCGGGAAAGAAGCGGAACGCGCCCCGCAGTCCGTGGACCGCACCGAGCCAACCAAGCACAATCCGCTCATCGGGCCCGGGCGCCTCCGCCACCCCGCTACTCCACCACTTCCACGACGACGCGCTTGCCCTGTCGCGTCGCCGCGGCCCGCGCCAGCGTGCGGATGGCGGCGATAATCCGCCCCTGCCGGCCGATGACGCGCCCCGTGTCGTCGGAGGCGACGCGGATCTCCACGATCACGGCCGTCTCCCCCTCCACCTCGGTGACCCTCACCTGATCGGGGTGATCGACGACGCTCTTGCAGAGGAACTCGACGAGTTCGCGCACGAAGGAGCCACCCCTTTCGCCATGTGCCACTGCCGGACTAGGCACGAACCATGGTCCGGCCGGGAGGAAAACCCGCCGCCGGGAGGGCGCCGACGCGCGCCCGGCCCGGCGCCCCGATCTACGTGCGCGCCGGGGGCACGCCCTCCGCCGCTGGCGGAGCGTTCGCGGGCCCGACCGAACGGAGGGCGGCCATCACGCCCGCTCGGGACAGGAGGGCACGCGCCGTCTCCGACGGCTGAGCCCCTTGGCGGAGCCAGCGCAGGGCCTCGTCGGCCTCGACGTGTACCACCGGGGGCCGCGCCGTTGGATTGTAGTATCCGATCTCGGCCAGGAACCTGCCACTCCGCGGGGACGACGCCTCGGCGACGACCAGCCGGTAGAACGCATGCTTCTTGGCGCCCTGCCGGCGCAGACGGATCTTGACCACGCTGAGCAAAACCCCCTCTGTCTCCCACCGCGCGGACGGGCTCCCGCCCTACCCGGCGGCGTACGGTGCCCTAGCGGGACCGGCGCTTGGCCTTGGCACCCTTCTGCTTGGTCTTCTGCGGCCGCCTCGCCCCCCCTCCGTGGCCACCGGGGACCAGCGCGGGCGCCAAGCCGGGAGGCAGCCGCCCTTGCGCCACCCCCTTCCACAGCCTCCGCACATCCTCGAACTGGCGCAGCAGGCGGTTCACGTCCTGAACGGCCGTGCCCGAACCGCGTGCGATCCGGCGCCGGCGGCTGCCGTCGATGACATCCGGGTGGCGGCGCTCCTGCGGGGTCATCGAACGGATGATGGCCTCCACGCGCCCCAACTCCCGCTCATCGACCTGCAGCCCGCCCGTACCAGCGGCGGCCTTCAACTGGCGCAACGGCCCCAATCCGGGCAACATCCCCAGGACGTGCTCCAATGGCCCCATGCGCCGCACAGCCTGCATCTGTTCCAGGAAATCCTCCAGGGTCAGGCCTTGGGTCTGCAGGCGCTTTTGCATCGCGGCCACCTGGTCGCGGTCCATGGCCGCTTCGGCCTGCTCGATCAGGCTGAGCACGTCGCCCATGCCCAGGATGCGCGAGGCCATGCGGTCAGGGTGAAAGGGCTCGATGGCGTCGAGCCGCTCCCCCGTGCCGGCGAACTTGACCGGCCGGTCGATGGCCGCGCGCACCGACAACGCGGCCCCGCCGCGCGCGTCGCTGTCGAGCCGCGTCAGGACGATGCCGTCTACCCCGATGCCCTCGGCGAATCCCCGCGCCACGTTGACCGCGTCCTGCCCCGCCATGGCGTCGAGCACCAGGAGTACCTCGTGCGGGCGCACGCGGTCCACCACGGCCCGCAACTCGGCCATCAACTCGCCGTCGGCCTGTGAACGGCCGGCAGTGTCGATGATCAGCGTATCGGCCGGCAGGCGCCGCGCCTCCTCCCAACCGGCAGCCGCCACGTCCGCCGGTCCCTGGCCCGGCTGCGGCGCGACCACGGGGACGCCCACCTTGGCCCCGTTGACCTGCAATTGCTGCACCGCAGCGGGCCGCTGCAGGTCCGCCGCCACAAGCAGCGGATGCCTGCCCTGGCGCAGGAGCCAGCCCGCGAGCTTGGCCGCGAACGTCGTCTTCCCGGCGCCCTGCAGGCCACAGAGCAGGATGACGGTCGGCGGCTGCGGCGCCACGGCCAGCCGTGTAAGGGTGCCCCCCATCAGGGCACAGAGCTCGTCGTGGACGATGCGGACTACCTGCTGCGCAGGCGTGAGGCTCTGCAGCACCTCTTCACCCACGGCCTTGGCTCGGACGCGCTCGACGAAGTCGCGTACGAGCTTGAAGTGAACGTCCGCCTCCAGCAGGGCTAGGCGCACCTCGCGCAATGCCTCTTCCACGTCCGCCGGCGTGAGGCGGCCACGCCCGCGCAGCCTGCGCCAGGCGCCTTCCAGCCGCTGGCTCAGGCTCTCGAACACCGCGTCACCGCCCTTTCCTCGAGCGAAGGGAGAGTTGACCGCACCCCGCGTACCGGAGCCACGGGGGAGACGCCGGGCGCCCGCCCCGGGGACTCAGACGGCACACCCACGCCTCGCCTGTCGGCAACCGAGAACCACGCCGTTGGCGCGGCGCCGCTCAATCCTCCACGTCCTCCAGCAGCTCGGCCACCAAGCCCTCGGCTTGCTGCAGCAGGCCCCGCACGGGCTCACCGGCTGCGGCGGCCGCATCGCGCAGCAGCGCCCGTAGGCGCACACCGCGGTCCAGACGCCACTCCAGGCGCTCGGCCAAGCCGAGCCGCACCTCGTATTGCCGCAGGGCGATCAGGGCCCGACGCAGCAGATCGTGGACCGCCTGCCGGCTCACGCCCACCTGGGCCGCGATTTCGCCCAGTGACAGGTCTTCCACATAGTACAGGTGGAGGAGCGCGCGCTGCCGCTCGGTCAGCAACGCGCCGTACAGGTCAGCCAGCAGGCTCGCCCGTCGCCGCTCCTCCAGCAGATCCTCCGCACCCGTTCCCGCCGCGGTGTGCCTCCTGCCTCAGGTGTGAAGGACCTATCCTTGACAGGCACCGTACCAGGCCGGCCGGCGGCCTGTCAAGGGCAAACGCCCGCCAGGGCCCGCCACGATACGGCGGCGGGGCACACTCGCCACCGGATGGCCGCACGCGGCCGGCGGACAGGTGCGGGCGAGCGCCACAGCCAACCGACCCCCAACTCGCGCCACACTGCGTACGAAGTCGGGTAGGGAGCAGCAGGCCGCCGCCACTCGGCTGCCGAGGGAGGAGCATCGGTGCGCACACGGACCCTGGGCCAGACCCGCCGATGGTGTCGCGAGGTCGCCTCCGTCCGCTCGACCTTGACCTACCTGCTGACGGCGGGGTATGCCCTGACCGACCCCTACGTGGTGCGCCTGTCCCGCCGCCTCGACCGGCTGGCCGTCGAGGCTATCCACACCGGCATGCACGCCGGTGAGCCACACCCGCTTGAGCCGGGCGGCGAGAGGCCGGGCAAGACAACACCTGCAACGGCCGAACCTCGTCGGGGAGGGGTCGCCGCGGCGGTATGGGGCGTGCCCGCTCCCCGGCCGGCGGAGGCATGACCGAACTCGCGGCGCAAGCCCCCGGCTTTAGCCGTGGGGCGGAGGTCAAAAGCCAGCGGCTGTGCCGGATGCCGCGCGAGGAACGGGGGAAGGGGCGCACGCGGGCGTGCCCGGCGGGCGCCGGGTACGCCCCTCAATCACCCCCTAGCAGCGCGGCGGCAAAGGCGTCGGGGTCGAACGCCTGCAAGTCGTCCAGCCCCTCGCCCAGCCCCGTAAACAGCACGGGCAGCCCCAGTGCGCGGTGCACGGCGACCAGCGAACCGCCCTTGGCGGTGGTGTCGAGCTTGGCCATGACCAGCCCGCTGACTTGGACCGCCTCGGTGAAGACGCGCGCCTGCTGGATCGCGTTCTGCCCCGTGCTGGCGTCCAGTACCAGCAGCGTCTCGTGGGGCGCGCCGCTGCAGGCGCGCCCCGCGACCCGCACCACCTTCTGCAGTTCCGCCATCAGGTTGGCCTTGTTGTGCAGCCTGCCTGCCGTGTCGCAGACGACCACATCACAGCCCCTTGCACGGGCGGCGCTAATGGCGTCGAACACCACCGCGCCGGGGTCGCCGCCGCCATCGTGGCGCACGAGGTCCGCTCCCGCGCGCTGGGCCCATACTCCCAGTTGCTCGGCGGCGGCAGCGCGAAAGGTGTCGGCGGCGGCGAGCAGCACGCGGTGGCCCTCGCCGCGGAGGAGGTGCGCGAGCTTGGCGGCGGTCGTGGTCTTGCCGCTGCCGTTCACGCCGACGAGCATGAGGACGCTCGGGCCCGGCGCCGGGACGAGCCGCAGGTCGCGGCGCGCCGAGGCGAGCTCTGCGGCGAGTTCCCGCCGGAGCAGCTCCGCCACCTGCTCCGATCCAGCCCGCTCCTGCCGTGCCAGCTCGCGCAGCCGCGTCACCAGCCGCTCCGTCTCTTCGGCCCCCACATCCGCCTGCAGCAGGGCCTCCTCGATCTCCTCGATGGTCGCTGCGTCCAGGCGCCCGCCGCGGAGCGCCGCCTGCACGCGGCCGAGCAGGCCTTCTCGCGCCTTCTGCAATCCACCGCGCAAACGCGCGAACCAGCCATCCGCCATCCGGACCCCGCCTTTCCCTCAAGCAGCCGCGTGCCCGGGCGGTGGCTGTGCGCGGTCAAGGTGTCTCTCCGTGGGGGGCCCATGAACCCGGCGCCTTTCTATCCTCAGCCGGCCAGCCGCACGGATAGCAGCGTACTGACGCCGGCTTCCCCCATGGTGACGCCGACCAGCCGGTCCGCGGCCTCCATCGTGCCCTTTTGGTGTGTGACGACGATGAACTGCGTGCCCTCGGCCATCTCGGTCAGGTAACGCGCGCAACGCTCCACGTTTGCCTCGTCCAGCGCCGCCTCCACCTCGTCCAGAATACAGAAGGCCGTGGGCCGGACGCGCAGGAACGCGAGCAACAGCGCGACGGCCACCAGCGTCCGCTCGCCCCCGGAGAGCAGTTCCAGGTGCGCGGGCTGCTTGCCGGGCGGCTGCGCCACGATCTCCAGCCCGGGGGATTCGGCCGGCCGTACAGCACGGCTGAGCGCCAGCCGGTCGGGTTCAGCGGCGCCCTCCCCGGCGGCGGTCGCCCCGGCGCCCGGCCCCTTCGCCGGAGCGAGCTCCGCGGCGACCGCCGCCCCGGCGGTCTCAACGGGAACGAGGTCCGCCCGGCCGCCGCCGCAGAGGCGCTGGTAGGCGGCGGCAAAGTGCTGGCGTACGGCGGCCAGGGTTTCCGTGTACCGCAGATCGAGTTGCGCCTCGATCTCGCGGGCGTAACCCATCAGGCCGAGCGCCGTGGCGCGCACGTCGTCCACCGCCGCGCTAAAGGCCGCGACCTCCTCGGCCTCCCGTCGGTGCTCCTCGACCGACTCCGGCCGGACGCCGCCGATGCCGCCGAGTTCCTCGCGCAGGACCGCGGCGCGTTCGCGGTCCGGTCCGGGCCGCTGGGACGGCTCAACGTCCCGCAGCGCCTCCGGCTGGAGGCCGTACCCGGCCTCCAGCCGGCCGGCGAGCGCCGCCTGCTGGGCCTGTGACCGGGCCAGTTCCACCTCAGCCCGGCGCAGGGCGGTCAACGCGCGTTCCCGTTCGCGCTCGCACCACTCGCGGCGTGCGGCAGCGGCGCTGATCTCCTGCTGGGCCTGGGCCAGGGCCGCCTGGGCGGCATCGAGGCGGCGGGCGCCGGCCCCGAGCGCGCCCTCCGCCTGCTCGGCGCGGGAGGCGCCTTCCACGGCGGCCCCCTCCTGCGCATCGGCGTCCGCCGTCGCCCGTTGCTCGTCGTCGGCGACCTCCTGCCAGCGGGCATCCAACTCGGCCAGCTCGCGACGCCCGGCTCCGGCCAGGCCCTCGGCCCCCCTGCGCTCCTGCTCGGCCGCCGCGGCATCGATGCGCGCGGCCGTAGCCTCCTCGCGAGCCGCCGCCTCCCCGCGTTCCGCCTCGGCCAGGCTGGTAGCCGCCGCGACCGAGGTGCGCTCCAGCCGCGCCTCGCGCTCGGTCAGGTCCACGTCGGGGTCGCCCGCCGCCTCTGCCGGCGCGCCGCCGGCGACCGCCTCGGCCCGGGTCCCGTGCAGGAGCCGCTCGCGCATGCGCCGGTGTTCGGCGGCGGCGCGCGCCTCTTCGGCGGTGGCCCCACGCAGGGCGGCCCGCGCCGCCGCTAGGTCGGAATCGCATTGGGCCGCCTGACGCCGCAGGCGGCCAGCGTCCGCTTCGGCCGCCTCCAGCAGCCGCCCCGCCTGGCCGAGGGCAGCATCCAGGGCACGCAGGTCGCCCTCGGCCGCCTGCAGGCGTAGGGCGAGGCGCCGTTGCTCCGCCTCCCGTCCGACGAGGCCGCCCCGCCGTTCCCCACGTGCCAGCCCGCCGCTCATGGCGCCGCCGGCGTGCACCACCTCGCCGTCCAACGTGACCACGCGCAGGCGGTACGCGGACCGGCGGGCCAGGCCGCGAGCCAGCGACAACTCGGTCGCCACCAGGACCCGCCCCAGGGTGTGGACGACGGCCTCGCGGATCTCGGGCGCGAAATGGATCAGGTCGGCGGCCCAGCCGCGAGCACCCTCGGCGGAGCCAAGCGCGCGCAGGTCCACCGGCGGGGGTTGTGCCGCCAGCCCGCCCAGGGGCAGGAAGGTCGCGCGGCCGCCCTGAGCCGCCTTCAGGGCCAAGATCGCCTGCTCCGCCGCCTCGGGCGAGACGGCAACGATGTCTTGGACTGCGCCGCCAAGGGCCGCGGAGATGGCCGCCGCCAGCTCGCCCGGCACGTCCAGGAGGTCCCCCAAGGGGCCCACCACGCCAGCGAAGGCCGGCAGGCCACGGGCCTTCCCCGCCATCACGGTGCGCACGCCCTGGGCATAGCCCGCGCCCGAGGCCAGCACCTCCTGGATCGTCTGCAGCCGCCCGCGCTGGCCCCCCACCCACTCGCGCAGAGCGTCCCGGTGGTGGCGCACCTCCTGGGCAGAGGTGCGCGCCCGTAGGACCGCACCCTCGGCGTGCGCCAATGCCGCGCGCGCCGAGGCCAGCGCCCGCTCGCCCGAGGCCACCGCACTGTCCGCCCGCGCGCGGCGCTCCGCCGCCCCGCGCTCTGCCTCCAACGCGCGGCGCAGGTCTTCACGGCCGCCAGCGAGTTCGCTGGCCTGCTGCCGGCAGGCGGCCAGAGCCGCCTGCACCCGCGAGAAGGCCAGGGCCGCCTCCTGACGCCCGCGCGTCGCCTCCTGCAGGCGGGCCGCTGAGGCCGCTACGCGCAGGCGCGCCTCCTCCAGAGCGGCGGCCGCCGTGGCGGCCGCCTCCCCGGCCGCGGCCACCTCGGCCTCCACGGCCACGCGGCGCGCGCGCAGGTCCCGACCGCGGGCCGCGGCCCGCGCGGCCTGCTGGCGAGCGGCCTCGGTCAAACGCCGGGCCATCTCCACCTCCTGCCGCGCCCGCTCCAACGCCCGTCGCGCCTCCTGGTGCTCGGCGCCGGCCGCCTCGGCCTCGGAACGCGCTCCAGCCAGTGCGGCAGCCGCCTCGCGCTGGCGCTCCCCGACGCGCACCAACTCTTCCTGCAGCGCCTCGGCTTCGTCCCCGGCCGTCTCCGCCGCCGACTGAGCGGCCGCCCGCTGCGCCTCAACCGCCATCCACTCGCGGGCGGCGAGCCCGAGTTCCAGCCGTCGCAACTCGGCCGATAACCCTCTGTGCCGCTCGGCGCGCTCCGCTTGGCGGGCCAACTGCCCCAGCCCGCGCTGCCGCTCCTGGACGATGTCGGCCAGGCGCTGCTCGTGCGTGGCCGCACCCTGGAGCCGCCGCCGACCCTCGTGGAGGCGCATGTGGAAGCGGCTCACGCCCGCGGCCTCCTCGACCATGGCACGGCGCTCCGCGGGCCGGGCGCGCAGGGCCTCCTCCACCTCCCCCTGGCCCAGCAGAGCAAAGGAATTGCGGCCGAGGCCCGTGCCGGCAAAGAGTTCCTGCACGTCACGCAGACGGCAAGGACGGCGGTTGATGAGGTACTCGCCGTTGGCGTTTCGGTCGAGCCGTCGCGTGACGCTGACCTCGGCGAAGGCCACGGGCAGCGTGCCGTCCGCGTTGTCCAGGGTCAGGGTTACCTCCGCCAGGGGCACCGGCCGGCGGCGGGGGGTGCCGCCGAAGATCACGTCCTCCATGCGCTGGCCGCGCAGGGCCCGGGCCGAGCCCTCACCGAGCACCCAACGGACGGCGTCCACGACGTTGCTCTTGCCGCTGCCGTTAGGGCCGACAATGGCCGAGATGCCCGGGCCAAACTCGATACTCGTGCGGTCGGCGAAGGACTTGAAGCCCATGAGCTCGACCCGGCGCAGGATCATCTCGCCCCCCCCAACGCCGCTCGGTTTGCCTGCCCCCGCCCGGCCAACGAGCGGTACGATGCCGCACCGCGGCCTTCGGGACGATCGCCGGCGGGTGCGGGCCGAGGCCCTGAAGCACGCACCCGTCGGCCGTCCGGCGCCGCCCGTTTTCTAGCCCTCGTGAGTCCGGGTGCACCGTGCGGCGCACGCGCCCGCTAGACCTCGCCGTGGCTCCAACCGCGCAGGAGCGCCTCGCGCGCCGCCTCCTGCTCCGCCGCACGCTTGGTCCGACCCCGTCCCATCCCCACGCGGCGCCCGCCCACGCGCACCTCACACTGCCAGACACGGGCGTGTTCCAGGCCTTCCATCGAGAGAACGTGGTAGGCGATCGGGCCGATAGAGGAACGCTGCACCGCGTCCTGGAGCTTCGCCTTGTAGTTGGCGTGTTCGTAGCCGTCGGACGCGGCGTCCAGGTCCGGGCGCAGCGAACGCAACACGAACTCCGTCGCCGCGCCGATGCCCTGGTCCAGGAAAATCGCACCCACCACGGCTTCGTACAGGTCCGCCAGGAAGTTGGGCCGCTTCCGCCCGCCGTTGCGCTCCTCACCCTTGCCCAACAGTGCGAAGCGGCCGAGCCCCAGCGCCTTGGAACGGGTGGCCAGGGTCGAGGCCCGCACCACCGCCGAGCGCAGGCGGGAGAGATCTCCCTCCGGCATCTGTGGGAAGCGCTCAAACAGGTACTGGGCCACGGCGAGGTCCAGGACAGCGTCGCCCAGGAACTCCAGGCGCTCATTGGAAGAAATGCCGTTCAGACCGCGCTCGTTCACGTACGAGGTATGGTAGAGCGCCTGCCGGAACCACCGGTCCTCGTTGACGTCCACGCCCAGTTCCCGTGCCAGTTGCGCCAGGCTCTCTTCCAGCGCGGGGGCGCGCGACCGCTGGGCGACGCGGGCAGAGCCTGGGTGGGCCGGGGTGGCCGCCGGGGCCCTCGCCTCCTCGCGCTGCGCCCCGGCGGCCGTCCCAGCCGCCTCATTGGTCGCCGCCCTGCCGCGCCGTCGGCGCCGACGCCGGTGCCGGCGGGCCGGTGCCGCAACGCCCTCGGCTGTTGCCTCCGGCGCCGCGGGCGCCGCAGGGGGGGGCTCCTCCGGGGTCCCCGCCTCCGGTGGCCGCGCGGCAACGGCCAGGGCATCACCCGCCGCCCGCTCCCCGGCTCCGACCGGGGGCGTCACGGACCCGAACTCGGCCCCCCGCTGCTGGCCGTGCCGGCGGCCGCCTCGCCGCCCCCGGCGGCGGCGGCGTCCAGGGCCCGCCGCCGTGCCAGGGTCCGGTCGACCCGGGCCTTCCGCAGCCGGAACCCCCGCCTCGACGGGCTCCCCCGCGCGCACGGGCGGCAGGGCCTCCGCGGTGACCGCAGGAGCGGCGGAGGCCGGCGGTGCGCTGACTGGTCGTTCCCCGGCCGCCTCGCCCACGCCCCTGCGGCGCCCCACCCGCTGCGCCCGTTGTGGGCCCGCCACCACGCCGTTCATCGCCGCCCGCAGGGCAGCCGTCGGACGCGGCGCGGCCCCGCTGGCCGCCGGGCCTGCCGCGTGACCCACGGCCGGCCCCCCGGGTGCGGGGGCGGCCGCGGGCCGGCCGGCGACGGCAGCGGCCGGGGGTCGCCCGGGCGCTCCCACCGGATCGGCCGCCGCAGGGGCAGCCGCCGGGGGTACGTCCCCCTGACCGCCGGACCCGCTCTCGCCCGAAGCGGTCGGCCCCGGCAGAGATGTCTGGGTGGACCCGGCCGAAGGCGCGGCCGGCGCATCCATGGCTGCGTGGTCCGCACCCTCGCCCTTGGGCTGCCGCGGGCCGCGAGCAAACCGCCCGCGACCGGCACCCTTCCCCCCCGGCGCCGCTGGCAGAGATGGCGAAACGACCGACCCCGACCCAATCGCCCCGGTCTCCGCTTCCCGGCTACCGCTGCCCGCCGTGCCCGTGGCGGCACGTCCCGCCGGTTCCACCGGCACGACCCGGGAGGGAACTTCCCGCACCTCAGGACCTGGCGCGGGGGCCGGTGCCGCGCGCGCCGCTGCCTGTACCCGCGGATCCGTCCCGGCCGGGACGCCCGCTGGCGCAGCGGGTGCGGCGGGTGCGGCGGGTGCGGCGGCCGGGACACCCCCCGCCTCCGCACCCGCGCGCTGCCGTGCGCCGCGCCCTGGTACGCCCGGACGGGCCCGCGCACCTGGGGGCGCCGGGGCGACGCCGGACGCCATACCAGGACGCGATGCGGAGGCAGGGGGCACGACGGCCGGACGGGACGGGTGGGCTACCGCCCCCCCCCTGCCGTCCACGCCGGGGACGGCGGGCGCCGCCTCCGCGGACCCTGCCTTCCCACGCGGGTCCGGCTGCTGCGGCGCGGCCCCGGCGCCGGGCGCTGGCGGGGGCGACGCGGCGGCCGGGTCCCCCGAGGCGTCCCCGGTTGCCGTGCGCGGCGCCGAGTCTGGCGCGTCCGGCACAGGGCCCTGGCGCCTTCTCCGCTGGGCGGCGGCGGGTGGCGTGTCTGCCGGCGCGGCGGGCGCGGCGGCGGAGGGGTTCAGACCATCAGCCCCCGCGACGGCCCTTGCCGACGCAGCGGTGCGGGGCGGCTCGCCAGGACTCCGCCGCCGCTGCGCCGTCGGCCTGGCCCGGGAGGACTCGGTCGCCGCAGTCAACCGCCCTGGACGTGCCGCGCGGCCCGCGCCCGCATCCGCGCGGCCCCCCCCGGGCGCCCGCCGCCCCCCTTCGTCCCTGGCGGCCACCCGCGACGGCGCACTCTCGGGAACAGGGCCGGGGCGTCCAGGGGGCCCGCTCTGAGACGGACGGGCCGGCGTCGCCGCCGACGGGTTCGGGTCGGTGCGCCCCCCGCCACCGACCTGCGCCGCAGCGCGGCTGGCGCCGCGCCCCCGCGGCCGCGCATCGCCCGTCACTGGCGGTGCCGCTGTACCGTCGGGGGCGTCCGGCGCCGAGACGCCACCCCGGGACTGGGCGGCACGGGAGCCCGTCGCCCCCATGGCGTCTGCCGCGCGGCGCGGACGCCCCCGGCCCCGGGCGGGAACACGTGTGACGCCCTCTTCCCGTTGCCGCTCCGGCTGCGGAGGAGCCGCATCACCTCCCCGGGCCCGGCCCCCTCTGGTAGGGTCGCGACCAGATGCGACACTGCTGTCAGCCACCGGCCTCCCGGATTGCACAGGCGCAAGTCCGGGGCTCAGCACCCCGGGGGCGGCGCTGCCTGAGGCACCGGCCGCCCGCCGCCCACCGCGCCCTGTGTCCGGGGATGCCGTGTGCGGATCCACGCCCATCTCCTGTCGCGCGCGCCGGCTCTGGGACCGGGCGGGCGGGCGCCGATCCCCGTTCGGAGCTCCCCCCCCGCCTACGGGGGCACCGCCGCCTGCCGGGGCCCGCTCGCCCCCCGGTGCCCCGCCGTTCTGCCGGGGCACCGCCGCGGCGGCCGCGGGTGTCCCCGTCCCGCCGGCCGGTTCCCCCTGCGGCATCCGCCTCACCATGCTCTCCTCACCACGGCATCCCCATTCTGAGAAAAAGGTGTACCAAGCCAGCGACAGGGCTTCGACGCAGCGCACTCTCCCGGCCCCGGGACACGGGTCAGCGATCACACGCCTCGGCGGGGGTGGTTATGCGGGGATACGGCTCCCCTGGGACGGGCCGAACGCCGGCCGTCCATCCTTCCGCCCGACGTCCGTCAACGGCACACGCAGCCCCCTCCGCCGGGGCCGTCCTTGGTGGCAGCCCACAAGCGTGGGGCACACGCCACGCGGCCCATCTAGCTTCGCCCAGAAGCCGTGCATCAGAGCAAGGGAAGCCCCCGACCAACCAGGCCGCGGCGGCCACGGCACGCCCACGCCTAGGGGGGAGGCCCGGCCTGCGGCGAAACGCCAGGGCGCCATCCCGCGGAGCGGCCCACGCGTCGTCCGCTGGGCGGCGTCCGACGATGCGCGGCGGGTGGGGACGAATACAGCCCCCGAGCGGCCACCAGGGACGGCCACGTGGGCAGAAAGAGCGCGCACCTCGCTGCGCCCACCGGTTCCGTCCTCGGAGGGGGTACCCCGTGGGGCGGACGGCGGCACGGGAGGCGACGACCGGGCAGTCCCCAGGGTAGCGGTGGCGGGCGGCATGCCCGCTGGGCACGGGCATGCGACCATGCCAGATGGTGCCCGCGCGCGAAAGCCCCCACGTAGGCCTGCTGTCAGGCCAAACGGTCGTCCACGCAGGGGGGCACGGGCGCCGCGGCCGGGCTCCCGCGCGGCCACCGCCTCTCACCCGTTCCACCGCCGGACCGCCAGGGTCACGTTGTGGCCGCCGAAGCCAAAGGAATTGGAGAGGGCCACATCCAACTCCGCGGCACGGGGGCGGTTTGGCACACAGTCGAGATCGCACGCGGGATCGGGATGCTCGTAGTTGATAGTGGGCGGAATCACGCCGGACTGCAGCGCGCGGATGCAGAGGATCAACTCCACGGCCCCCGCGGCGCCCAGCAGGTGGCCGGTCATGGACTTGGTCGAACTGACCGGCAGGCGGGCGGCACGCTCCCCGAACACCATCTTGATCGCCCCGACCTCCTCCCGGTCTCCGACCGGCGTGGAGGTGGCATGGGCGTTGATGTAATCGACATCGTCGGGGCTCAGGCCGGCCTCCTCCATGGTCCGGCGCATCGCGCCCGACTGCCCCACGCCCCCGGGGGCGGGGTGTACGACGTGGTAGGCGTCGGCAGTCATGCCGTAGCCGATGATCTCTGCCTGAATGGTCGCCCCCCGGGCGCGAGCCGACTCCAACGACTCCAGGATGAGGCAGCCGCCCCCTTCGCCGAGCACGAAGCCGTCGCGGTCGGCGTCGAAGGGACGGCAGGCCCGCACCGGCTCCTCGTTGCGTAAGGACATCGCCTTCATCGCGCAGAAGCCGGCCATTGCCAGGGGTACGACAGCCGCCTCGGAACCGCCCGCGAACATCACGTCCGCATCGCCGCGCTGGATCGTGCGGAAGGCGTCACCGACGGCGTTGGCGGACGAGGAGCACGCCGTGACGGCCGTCACGTTGGGCCCGTGAGCACCCGTCACAATGGAGACTTGGGCGGAGGCCATGTTGGCGATCATCATCGGCACAAAGAACGGGCTGACGCGGTCGGGACCGCGCGTTGCCAAGATGTGGGACTGCTCAATGAGCGTCTCCATCCCGCCGATGCCAGTGCCCATCATCACACCAGTCCGATCCGCGTCCAGGCGGCCGAGATCGATCCCCGCGTCCCCGGCGGCCATCAGCGCGGTGGCCACGGCGAACTGGGCAAAGCGATCCATGCGCCTGGCCTCCTTGCGGGGCAGCCAGCGCTCTGGATCGAAGCCCCTCACCTCCGCGGCGATGCGGCAGGGAAACGCCGACGCATCGAAACGCGTGACCGGCCCGATGCCGCTGCGGCCCTCACACACGGCCCGCCAGAGTTCGTCCACGCCGACACCGAGCGGCGTGACCGCCCCCACCCCTGTAACCACCACTCTGCGAGCCAAGGCCGACACCTCCGTTCACCCCGTTGCCTGCTGCGGCCAAACGGCATCCCCCGGCCCGGCCACCCTTGCCGGGGGGGTTCACCCGGGAATGGTGAGGCCCGCGACCCGGACGGGGCGCGCCGCGCGCCCGTCCTACTGCGCCGCGTGCTCCTGAATGTACTTGACGGCGTCGTTGACGGTGGCGATCTTCTCGGCGTCCTCGTCGGGGATTTCGACCCCGAACTCCTCTTCCAGCGCCATGATCAACTCGACGATGTCCAGGGAGTCCGCGCCTAGGTCCTCGATAAACGAGGCCTCGGGGGTCACGTCCGCGTCCTCTGCGCTGAGTTGCTCGACAATGATCTTCTTGACTTTCTCGAACACGTCCTGGGCCACCCTTACCGTCGCCTCCTTCAAGTCGCGGGACACTCTCCGCCTTCCCGCCGCCCGGGCACGCACCAAGCCTGGCGGGGCTACGCGCCGCCGTCGCCGATTCCTGCTTTGCGTGGCGGCGGGAGCATCAGCCACCAGCGCTGAGACCGCCGTCGACCACCAGTACCGCCCCCGTGACGTAGGCCGCCTCGGGCGACACCAGGAAGCGGACGGCCGCGGCCACGTCCTCGGGGCGTCCCGCCCGTCCGAGCGGGACGCGGGCGAGCACCGCGTTGCGCACGGCCTCCGGGGTGGAGGCCGTCATCTCGGTCTCGACCCAACCGGGAGCCACCGCATTGACCGTAATCTGCCGTGGCGCCAACTCCATTGCGGCGGTACGGGTCAGACCGATCAGCCCGGCCTTGGCGGCACTGTAGTTCGCCTGGCCCGGGTTGCCGACGAGGCCAGCCACGGAGGCCACGTTGACCACGCGCCCCCGGCGCTGACGCACCATCAGCTTGGCGGCCGCGCGCAAGCAGTAGAAGGCACCGTCGAGGTCGGCGCGCAGCACCTCATGCCAGTCCTCGTCCTTCATGCGCAACAGGAGCCCGTCCCTGGTCAACCCCGCGTTGTTGACCAAGACATCTACCTGTCCCCAGCGCTCTTGCGCCGCGGCGACCAGGGCGTCCGCATCCGCCCGCCGCGAGAGGTCCCCCGCCCAGGCGAAGGCCTCAGCGCCGCGGGCAGAGAGCCGCTCGACGACCTCCTGCGCCGCGTCGGCACGGTCGCGATAGCCGACCGCCACCCGCATGCCCGCCTCGCCGAGGGCCAGGCAGATTGCCCGCCCGATACCGCGCGCCCCTCCCGTCACCACAGCCACCGGACCGTCCACCGCGTGCCATCCCCCCCACTCCCCGCAGCCGTCGTTCGGCGGCGCCGGGCCGCGCACACCCCGTCACCACCACCCGCGCCCAGTGGCGGACAATCCCTTCAGGCCGCGCCCACCGCGGCCACGCACGCCCGCACCCCGTCGGGGTCGCCAACGGGGAAGGTGCGTGCGCCGGGCAGGATCCGCGAGATGAACCCGCTGAGGGTCCGTCCCGGCCCCACCTCGGCGAAGGCATCGCAGCCCAGCGCACCCAGCGCGCGCACGCTCTCCTCCCAACGCACGGGACTGCTCACCTGGCGCACCAAGGCGTCGCGCACCTCGGCCACCGATCCGAGAGCGCGCGCGTGGACGTTGGCCACCACGGGAATGGCGGGCGCGCGCAACGGGAGCGCGGCCACTTCCGGTTCCAGCCGGCGCTGCGCGGGCAGCATGAGCGGGCAGTGAAAGGGCGCGCTCACGGGCAGCACCTGCACACGCCGGGCTCCCACCCCCCGCCCCAGATCGACGGCGCGGCGCACCGCCTCGGCGTGGCCACTGATCACGACCTGCCCGGGACAGTTCCAGTTGGCGGGCGCCAGTACCCAGCCACCAGTTGGCTCGGGGCCGCCATCGGCGCGCACCGCCTCCACGGCCAGCCGGCAGAGGTCTGCGACCCCAGATCCCTCCAGGCCGAGCACCGCCGCCATGGCCCCCACACCCACGGGGACCGCCTCCTGCATGAACCGGCCGCGCAGGTGCACTAACCGCGCAAGGTCAGGCAGCGAGGCGGCCCCGGCCGCCAGCAGCGCGCCGTATTCCCCAAGGGACAGGCCGGCCGCCGCAAAGGGCCGCACGCCCGCCTCGACCAGGGCGGCCCACGCCGCCGCGGACACCGCGAGCAGGGCCGGCTGCGTGACCTCCGTCTCCGCCAGGCGCTCCCCCGGTCCCTCCCAGCAGAGGCGCGCAAGGTCGAGGCCAGAGGCCGCTGCGGCCGTGTCGAAGGCGTCCCGGGCCGCCGGAAAGCCCTCGCAGAGCGAGCGGCCCATGCCCACGACCTGCGCGCCCTGCCCCGGAAACACGAACCCCAAGCGCAAACGCCCATCCCCCTCACCCTGAGGCGCCCCACCACCCACTCCGCCCGCCACGGCGGGCGCCACCGGAGCAGAGGGCGCCCGCCGCGGCGCGGCCCGCGTGGAAAACGGCCCGACCCTACACCCAGCGCAGCACCGCTGCCCCCCAGGTCAGGCCGCCGCCGAAAGCCACCGTGAGCACGACGTCGCCGCGCCCCAACCGCCCTGCGGACACCGCCTCCGACAGCCCGATGGGAATGGAGGCCGACGAGGTGTTGCCGAAGCGATCGATGTTCACCCAGACACGGTCCATAGGAAACCCGAACCGCCGCGCCGCCGCCTCGATGATGCGGTAGTTCGCCTGGTGGGGCACGAGCAGCTGGACGTCGGCCGCCGTCAATCCGGCACGGCGCAACGCCTCCTCGGCGACGTCCCCCATGATTTGCGTCGCGAAGCGGTATACCTCGCGGCCGTTCTGCTGAAAGGCGTTGAGCCCGGCAGCCAGGGTATCGGGGGTGGTGGGCAGGCGGCTGCCGCCGGCAGGCATCCGGAGCAACGGGCCCCCAGCGCCGTCGGCACCGAGGCAGGTGGACAGCACCCCGTAGCCCGCTGGCACTGGGCCCAGTACCGCAGCCCCCGCGCCATCACCCAGGAGCACCGCCGTGCTGCGGTCCCGCCAGTTGAGAATACGGCTCAGCACCTCTGCGCCGATGACCAGGGCGTGGCCGGCGGACCCGGCGCGGATCGCGGCCTCGGCCATGGACAGCCCGTATAGGAAGCCGGTGCATGCCGCCGAGATGTCCAACGCCGCGGCCCGACGGGCACCCAGCGCCTCCTGCAGCACGCAGGCCGTCGACGGGAATGCGTGATCGGGTGTCACCGTACCCACGACGATGAGGTCGAGGTCCGAGCCGGACAGCGCAGCCCGTTGCAGGGCCATCCGCGCCGCCGGAAGCGCCAGGTCCGAGGTCGCCTCGTCCGCCCGGGCCTGCCGGCGGGTGCGGATACCGGTGCGGGTGCGGATCCACTCATCACTGGTATCCATGACAGCCTGCAGATCGGCGTTGCTGACCTCGCGCTCGGGTAGGTGGTGCCCGACCCCGAGCACACCGACCGCCGCGACGGGCGGACGGGCGGGGTGCTCGCTCCAACCGAAACCGGAAACGAACCCCGGGCCAGTCGCTGGGGTGGCCGCGACACCGTCCCCCTCAGGCATCGGCGCCGCCCCCCTCGGGTACAGCCGGCGTGGGGCGGGTGGCAGACCGGGAGCGCGCGGACGCCGGTGCCGCCTCCCTGCCCGCTGCGCCCGGAACCGCGGCGCCCTCCGCCAGCGCCCCAGCGATGGATGGGATGACCCCGCTCCCGACCACCCGCGCCGCCGCCAGCACCCCGTTCTTCATCGCCCGGGCATCCGAGCTTCCGTGGCACTTGACACATACCCCGTTGACCCCGAGGAGCGGCACCCCGCCGTACTCCGCGTAGTCCATCCGTTTGCGCAGCCCACGCAGTGTCCGGGCGGCCAGGGCCGCACCCAGGAGGGTCAGTAGGCCCGAATGCCGCAGTTCATAGCCCATCACCTGGGACACGCCTTGTCCCACGCCCTCGATGGCCTTGAGCACGATGTTGCCGACGAACCCGTCGGTGACCACCACGTGGCAGTCGCCCCGAAAGAGGTCTCGCCCCTCGACGTTGCCCGTGAAGTTCAGGCCGCTTCGCTCCAGGAGCGCGTATGCCTCGCGCATCACCCCCGTGCCCTTGCGCCGCTCGGTCCCCACGTTGAGCAAACCGACGCGCGGCTGCGGCACCCCGCGCACGAGCTGGGCGTAGAGGCTCCCCATGACGCCATAGTCGTACAGGTTGCGGGCGTCCGCATCCATGTTTGCCCCGATATCCAGTAGCACGCACCCGCGCGCGTCCACCGTCGGGAGGACGACAGGCATCGCCGGGCGAGCGACGCCGGCGATGCGCCCCCAGGTCAGAAGGCTCCCCGCCATCAACGCGCCGGTGTTGCCCGCAGAGACGAAGGCCTCGGACTCCCCCTGCTTACAGAGCGCCAAGCCGACCGCCAGCGACGAATCGCGCTTGTGGGTGAAGGCGGCGGCCGGGGCTTCCTCGGGCCCGATGACCTCGCTCGCCGGCACCGGGCGGACGCGCGCGCGCACCGGCGGCGGCAGGCCCTGCAGCAACGGCTCGACGGCCTGAGGCTGCCCGACCAACGCCACCGTGAGCGCCGGGTCCGCGGCGAGCGCGTCGAGGACGCCGCGCACGGGTGCGGCGGGGGCATGGTCGCCCCCCATCGCGTCCACGGCGATCCGCATCCCTCTGCATCGCCTCGCTGTCCATCCGCTCGGCTCACCGCGTGGGCAACCGGCAAATCCCAGTGAGTATAGCGATAACCCCTTGCGCAAAACAACCGTAGGCGAGCGGGGGCCCCGTGGCGGCACCCACCAGCGCGCGCCCCCATTGACCAAGCCAGGGGCCCTACCCCGGCCGAGCGTGGGCGCCCGGGCCAAACCCCCACAGCCCGGGGGGCAGACGCTGGCCCGCCCGGCCGAGCACCGCGACCGGGCAGCCGGCCCTGGGTCAGCGGGCTACGGGCACCAGCAACTGGCCGGCCGCCAGCGCGAAGTGCAGATAGATGGAAGGCAGCAGGCTCTTGCGCCAAGCGACCAGCCCCGTATAGAGCAGAGCCAAGGCCAGCAAGACGAGGGCCTGCCCCCAGCGCCACCCCGGCGCGGGATGAAAGAACACGAACGAAGCCACGGACAGAGCGATCGCCAGAAAACCCCCGAAATGCGGGCGCAGCCAAACGACCACGGCGCCGCGCCACACCGTTTCCTGGACGAGGGCGTCGGCGAGGGCGACCCCGACCAGGGAAACGCGTTCCAACAGGTTCACTGGCGTCGAAGCCGTGACCCCGTACACCCGTGCGGACACCACGGCAGGGTGGTAGAACAGGGCGACGGCGAGCGCCAGCAGTAGCGTGCACGCCATCACGGCGATCTCCCACCCGCGCAGGCGAGCGGGCCAGCCGAGCGCCGCCAGGCCGCCCCGCCCGCGCCCGATGCCGATAGCCAGAGCCGCCGCGCCCGCCGCCATCAACACCAGTTTGACCTGCACGCCGGCAAACCAGTAAGCCGGATTCCCCCCGTAATACGCCCGGGGTCCAGTCAGATGGTCGCTCCACTCGTAGGCGAGCGGCAACCCGACGACCATCACCCACAGCGCTAGGCGCCGGGCCCCCTCGCCCGAGCGCCGGGCCGTGACGGATGCATGCGCGCCCACAGTCTTCACCGCAACGACCATCCCCCGCTTCGCGCTCTGACGCCGGTGGGTCGCTCAGACCCCGCTGGGGCGCGCGGCCGGATCCAGGCGGGCCCCGTCCCCCGCGCCCCGTGCCCGGCCCCGGGCGTCCCGCCCCTCGCCCACCAGCCACAGGTAGACGGGGCTCGCGATGAACACCGACGAGTACGTCCCGAAACACACCCCGACCAGCAGGGCCAGCGCCAGGTCGCGAGTCGAGGCGCCCCCGAGGAAGTAGACAGCGAGCAGCGCGAGTAGCACCGTGGCCACCGTGGTGACGGTGCGGTTCAGTACCTGGTTGATGCTGGCGTCGATCGCCTCGGACAGAGGCTCCCGCCGCTTGAGCTTCATCCGTTCGCGGATGCGGTCGAACACGATGATCGTATCGTTCATGGAGTAGCCGTACACCGTCAGCACCGCCGCCACGAACGGGCTGTTGACCTGCAGGTGCAGGACGGAGAACAGGCCCACGGTGAGGGTGATGTCGTGCAGCAGCGCGATCACGGCGGCTAGAGCGAACTTCAGCCCCGAGTAGGAGCCTGCCTCCCCGAACTCGAAGCGGATGCCGAGGTATGCCGTCATCAGGGCCGTGGCGATGAGCACCGCCAGGATCGCGTGCGTGCGCAACTGCTGGCCGATGATCGGCGTGACCTCGTTCACGCTGTCCTCGGTGACGCCCTTGCCAAAACGCTGCCGCAGTCCCTGCAGGATGCGCGCGCGCGTCGTGTCGGACATGGGCGGGAAGCGGAATTCGAAGTGGCGCGCCGCAGCGGCGGTTTGCGCCTCGGGTGCGCCCAGGGGCGTGACGATCTGGATCACGGCCTGCCCCTGCCCGAAGCGCGCCAGCACCTGCCGAACCGCGCCCTCGGCGACCGGCGCGGGGGTGCTCACGTCCATGACCACGCCGCCGGTGAAGTCGATGCCGAAGTTCAGCCCGCGCGTGGCGAGCGACCCAATGGTCACCAGCAGGGCCAGGGCGGAAATCGCCATGAACAGCTTGCGCCGCGCCATGAACCGGAAGTGGTACCTCACCGTCCACCCTTCCTCACACGGCCCTGACGGCTGCGCCGTCGCGAGCGGCCCGTTCCCTGCCGCCGTTCCCCCGGTGGGCGTGTCTCCGGTTCCACGGGGGGGAGTAGCGGCGCCGGCACCACGCGCCCGGCGTCGGGCGCGGATTCCTCCCGTTCGGCCCCATCGGGCACGGCCTGCGTCGGGCCCGCCGCAGGCTCCTCCTGGTCCGGCGCCTCAGGCGCTTCGGCGTCGATGCGTACGGCCGCCCCCGGGACATCGCGCGGATGCGTGAAGAGCGACGAGCGGCCCGTGAAGCGCGGCGACCCCGCGCTCAAGCCGGCGCCCGCGGTCGCCCCCGCCACGACCGGGGATGCCGCGACCCCGCCTAGCCCCAACAGCGCCTCCGCGCGCTTGGCGAAGAACCAGAAGGAGGGCCGAACACCGACATCCACCAGCCAGCGAAGGAGGAGGCGCGTGAAGACCACGGCCGTCAGCAGGCTGATCAACACGCCGACGCCCAGCGTAACGGCGAAGCCGCGGATCAGGCCGCTGCCCAAATAGTAGAGAACCACGCAGGCAATGATCGTGGTGGCGTTACTGTCAACGATGGCGCGCAGCCCGTTGCGGAAGCCTTCGTCCACGGCGCTGCGCAACGACCGTCCCGCGCGCAGTTCCTCCTTGATGCGCTCAAAGATAATGACGTTGCTGTCCACAGCCATGCCGATGGACAGGATGAGGCCGGTGATCCCGGGCAAGGTGAGGGTGGCGCCGACGCCAATCAACACCGCCAGCAGCAGGAGCGCGTACACCAGTAGGGCTAGGTCGGCCCAGAAGCCAGGGATGCGGTAGACCAGCAGCATGAAGGCGACCACCAGCGCCAGCGCCACAATGGCGGCGGCAAGGCTGGCCTGCACGGAGTTGGCGCCCAAGGTCGCCGACACCGTGGTCTTGGACAGGATGGTCAACTTCAGGGGGAGGGCGCCAGAGTTGAGCTGGATCGCCAGGGCCTGGGCCTGCGGGAAGGTGAAGCTTCCGGTGATGACGGCCTGCCCGTTGAGGATGGCCTGGTCGATCACCGGATTCATGATCTGCTTCCCGTCCAGATAGATGGGCATCAGCTTGCCGACGTTGGCGGCGGTGAACGCCGCCAACGCCTTCGTGCCGACAGGGTCGAAGGTGAGCGCCACCACATTCCCCTGCGTCTGGGAAATCTCGGCGGTCGCATGCTTCAGGTCCGACCCGGTCACGATGATGTGACCCTGGCTATCCTTGAACTGGAGGACGGCGGTGGTGCCGATGACCTGCTGCGCCTGCTCCGGGTTCTTGACACCCGCCAGTTGCACCAGAATACGGCGCGACGCGGGTTCCGCCTGGACCACGGGATCGGCGACCCCAAGCTTGTTGACGCGCAGGTTGATGACCTGGACCGTACGCGTTAGGGCGTTGGCTGAATACGGCTGGTGGGGCGTGCCGCTCGCCTGGTACATGATCTCGATGCCGCCCTGCAGGTCGAGCCCCTTGCGGATATGCGCCGGCAGGGGATTGATTCCCAAGAGATACACGGCCGCGCCCAGCACCACGGCCAAGGCGACCACCAAACGAACCAGCGCACCGCGCTGTCTGCGCAAGAGGCGTGCCCTCCTGACTTCACTGGCACGCGACGGGCGGCCCGCGGCAACCGGCCCGTGTGCAGCCGCCGGTCAGGCGGAGGGGCGCGACAGCCATGGTCTGGGGGACCGCCCGACGGGATCGGGCCGACCGGGGCGCCGGGCGCCACGGCGGCCGCCGGTGATGACTCGCAGAATCACTAGCGATTATAGGGCCGCAGTGTGCGATTCGTCAATTTGCGGGGCGGGCGAGACGCCGATCCACGGTGCAATGCGCAGAGACAAGTCGAGGGCACCCCAGAGCGCGCACGATGTGGGAGATGAAAATCTTGGTCCGGGAGAGCGGGCCGACCACGGGGTGGGGCCGCCCTGGCTGCGCGCCCACCCCGGCCTCTTGGTGTTGGCGCCGGCCCGACGCGGCCTCCGCCGTCATCCCCGACCGGCGGGGGGGGGGGGGCGAACATCGGCTGCGCCCCTGCCCCAAGGCCCCTTGGGGGCGCCTGCACGCGGCCCTGGCCCTGGCGGGGGCCGGATCCGCCGGAAGGGCCGTATGCGTTCCGCCGAACGGGCACCGTTTAGCGCGGAGTGGGAGAGGGACCCGGCGGTCGCCCCGTTCCGCGGCGCGCCTCTTGCCCACCTTTCCCCGCGCCAGCGGGCGCCCGGCCCTGGGGCCCCGACCCGGCGGCGCGCGGCGTGAGCGTCCGCAGCGCCGCCGCCGCCGGGCGAAGGGGACGGCC
>JAJZZC010000168.1 GCA_021797775.1 Bacillota bacterium
GTCGCACCCGTCTCCGCGTAAATCGGTCGCGGTCACCTCACTGCGTAGTCTTCGTGGCCGAGCAAGCCGCGCTACTTTGCCATACCCTCCATCCGGCAACCGCTGGGCCTCTGTTTTTCAGGGGAGATCGAAGGCCGAACAGCGGTAGAGAAGCGCCCTATGGCGCGGCAGGTGGTAGTGCCCGCCCTCGTGGAGCACGACATGCTCCTCGGCCGCCCGTCCCAGCCCCTCCTGAATCACGATCACCCTCGCCCGCACGTCGAGCACCCCGCGGATAGCAGGCGGCAGTCCACCGTCTCGCTCCAGATCCAGCCCCAGATACTCCCGCACCGCCCCGACGTCCAGCGGCAGTGGGAACCCCAGCTCGGCCAGCACGGCATAGGCCGCATCCTCGGCCGCGCTACACCCGACCCTCACCGTCGGCGCCATCGGATCCCTCCCGCCTCCGCTGCCGGATGCGCCGGATCACCTCCTCGACCTGGCGGCGCTCCTCGTCCGTCAGATCGCGAGCGGTATCGGCGGCGATCCCCGCGGAGACAATATCGTCGTTCACCCCGGCGTTTTGAAGGCGCGGCGCCATTCGCAGGGCGTCTTCCTCGGATAGACCGAAGTAGCGCGCAAGGGCACGAACATGGATGGGGGAAACATCCGTGGCGGTGCCCTCGTGGATCCCCAGCAGCACCGCCAGCGGCACGTGCGTGCCGTCGGCGACGGCACGTAGCGGCACCCTCCTGGCCATCAAACTCTCCCGCAGCCAGCGGGTCAGATCGAGGACACCTGCTGACGCCGGCCGGGGCGGCATTGGGTCGTCGGTCCGCCCGATGAGATAGTCGACCGAGACCTGGAAGTGATCGGCGAGCGCGCCGAGCATCTGCCAGTCCGGCTTCACTCGCCCGCTCTCCCAACCCCAGACCGTCTGCTGACCGACGCCGACCGCCTGACCCAACTCCGTCTGGGTCTCGCCCGTTGCCTGTCGCAACATCCTCAGCCGGGCCAGCAGATCCGCCATCGCGCACCCCTCTCCCGCGTCCATTGCTTCCTTATATACACCGCATGTATACCGCAGATTGATGGTCTGTACGCAATTTTTCTCCGCCAGCTTGACATATTGCTGTTGAATACTACATACTGTTGTTGAAGACATCGTTACACATTTCGCAGGGAGGCGCGGCCCAAATGCCAGGACGGCAGCCCGAAAAGAATGCAAATTCCCCCCATCGCGGCCGCCCCCGCGACGCAGAGGTGGACGCCGCTGCAGCCGCCTACCAGACCCGCTGCGACATGCTCCTTCAGAAGGGTGACGGCAGCGCCCCCTTTTACGCTGCGGGCGTGCGCCACGCCGCGCTGAAGGAGACGCTTTCCGCCTTCAACCACCCAGGCCTCCGCGCCGCGCTCCTCAGCCGCTGCCGCCGCGCGGGCATCCCCCTGCCGCCGCGCGGACGCCCGGGGGCGGCCGCGCTGGCCGTTGAGGCGGTCCTCGTGGCGATCTGGCGCTTCGAACGGGATCCCACGGGCGATCCCAGGATCGTCGCCCTGGGCGAACGCTGGAGGCCGCTGCTCCCCGAGCACCCGAGCCCGGCCCAGCAACTCGTCTGGCGGGAACGCGCCCACGTCCGCAGGATCAACGCCCTACCCCCGGACCGGCGCCGCTCGGCGATCCTCCGCCTGGCGGCCCAGTCGAGGCCCACGCACCCTGCGTAGCCCTGCACCGCACAAGGTCGGTCCCAGCGGCGGCCCCTCCCCGGCGGAGGCGTGCCGCCATCCGCTTCTCCGCTGCCTTTGCCAGGAGGAGACATCCTTGACGACCCCAGAGACCCTGCCCCTGATCGCTGGCGACCCGCCCGCCCTGGCCGCGGCCCTGACATATGTGGCCGCCGGCTTCCATCCGGTTCCCGTCTGCCGCACTGTTTCCGCCAGCCCCAGCGGCTGCAACTGCGCATGGCACCGGTTCCTGCGCGACCACGCCACCAAGGGCGCGGGCAAGCCCCCCCTGCTACGCGCAGCCCGGGGCGACGGCAATCCCGGCCCCGGGTTGCTAAAGGTGGCGGAAACCGAAGGCGTGACCCCTGCCGAGGTCCGCACCATGCCCTGGAGCGGCTCCAACGTCGGGCTGTGCCTGCGGCCCTCCCGCCTGGCGATCGTGGACATCGACGGCGCGGAGGCCATTGCCGAAGCCGTGGGACTGGGCCTGCCCTGCACGGCGGTGGTCCGCCGCGGAGATCACGCCCATGGCTACTACCGCCTACCGGCCGGCGCACCGGCGCTACGGGCGGTCCGCCAGGGCGCGTGCCGGCGGATCGACGTGCTGGCCGCGGGGTATGTGATCGCCCCGCCGTCGCTCCACGCCACGGGGACGCAGTACCGTCTGGTATCCCAGAGGCCCTTCGCGGACCTGCCGGAGTGGGCCGTGCGGATGCTCAAGGGAGCGGCCCGCCACCGGTCCGGCGCGTCACGCCCGCTCCCCGAGGCCGGTTTGGACCCGCAGGCGATCCTGGAGCTGCTGTCGTTCAAGCACGTGCCCCTGTGGGCGATCGACCGCATCCGCGACGGGGACCGCACCGGCGACCGGAGCCGCACCGACTGGTCGGTGACGCGCGTGCTGGTCGAACACCACGTGCCTGACGGCGTCATCGTCGGCATCTACCGCCACCCGGAATGGCGCATCGGCGCCAAGTACCGGGAGCGCCGCGACCCGGATCGATACCTCGGCGCCATGCTGGCGCGCCACCACGCCGCGCTGGCCGCCCTGCAGCGCTGATCCCCACGGAAGGAGGAAACAGCGATGACTGATCTGCTGCCGCTCCGCGATGACCAACGTGACGCATCCATGGCCCACCCCCGCCGGCAGCTGGTGGTCCTGCCGATCGGTACCGGCCGCATGGTCGTGGCCGCGCATGTGCTGGCCCAACGTCCAGCTGGGGCACCTGGGCGAACCAACACCTCCCGGCCTCTGCCGGGCGGCCGCCTCGGACCGGCTGACGGGCGCCCTGGCACGGCTCCGTTCAGCTGGTGCAGATGGCCCTCCGCGGGGTGTGAGGGCGGCGGCGATCCCGCCGGCCGGCACCTCGGTACGCCTCCGCCGAGCGGACGCCACTGGGAGGCCCGGAGGGAGGTGATTGCCTTGCAAAAACCGCCCAGGAATCCGGATGAAGTGGCTGCGGCGCGGGATGGGGCGCTGGTGGAATACCGCCTGTATCAGCAGGCCGTGCGTCGCGCGCGTGACCTGGGGGTCTCCGCGACGCCCCGGCACGACCCGGACCGACCCGAGGGCTGCAACGGGCCGGAGATCGTGGCCCTCCTCCGCCTTCATGCACCGCTTGGCGGGCTCACTGCCCCGCTGCTCACCTAACGCGCCGCCCAGATCGAGGACCTGACCGCGGAGTTGGCGAGCCGGCTCGAGGAGCGGGGCGCGGCTATCCAGCCGAGGTCCCTCAACCAGGGCCTGGAGCGCTGACCCGCCGGGTCCCGAGAGGAGGCGATCCCCGATGGATGGCATCCGCTCCCCCATGGAGCCCCTGCTGACCGTTGACCAGGTGGCCGCATACCTGCACCTGTCCCGGACGACCGTCTACCGCCTGGTCTGGTCGGGCAGCCTGCGCACGGTGAAGGTCGGCTCCCGCATTCGGGTCCCCGAGTCCGCCATCGCCGAGTACCTGGCCAAGGAACCCCGGGCCTGAGACCGCCCCGCAGCACCCCCAACAGAGCCAAAACAAAAAACAGGATAAGGGCCCGCACCACACGGCGCAGGCAAAGCCTGCGCGGGCCAAGGGGCAGTGAGGGAATCCGCGGTGCACCCGCGGTGCCGCAGCGCGCCCCGCAGGTGCGCACGCACCGTAGGGGGTGCCGCAGCGCGCCCTACCCCGGTGCGGGTCCGCAGGGAGGCAGGGCCGCAATGCCCGAGCACGGCATCACCGTGCGCTTTGACGCCCCGACGTTCGAGGCGGTGCAGTTGGAGTCCCGGTCCCGGACCCTGCCCCTGGCCGAGGTCGTCCGTCAGGCGGTGACCGAGCACCTGGCCCGCCAGACCCTGGCGCGCGCGGTCCCGCTGCTGGATGCCACCTTCGGCAAGCACGTCGACCGCCTGGCGGCGCTGATCGCCAAGGCCTTCATCGCGGCAGACATGGCGAGCTGGCAGGCCCGCGCCCTGGTGGCGGCGCTGGTGCCGGACCAGGACCCCACCGCAGTGATGCGCGAGGCCCGGCTCCGCTCCCTGGTGGACCTCCGCCAAGTCGGCACCGACTTCGGGCTGGACGAGGACGAGTACCCCGATGAGTCCGGGCGCCCACCAGCCGGAGGCGGCAACGGATGACCCTCACCGCCCCCGTGGTCTTCCGCCTGCGCTACGTGGCCGGCCCCCGAGCCGGCCGCCGCGGCGGGTGTCATGCCCGATACATCGCGACCCGCGAGGGTGTGGCCCGGGGCGAGGCCTCGTCGGACCCCCTCATCCACGCGCGTTACCTGGGCGAGCGCCCCGGTAGCACCGGCCTCTTCGGACCCGAACCCGACAGTCCGCCCGACCTCGCGGCGGTCCAGGGAGTCTTGAGAGACCGAACGTGGCACTGGCAGATGGTGCTCAGCCTGCGCGAGGAGGACGCCCTCGCCCTGGGCCTGGAGACGTCCGCGGATTGGCGGGACCTGACCCGCCGCGTCCTGCCGCAATATGCCTCCGCGCTTGGCGTCCCGGCCGGTGACCTCGGCTGGGCAGCGGCCATGCACCACAAGGCCGGCCACCCGCACGTCCACGTCCTGGCGTGGCTGCGCGCAGGGGCAGCGGAGCGGTCGCCCGGGCTGTCCCGGGCGGAGCTCCGCGCGGTGCGCCGCATCGTGGCCCGCGAGACCTATGGACCCGTGCGGGCACAGGCTGTGGCGGCCAAGACCGCCGAGCGGGACTACCTGCTCGCCGCCGGCCGCCTCAATCTGCGGGCCCTGCGCCGTGCCGTCCTGGAGGCCCAGATCGAACGTCCGGTGCGGGACCGGCTCCCGCCCCGCTTCACCCGGACCGAGCTTGGGGACCTGGAGCGGCGGGTCACCTCCCTCCGAGCCCGGTTGCCCGCCCACGGCCAGATCCGCCTCGGCTACATGCCTCCCGCGGTCCGGGCCGAGGCCCGATCTGTGGCGGACTGGATCCTCGACCGCGCGGCGCTCGCCCCCTCCCTGGCGGCGATGGAGGCCGCGGCGCGCGAGCTGACCGGGCTGTACCGGACGGACCCCGCGGCGGGCGACGCCGCATGGCGGCGCGCCCGCGAGGACGTCCGCGACCGCATCGCCCAGGGCGTGCTGCGCGCCGCGGTCGGTACCCCCGCGGCACGGTCCCCGAGTGCATCCGAGCGCCTGCTCCGCAGCGCCCATCGCCTGCTCCAGGCCGAGCGCCTACGCGCCGAGGCCGGGACCGAGCTCGCCCGCCTGACGGACGAGCAGCGGGCTGAGTCCCGCTCCGCCCGGACCCGCGCCGCGGAGATGGGCGCGCATCCGTGACCCGCCGCCCCCAGCGGCGGCAACACCGAAGGAGAGAAACCGATGATCCCGTCCCCCCGCATCTACCTCTGCGGCCCCGCCGGCTGCGGGAAGAGCACCGTGGCCCGGCTTCTGCAGCGCGACCACGACTTCCGTCGCGTAAGCCTGGGCGAGTTGTGCCGGCGCGAGTGCGGCCGCCGCGGCTGGCCCGAGGACCGCGAGCACCTGCAGGCCGCTGGCGATCTGATCCGCCGTCGCGATCCGGCCGGGGTCGTCCTGGCCGCCGGGATCGTTCGCCTGCGCGGGCCCCTGGTCGTCGACGGCGTCCGGTTGGTCGCTGAGGCTGCATACCTGCGTGCACACGGCCTGACGGGTGTCGCCGTCCGCGCGCCGGGGCCGGTGCGCGCCGCCCGGCTGCTGGCGCGCGAGGGGACGCCCCTGGTCCCGGACCACCTCACCGAACGGCAGGCCGGCGAGGCCCCCGCAGACCTGTGGTTCATCAACGCCGGGGAAGACCTGGAGGCCCTCGGTACCGCCGTGCGCCTGCTGGTGGCCCGGCTGGCGCTGCGTCAGGCGGAACATGCCCGACAGTCCCTGGCCCGCGGGAGGGGTCGGTCGTGACCACCCTCGCCACGGGCGCCTTGGCCGCGGCGCTGCTGGCCCTGGCCGATCTCGCCCTCGCGCCGGTGGTCTACCTGCTCCCGCACACCCTCTGGCCCCCGTTCCATCCCGCCATGACCTGGCCCGCCCTCTGGGCGTACCTACTGCACCCCGCCGGCCCAGGGAAACCGGTCCGGTGGTGGACCCTCTCCGCGCAACTCGCGTGGCGCCATCCGTGGCCTGGCTACGCCCTGGTACAGGGCGCCCTGGCACTGCTCCTCGGCCCAGCGGCGCTGCGGCTGTGCGGCCTGACGGCCGCCCGGGGCGCCCCTGCGCCGCCGGCTCGCGTCGCCACCCATGGGAGCGCCCGCTGGCGCCGGCCGGCCGAATACGGGCAGACGCTCGCGGCGCTGGCGTGCACCGCACCTCGTACCTCTGGCGTCGTGATCGGTGCCACGGGCCGCCGGGCCCTGGTCACCCGGCCCGAGGTGGGCAACCCCCACGTGCTGCTGGTCGGCGCGTCCCGCGCCGGCAAGTCTCGGCGCGTGGTCCTGCCCACGGTCTGGTGTCTCGGCCACCGGGGCGAGTCCATGGTCCTGACCGACCCCAAAGGCGAGCTGCACGCCGCGGCCGCCTCCTGGCTCCGCTCCCGCGGCTATGCGGTGGTGCTGGTGGACCTCCTCCGCCCGGGCCGGGGCAACCGCTGGAACCCCCTGGCCGCGGTGCGCCGCGCGCACGAGTCCGGGGATGCCGAGGAGGCCGCGCGCCTGGCCTGGGACATCGGCAACACCCTGGCCTTCGGCGAGCAGGGCCTGGGCACCGATCCGATCTGGCCGCAGGCTGCGGAGTCCACCATCGCCGCCCTGGCTCTGGCCGCCGCGCTGGAGGCTCCGGCTGGGATGCGCCACCCGGCGACCATGTATCGGATCCTGACCGACCTCGGGGGAGACGGGGAGGGCGGGGCGTCGCTGGACCGCTGGTTCCGCGCCCTGCCCCCTGGGCACCCGGCCCGCTCGGCCTACGGCACCGCGGCGCTCTCCGAGTCGCGGACGCGATCGTCGATCTTCACCGGCACCGCCGCCAACCTGCGCACCTTCTCCGACCCCGGCGTGGCCTGGCTCACCGCCGAGAGCGACCACGACCCGGCCGAAGCCGGGCGGCAGCCCGTGGCGATCTTCCTCCTGCTGCCCGATGAATCCGCCGCCCGCCGCCCGATCGCGACGCTCTATGTGGCGCAGGCCTATGGGGCGCTCGCCACCCTGGCGCGCGCCTGCGGCGGCCGCCTGCCCCGGCCCGTGTGGTTTCTGTTGGATGAGTTCGGCAACGTCGGTAAGCTCCCCGCCGTCGCCGAGAAGCTCACGGTCAGCGCCGGCCGCGGCATCCGGTTCCTGCTGGCGGTGCAGTCCCTGGTCCAGATCGACCACGTGTACGGCCCACGGGTGCGGGAGATCGTGACGGGCAACTGCGACACCTGGCTGTTCCTGCGCGCTGCGGACGAGGCTACGGCCCAGGCGATCAGCGCCAAGGCCGGCACCGGCACCGTCCTGGTCCGCTCGCGCAACGTGCGCCCCGGGCTCGTCCCGGGGCCGGCCGGCGGGACCGAGGCCGGGACCGGCCGGGCCCTGCTCACGCCCGACGAGGTCCTGCGTTGGCCCCGTGGGTACTCGCTTCTGCTGGAGTCCGGGCAGTTCCCCGCCCGGCTACCTTTGTGCGACCTGTCCCGGTGGCATCTGGCCAGCGCCCGGCTGCGCCCGGGACCCTCGCCTGCCCCCGTGCCGGTGGGTCCAGCCCCAACCTGGGCACCGGAACCACCGCCCTCCCCGGATGACGCCCCGGAGCCCGCCCCCGCCCCGTCCCGGCGGGTCCTCCGCCGTCCGCCCTTCGGGCGCGACTGAGCCGGCCCCCCGTCTCCCGCCTGGGCGCCCCGCGGCGCCCTCTTTTTCGTCCCCGCGAGAGGAGGTGAAGACATGCCGCCCTTCGTCAGCGAGATCGTGGCCTTCTTCCAGACAGCGCTCACCTGGGTCACGGCCCTGGCGGTGCCGGGCGTCGGCCTCTCCGCCGGCTGGCACGCGCTGATGCGCTCCACGGCCCAGGACGAGATGACCATGCAGCACCACAGCCGGGCCCTGCGCAACGCTGTGATCTACGGCGGGATCGCGATCCTCGCCGGTGGCATCACCAGCGCCGTGCTCGGCCAGTTCCACTGATCCGTTCCACCGAGGGGCGGCTCCGCAGGGGGTCGGCTGCGGCGATGCCGCCGCCTCACCTCCGCCTCCGCCCCCCGGCCCTCGGAGGCGATGTGTCCGTGACCGCGATCGTCGCGTCGGTGGTGACCGCGATCCTGTCGCTGCTGATCCACGCCGTACTGGCCCCGCTGGACGGCCTGCTCTCCGCCTTCGCCGCCGCGGGGGCCGTGCATGACCTGACGGGCGCACCCTGGGCGCAGAACCTCATCGCCGGGTCCCAGGCGGTCGCCGGTGCCGTGCTCGCCATGCGCACGGCCTGGGAGGCGCTGATGCTGGCCACCGCCCGCACCGAGGGGGCGCCCACCGACCCGGGCGCCCTGCTCAAACGCGTCGTGCTCACCGCCGCCGCCATCGCCGCGGGACCCGCGCTCGCCGTGCAGGCGATGCGCGCTGGTAACCTCCAGGCCGACGCGTGGCGCACGCCGGCCTGGGCCCGGGCCTCGCCGACCTGCCCGGCAACCTCTGGACCATGGCCGCGACGGTGGAGGCGGATCAGCCGTGGGTGCCGCTGCTGCTGCTCGGCGGCGGCTTCATCCTGATCCTCTGCTTCATCCAGTCCGTCGTGCGCACGGTCGAAATGACGCTGGCGGCGATCCTGGCGCCGGTGATGGCCCTGGGGTTCCTCTCCGGCGGCGGCACCGCCGACGTCTGGCTGCGCGAGGTCGTGGTCCTCGCGGCCTCCCAGGCCGTGCAGCTCCTGCTGCTCTACCTGGCCGCGGCGTTGCTGGTGCTCCCGGCCGGCCCGGCCGGGCTGGCGCTCGGCCCGTTCTACTTCCTTGGCGCCTGCTGGGTCGCCTGGCGATCGCCGCAGATGCTGCGCCAGTTCGCGTACCACAGCGGTGCCGGGTCGGCGATCGGCTCCGTGGCGGGCTCGGCCGCCACCGCCGCGCTCACGCGCCTACTCACCAAGCTGCCGCTCTGAAGGGGATCCCCATGCGGACGTACCTGATGCCGCGCGCCGTCCGGACGCGCTTCGAGTTCTCACCTGGCTTCGGCCTGCCCGAGCTGGTCGCGGTCGTCGCGGGCGGCGTGCTCGGCCTGGTACTGCAGTGGGCCTGGTCGGCCCTGCCGCTGCACGGCCCAGCCCTGTTCGGTTGCCGCGTTTTCCTGTTCTCGCTGCCTCTGGCCTCGGGCTTCATGCTCCTGCGCCAGGACGCCACAGGCGCCAGCCTCTACGGCCGGCTGCGGGCGGCCCGGGCCTTCATCTCGCGGCCGCGCCGCTACCTCTTCCGCTACCGGGGGTGGTCGTGATGACGCTGCCCCGCCTGCGCTTGCCGCTCCGCCTGCCCGCGGCCCGCCCCTTGGCTGACCTCGCCGCTTTGCGGCTCCGGCTTCCGGCATCCGACCACATCCTGGCGCGCGGGGCCAGCGCCCTGGCGCATCCTGGCGGCTCGGACCCCAGGTCGCATCCTGATCCTGCGCACCGTCCCGCTCCAGGCATCCGGCCCGCAGATCGCCTCCCGTCTCCGGGCCCCCTGCCCCCGGCACCACCGTCGGTTCAGGGCTGGCTGCCCGTGACCGGCGTGGAAGACGGGCTCATCATCCGGGCCGACGGTACGTACGTGGCCGCCCTCCGGATCATACCGGTGCCGCTCGGGCTGCTCTCCGAACGAGAGCGGGAGCGGCGCATCACCGCCCTGCACGAGGCGCTGCAGGGGCTGCCCGGCGCGGCCCAGCTCCTCTCGGTCCCGCGCCCCGTCGACCTCGATGCCTACCTCGGCCACCTGGCCGCGCTCCTTTGCTCCGCGGCCGGCCCCCGCCGGACACTGCTGGCGGGCTACCAGCGCTATGTCCAGGGGCTCGGCGCCGGGGGCGAGGCCACCGAACGCCGCTTTTTCGTGCTGCTCCGCGGCGACGGGGCTGATGAAGCCACCCTGCGGCAGCGCACGACGGAGTTCGCCGCCTCCCTGGGCCGCGCCGGCTTGAACGCCCACACTTGCGACGACCGGGAACTCGCGGACCTGCTCTTTGCCTTCCTGCACCCCCTGCAAGCGGCTGTCGAGCGCGCGACCCCGCCCGTCCCCGCGCCCCGCTATGTCCCCGAGCTGGAGGCGAACGGCCGTGAACCTGATTGACGCGCTGGCCCCGCCCGCCCTGGACTTCCGCCCGAGGGGAATGAGCCTCGGCGCTGCGGTGGCCCAGGCCCTGGTGATCCTGGACTACCCGCCCCGCGTCGGTCCGGCCTGGCTGGCCCGGCTGGCGGCGCTCCCTGGCGTCTGCCTCTCCGTGCACCTGGAGCCGGCCGACCCGCTGGCGTTGCTCACTGCGCTCAACCGCAGCGCCGGCGAGTATGCGGCGCGTCTCGCCTCCGGCGGCCCGGCCCTGGCTCAGAGCCGGTGGGTGCAGGGGATGGAGGACGCCAAGGCCCTGCTGCAGGCCATCGACCAGGAGGGCCAGCGCGTCTATCGCACCGCCGTCGTGCTGCTGGTGGTGGCCCCGGACGAAGCTGAACTGGCGCGGCGGGTGCGGCAGGCCGAGGCCTGCTGTGCCGCTGCCGGGATGCGCGCCCGCTGCGCGGTCTTCCGGCAGGAGGACGGCCTCTTGGCCGCCGGCCCCTGGGCGGTCTTAGGGGCGGACATCGCGACCATGGCGGCGCGGGACATGCCGGCGCCAACCGTGGCGGCCGCCTACCCCTGGGTCTGCTCGGGCGTCAACCACGGCACCGGCTGCGTCTGGGGCCGCGATGAGGCCGGCGGGCCGGTGCTGCTGGATCGCTGGAGCCCGCCCGAGGGCAGCGGCATCACCAACGCCAACGTCACGGTCCTCGGGACCTCCGGCGGCGGCAAGAGCTTTGCCGCCAAGGTGTTGCTGCTGCGCGAGTTCGCGGTTGGGACGCGGGTGCTGGTGATCGATCCGGAGCGGGAGTACCGGGGCATCTGCGGGGCCGTCGGCGGCGCCTGGATCAACGCCGCGGGTGCCGAGGGCCGGGTCAACCCCATGCACGTCCGCTCCGCGCCCGCTGCCGAAGAACCTGGACCCGGCGTGCGCGGGCCGCTGGCGGCGCACCTGCAGCGGCTGAAGACCTTCTTCGGGCTCTATCTGCCGGGCCTGTCCGGGCTGGATCGCGCGGCGCTGCAATCGGCCGTCCTCGATGCCTACCGCGCCAGAGACGTCCACTGGGAGACTGACCCGGAAGCGGTCGCGCTGTGGCCCACGGTGGCGGAAGTGTACGGCCGACTGAAGGGCCACCCCCGACTGGCGCTGCTGCTGCGCGACGCCGCCGACGGCGCCGACGCCGCGCTGTGGGCCGGACAGAGCACGCTACCGCCAGC
>JAJZZC010000169.1 GCA_021797775.1 Bacillota bacterium
CACCGCCCTCCAGCCCCTGTGCCGCCTGGCCGCTGCCGGGGTCAAGGCCGCGCAGCGGGCGTCAGCCCTTGGCCTTGACCACAAGGCGGCCGGGCATAGCCTGCGTCTGGGCGGTGCCTCTCGGCGATTGCCATTGTGCACAAACAGACGACAATCGCCGCGAGCGGCTACACCTGTCCGCATCTCCGGCCTTCAGGGTGAACACGAACCCGCCCTTCCTGACGCTCACGGTGGTGTCTCCTTGCCCGCAATCTCCATCTGCTCTGCCGGGACTGCACGAACCTGTCGTCCGACCCCCTGCGGCAGGTCATCCTAATCGCGCGTTGTCCTGGAAGCGATAGGAACGAGGTGGCGGGGGCTCCCCCGGTATGACGCCCCCCCCGCGTGTCGGATTCCGTCAGGAGGGCAGCGACCGAGCGCCGACGAACGCGGGGCCGGCGTGGGCGCCGGGGGCGCAGGCGCGCGGAGGTGGCCGCGGTGCACCTGGATCAGCAGCGGGTCGGACGCAATCTGGTGGTACGGGTCAGCGGGGACCTGGACGTGCAGAGCGCCGAGGGCTTCCGCCGACATGTCGATGAGTGGTTCCTGGCGGGCGACGCCGCCCGCCTCGTGCTTAATCTCGCGCACGTGACGTTCATGGATTCGACCGGGCTCGGCGCCGTGCTCGGCCGGCTGCGCCGGGTGCGCGCCGCCGGCCGGCAGATCGCGCTGGTGCCGCCGCCGGGGGTGGCGCGCGCGCTCATCGACACAGCCGCCCTCGGGCGAGCGCTGCCGCTGTTCCGCTCCGAGCGCCAGGCGCTCGACGAGGAGGTGCGGCACGATGGCTGAGGCGGTTCCCCGCCCGACGGCGGATCGCCGAAACTATATGAAGCTGGAGGTCACCAGCCTCCCGCCCAACGCCGAGCTGTGCCGGCTGGCGGTGGCTGTGTTCGCGGCGGCATTGCCCTTCACCCTCGCGGAGATCGAGGAGCTTAAGGTCGCCGTTTCGGAGGCGGTCGGCAACTGCGCACTGCACGCCTACCCCGAGGACCCGGGCCGGGTCGAGGTGCGCGCCCGGTATGAGGACGTCGGGCTCTGCGTCGACGTGCAGGACTGGGGGCGCGGCATCGACGACGTGGAACGGGCGAGGCAGCCGGCGTTCACGACTTCCTCCGATCCCGACCACATGGGTCTGGGGTTTGCCTTCATGGAGCAGTTCACGGATGTCCTGGAGGTGACCTCGACCCCCGGTAGCGGCACGCTCGTCCGCATGCGCAAGCGGCCGGCCGCGGCGGCGGGAGGCGCTCCCGCATGAGCGGCGGCCGGCCGCGCCGCCGCCTGCGCCTCGCCCCGGACGGGCGGCGACTGCCGGAAACAGGGGGCCGCCGTGTGGGGCGGCGGCGCGGGGATGCGCACGCGGATCCGCCGAGCGCCAGGTCAACCAACGCGCGCAGCGGTGGAACACAGGGTCAGGGTGCCCCCCTCGCCGCTGCCGAGGTCGGCCGGTTGTTCCGCCTCGCGGCGCGCGGCGACCGGCACGCGCGGGAGCGGTTGGTCACGGCGAACCTGAACCTCGTGCACCACGTGGTGCGCCGCTACCGGGCCATGGGGCATGACGGCGAGGATCTGTTCCAGGTGGGTTGTGTCGGGCTGATCAAGGCCGTGGACCGTTTCAACCCGTCCCTGGGCTACCGGTTCTCCACCTATGCCGTCCCCCTCATCCTGGGCGAGATCCAGCGCTACCTGCGCGACGCGGCGCCCGCGGGGATCGGGCGTGGCGCGCTGCGGCTGGCCCAGGCCGCGCGCCATGCCGAGGAGCGTTTGGCCGGCGGCCTGCTGCGCCAGCCCACGGCCGCGGAGGTAGCCGCAGCCGTGGGGGTGTCGCCTGGCGAACTGGCGGCCGCGCTGGAAGCGGCACGCCGACCGGCCTCTCTCGATGAGGGCGACGCGCGCGACACGGGGGAGCGCCCGCTGCTGGGGCGCATCGTCGGCGAAGATGGCGAAGACGGCGACCGGCTGGCGCTGCGTCAACTGATAGCGGCGCTGCCGGCGCGCCAGCGCCAGGTCCTGCTGATGCGCTTCTACCTCGATCGGTCTCAGATCGAAGTCGGGCGCGCCCTGGGCCTGTCGCAGCCGCAGATCTCCCGCCTGGAGCGGCAGGCCTTGCAGACCCTGCGCCGGCAGTGGCGCACCGGCGGCGGTTCGGGCCCGGCGCCGCGCATCGCCCGCAGGGGCCTGCCGCATACTCCCGCCTAAGCCGCGCGGCGATCAGGCGCAAAGGCGCTCCAGCAGAGCAACCGCACGCGAGGCAGCCGGACGTGGTCGCGGGCGAGCGGGGGGGCCTTGCTCGCACCGTTCCCTACAACTCGTTGGACGCCAAGGGTTTGCGCCATGAGGTGGCTGGCTTTTGGGAAGGCAGTCGGCCACCGGGGTGAGGGTCGACGGGCTCCACGCCTCCGGGGAGCCGAGCGGCCACCCGGACACTCTGGCCTGGGTCACCCGGGCTGCGTAGCAGGCGCGCCCACGGCGGCTTCCCTAGGGGCGCAGCCCGAGACGACGCCGGCTCCGCCGACCGGATCGCCCCTCCCCGGGGCGCGCGTTCCGGCCTGTCACGCCGGGCCTGCCCCATGCACCCGCCCGGGCCCGTGCCGTGCGGGGGGCTCGGCCGGGCGGCCCGCGTGTCGCCCGGCGCTGGCGGTGCGCCGTCCCAGCAGGGGGCAGGGGGTGCAGCGGTGCAGGCGGACCACCCCGCGGACGGCGGGGCAGGGCCCATGACGCCAGGGGGTGCCGGGCGGCCAGCAGCACGTTCCGTCCGGCGCGTGGATCGCTCCTCGACGCCCCGGCCGCTCGGCTACCTACGCGCCCGTTCGGTCGTCCGCGTGGCACCCGGCACCCCGCTCTGCATGGGCGACCTGGTGGAGGTCGAGGCGCCGCAGCCTGTGCGCGCGGCCCTGATCGCCTCGCCCTGGGGGGTGGCGCCGGCAGCCGGCCGCCACACGGTGGTGTCGCTGCTCACGCTGCTGCGGCTGGCCGCCCGTGTCGCACCCGAAGTCCGCTGGCAGGCGCTGGGGGACCGCGATGTCGTCGTCGAGGTCGAAGCCCCCCTGGGCCCCTGGCGCTGGGTGCTGGGCGCGCTGGTCTGGTGCCTACTCTTCCTCGGGGCGGCCACGACCCTGATGAACTTCCACGCCGACGTCAACATGCCCGCGGCACACCGGCTGCTCTATTACCTGGCGACAGGACGCCGCAGCACCCGTCCCATGGCCGTGGAGATCCCCTACGCCATGGGGTTGGCGCTGGGCTCGCTGCTGTTCTTCGCGGCGCCGCATGGCGCCGGCGACCCCGGCCCGTTGGAGCTAGAGGTGGCCCGCTATGAGGAGCGCCTCCGTGCCTACTGGCGCAGCCGCGGGAATCGCCGACGCGCGGGAGGGCGCCGGTGAGGACCGGCCAGCGCATGCGGCTCCCGGATCCAGCGGGGCGGCCCGCGCTGCCGCCGGACGCCCGCGGCCGTCCGCACCGTAGCAGGCCGTGTCCCGCGGCATGGGGCTGCACCTGTTGGGGTGCCTACGGTCGGGCACAACACGGGCCGAGTCGGCGGGACGCGGGGCGGCCGGGGCAGAGAGCCCGCGTGGGGGCAGACGTCGCTCACCGTATCCCCACCCTGCGCCAGGCCCCGCGTGCGCGGCACGCGCTGCACCCCAGGCCCGGCACGCCCTGCGCCACGCGGCGCGCCGTCGCCAGCGGGCGACCCGGCGGCGTCCCCCCGGCGCCTTGCCTCCCGGTCATGGCCCCGCAGGCACGGCACCAGGGCCCCTACCGGGAGGGGACCCAGCCGGCGTGATCGTGCTGGCCGGTTTCGTAGCCCTGGCCGAAGGCGCCGCCGTCGGCGCCGGCTTCGCCGCGCTGGTCGTGCTGCTGACGGTCGGCGTGCGGCTGGCGGCGGCTACCGGCACGCGGCGATGGGCGGCCGCCTACCAATGGGCCCTGGCGCTCGGCACCGTGGCGGCTGGGGCCCAGGAGGCGTTCCCCTCGCCCCTGCGCGGCGGTGTGCCGCTGGCGGTGGTCCTGGCGCTCGGGATGGGAATGTTCGTCGGCCTGCTCGCCGGCGCCCTGGCCGAAACCGTCGCGGCCCTGCCCATCGCGGGGCGCCGCCTGCGAATCACCCGCTACCTGCCCGTGCTCGTCTTCGCCATCATCTGCGGCAAGGCCCTGGGCGCCGTCGTCTGGGCGTTGGTCCCCGGGCTGTTCGCACGGCCCCCGGCATGAGGGCCGGCCATCACCACGGCCCACGTTTGGGGGGTGAGGCGCGAAAGATCCGGTGGCCCGCACCGGCGGTTGCGCCGTGCGCACGATGGACAGACTCTCTGCCTGGCAGGGGCGATGCCCACTTTGCGCGGAGGGGAGCGGCAGCATGGTCATCAAGGTCCTCGATCTCGTCGGCGTCTCCCGGGAGAGTTGGCAGCAGGCCGCCGAGAACGCAGTGCGCGAGGCGGCCCTCACCGTGGACCACATCACCGGGCTCGAGGTGACCAACATGACGGCCGACGTACGCGACGGGGAACTCACCTCCTTTAGCGCCAACGTCAAGGTTGCCTTCGCCGTCGATGCGAACCGCCGAAAGCCTTGAGCCGGGCGGGGTGCGCACCGCGGGGCTCCGCCCCCGCCCGGCACGGCGGGGCCTCCACGGACGACGCAGGCGAGCGGATGAGCCCGGGGGAGGGAGCAGCGCCGCGGAGGCGCGGCGCCGTCCGCTGCGGGTCCCGCGGCGAGGAGGCCTTTGTGAGATGCAGGCAGACCCACGGCAACAGGCGACCTACCGCCGCATCGTCAAGCGCCACTCCCCGAAGCCGCCCGTGGCCATCAACACCCTCGTGGCGTTTGTGGTGGGCGGATCCATCTGTGCGGCGGCCCAGGTCTTCATGAACTTCTTCCTGCGCCGGGGTCTGCCCCCGGAGAGGGCCGGGGCCCTGACCGCGGTCTGCGTAGTCGTGATCGGTGCGACCCTTACCGCCCTCGGCCTCTACGACGAGATCGGTCGCGTCGCCGGCATGGGCGCCTCGCTCCCCATCTCGGGCTTCGCCAACTCCATGGTGGCCCCGGCGATGGAGTACAGGCGCGAGGGTTGGGTGCTGGGCGTAGGGGCCAGGGTCTTCAGCATCGCGGGGCCGGTGATCGCCTACGGCGTCGTGTCGGCGGTCCTGGCGGGCCTCGTCTACGTGGTCTTTCGCCTGCCGCTGCCCCGCGCCGGCTAGCGGTCGGCGCTGTACCCGGCAGGACGTGGCGGGAGGGATGGAGGGTGCCGACGGGCACTCCGCGAGGGCCGACGACGGGTCTCGGCCTGGCCATGGGACCCGGCGGGGAACGGGGGGATCCGGGTGCCGCCCCCGTAGGGGACGAGGGGACGGCCCGGGTCGGGCGCACCATGCTGCTGCACCGGGCCTGGATCACCAGCGCCACCACCGTCGCCGGCCCGAGTGAGGGCCGTGGACCACTGGGGCGCGCGTTCGACCAGGTGCTGGCCGACCAATTGCTGGGGCAGGCGACATGGGAGCAGGCGGAGCGCCGCATGCTGCAGCGCGCCGTGGAGGATCTCGCCGCCAACCAAGGGCGTCGGCTGGCGGATTACGACCTGCTGCTAGCCGGGGACCTGCTCAACCAGTCCGTGTCCTGTTCCTATGCCGCACGCGACCTGGATGTCCCCTTCTGCGGGCTGTTTACCGCTTGCGCCACCTTCGCCGAGGGGTTGGGACTCGCTGGCGCGCTATGTGAATCCGGCACCTGCCGCCGCGTCCTGGTAGCGGTCTGCAGCCACCACGACACAGCCGAGCGGCAGTACCGCTTTCCCACCGAACTGGTCAGCCAGCGCCCGCCCACAGCCCAATGGACGGCCACCGGGGCCGTCGCCGCCGCGATCGAGCGGGAAGCCGCGGGTCCCGGGCCCGTACGGATCACCGCCTTCACGCCGGGCCGCGTCCTCGACTTCCATGAACGCGATCCGTTCCACATGGGGGCCGCGATGGCCCCCGCCGCCGCCGACACCATCGCCACGCATCTGCGCGACCTGGCGCGCGGGCCAGAGGCCTACGATGCCATCTACACCGGCGATCTCGCCGCGGTGGGGGCGAGCATCTGCGAGGACCTCCTGCGCACGGCGGGGGTGCACGTACGCCTGCGCGACTGCGGCGTCGAGCTCTACGACCGCGCCCACCAGGATGTGCACGCCGGAGGCAGTGGGGCCGCCTGTTCGGCCCTGGTCTTTGCCGCCCAGCTGCTGCCCGCCCTGCGCGCGGGCTGGGGCCGAGCCTGCCTGTGCTGCACGGGCGCGCTCCACTCGCTCACCACCTACCAGCAAGGCGAGTCGATCCCCGCAGTCGCCCACGCCGTGTCCCTGGAGGCCCACGCGGGCGAAGGGGCGTAGCCGGGCGGCGGATGCCCGCGGGGCGGCTCGCGTCAACGCGTGCACCCACGCAGCATCGGTCCTTCCGGGAGGTGGATTCCCTGGAGTTCGTCTGGGCCTTTCTGGTCGGTGGTTGCCTTTGCGCCCTGGCGCAGCTCGTCGTCGACCTGACGCCGCTGACGACCGCACATACCATGGTGCTGTTCGTGGTACTGGGCGTGACCGCCAGCGCCCTGGGTCTGTACGATCCCCTCGTCCGCACGGCGGGCGCGGGGGCGAGCGTGCCCCTGACCGGTTTCGGCAACGTGCTCGTGCGCGGCGTGCTGAAGGAGGTCGGCAAGAGCGGCGCCATGGGGCTGCTGACCGGGGGGCTGACGGCCTCGGCTGCGGGCATCACCTCGGCCCTGCTGGTCGCGACGATGGCAGCCCTGGCGTTCCGCCCCAGGGGCTGAACCGCGCAGAGCGGGGTGCCGCTCGGCCCGGCGCGCGGCGCGCCGCCGGCGTGGTCGGGGGGCGCGCGGTTGTGATATAAGACGTAGCAAGGTGCTACGGCGGGCGCGCTGGCCCGTCCGGGAGCGGGGATGGGCCGGGTCCGTCCGGCGGGAGGAGTGGCAAGTGCTCGAGATCAACGAGGTGGTGTGCGCCCTCTACGAGGCCGCCCAGCGGTGCGGCTACCGCTGGGAAAAGCCCCGGCACGAGACGCCGGACCCGAGCGAACCGGGCTGCTACCGCTTCTTTGCGGCGGTGAGCCCGCCGGACTGGCAGCGCAAGGACATGATCGAGCTTCAATTGCACATGCACCCGGACGGGGATGACAACACCCTGTCCTTCGCCATTCCCCTATGTGTGGAGCCGCACTGGGACGGCTTCGGTGTGGCCGCCAAGGCCCAGAATCGCCTCGCCGACGCCGACGAGGAGGAGGGCTACGCCGGGGAGGTGTCCATCCAGTACCGCGTCTCCGACGAGGGGGTCCCGGAGCTGGAGGGCGTGTGGGTGGAGATCTCCTGGGAGATCGACGAGTGGGTGTCGGGGCGGCGCCCGTTGGAGTTCGATTGGGCCTTCGAGGACCTGGTCGGGCGGATCCGCGCCCTGGGGGACTTGGCCCGCAACTCTGTGCGCGAGTAGCCGGTCATCGGTCTCCGTACGACGGCGGGTGCTCCGTGCGGTGGGGCACCCGCCGTTGGTCTTTCGCGGGCCGCCGGTCGGGAGGAGCCGACGCGGTGTTGTTGCTATTGCGGTTTGCGACGTGGGGGGGATGGGAAGCAGGCGCGTTCCACCGCGTCTCAAGGGTCGCGACGCATGCTGCTTGTTGCGGGAACCACGAGCGCGATCCGCTCTTCGCGCTGGACCGCGCGCTGGCCGCCAAGGAGATGCGGTGGCTTCAGCCCCTGTCACCCCTGACCCGGTGGTGACGCGGAAACAAGGAACCCGCAACCGAAGAGCGTTGATCATGCGTGGCTCCTTAGAGGAAGTTCCTGCCCCTCAGCCACGCGGTGAGCACCGCCGTTGTCACCACCATCAAGCCCAGGGCCCAAGCATACCCCCAATTCCAGTGGTATTCGGGAATCATAAAGTTCATGCCATAGATGGAAGCGATCAGTGTCGGTGGCATGAACAAGACGGCCACAACCGTAAAGATCTGCATGACGCGGTTCATTTCCGTGGACTGCACAGAGGTGTAGCCCTCAACCCCCTCCGCCAGCGTCCCCCGGGCTTCCTCCACCGCGTCCAGTAGGTGCGCGGTCTGCTCGCGCAGGTCCTGATAAAACGGTTGGACACTCGGGCGGAGGGCCTGCGCGCGCGCACCCGCGCTCAGTACGCCGAGAGCGTCTACCGCTCCCGCCAGTACGTTGCGAGAAGCCGCCGAGCGGCGCCGCAGGTGAACGATCTCCACCAACACGTGCCGTGCTCGCTTGTCGGTGAGGCGCTCCACCACGCGTTCCGTGGCGGCGAGCAGCTCGCTGCTCGTCTCGCGGTATCCTTTGGTGGCCCGAACCAGGGCCTGGTAGATGGCAAAGTCCACCCCGTCCGCCCGGTAGCGGCCGGCGGTATAGCCTTCCCACAGCTCATCCCACGCGTCGGGTGCCACCGTGTGTGTCGTGAGGGCAAAGCCCTGTCCCATCACCACGTCCAGATCCGCGGCGTGGCTGCCGCACCCGCCGGCCGCCACACACTCCGGCAGGCGCAAGCGCACGTGTACGTAGTGCTCCTGGGCGACCGCCAACAGATGGGGACTGGGGTCGCGCAGGTGCCCCGCCGTGAGCGGGTGCAAGGCCTGCAGCCAGCGCGCCACGCCCGCGGCGGCAGGTGCGCCTCCCTGTGCCGGGCCCGTGGTGGGGGTGGCGGCGCCCTCAGGGGCCGTGGGGGCGGGAGCATCCGGCACATCGCCCCGGCCGAGGTCGCACCAGATACCGCTGCCAGGGGCGGCCGGTAGCCTGGCCGGCGGGATCGTCTCCGCAGGTCGCCCGGGTTGAAAACGCAAGGCCCGGATCACCTGTCTCGCCGCCCGGGGGCAGTCGCCTGGGCGTCGGGGTCGCCTGACAACCAGCGGTGGGTCAAGGTCTCAAGCAGTGGGGTGGATCGCACGACCTGCACGGCGGCGCGGCTCTGGCGCGCGGCAGGGAACAGCAGCACGGCGACACGGCCGCCCCGTTCCTCGTCCACGGCATGCTGGGGCATGAGGTAGCGCGGACGATCCGAACCACCCCGCGCGCCCGGATGCGCGGGGTCGGCCCACGCGACGCCGAGGTGGGAGGCCAGGTCATGTAGGACGGCTTGCCGCTGTCCCGGCTGCGCCAGAGTCAACCTGGCCGCAAGGTGCCGCGGCCGCACCACTAGGCCGATGGCCCGGGGCAGAGCGGCCAACGCCTCCGCGGGCGGCTCCCACCACACCGGCGTGCCGCCGACCGAGATGGCCGAGCCGTCGTGCGCCACAGGCGCCTCACCGACATCGCAAACGGCCCCGACCGTCCGTCCAAGGCGAGCGAACCATGTGGTCAGGCAGGCCACGGCAACGCCGGCGACGGCCCCGACGAACGCGCCGAAGATCAGGGTCAGCGCACTCCCCACCACGGCCGCCAGCATGGCGAGGTAGTTGCGGGTCTCGACCATCAGAGCCAGGCCTTCCACATAGGCCTTGCCGCGGGGAACCAGTTCCGCATCCTCCAGGGAGAGCAGCATGCTCCGATCCATCTGGCGCACGGTGTGGAACTGACCGATCCCGATCCCCAGGAAGACGCCGGCCGTATAGTCGGCTGTGAGCAGAGCAGCGGGGGACAGCGCCCCGAGCACCGCGGCCACGAAGCCGAGGAAGAGGTAGTTGATGCGGCCGTGCGGATAGGTCGGAAACGGGCCGCGATCGATCAGCAGGAGGATGGCACGCGCGAGCACACCCGCCCCGATCCCGACCAGTATCGAGCCCGCGAGTCCCGGGTGTTTGGCGTGAGGCAGGTGGGCCGCGTGGAGCAGGAGCGTAGGCCCGCACCCCCCGCGGCGGAGAACACTGCGGCTGTTCCCCGCCGATCGGTCCCGACGGTCAAGGCCGCCCGTGCCAGTGGTCACGCGGGTCAAAGATGGCCGGGCGCGGCACTGGCCAGGTGACCGGCTGGCGAATCAGCACCGACCGGAGCGATGGCCAGTTGAATGGAGCGAGCGGCCACAGATACGGGACTCCGAGCGACTCAGAGCGCAGCGCCAAGACCAGCCAGAAGAGGCAGCCCACGACCAGGCCTGGCAATGCCCAGAGCCACTGCAGCAGGATCAGACTGACGCGTATCAGCCGGGTCGCCATGCCCAATTCCAGGTTACTGATCGCGAAGGAGCTGACCACGGCAAAGACCACGTAAACGAGCGCCTCTGAGCTGAAGATGCCGGCGGCCGACGCCACCTGGCCCAGTACCACGGCCCCCAGAATGCCAAAGGTCGCTGCCAGGCTTTGCGGGCTGTTGAGGATGGCCCGGCGCAGGATATCGATCGAGACCTCGACCAGGAGGAACTGGACCACCAGGGAAACCTTGCTTGGTTTCTTCGGTCCGATGAAAGATAGGGCCGGTATGGCGTGACGGAGCGCCGGGTGCGTCGCAAGGAGCAGCCACAGGGGCGGCATGAGGATGGCGGCGGCGGCCGCCAGGAATTCCATCCAACGCATATACGTACCGAACACAGGGTTGATGAAGTACTCCTCAGGATGTTGCAACAGCTGCAGCAGGGTGGTCGGCAGGATCACCACCACCGGCGTCGTGTCCACGACCAGCACTACATGCCCTTCCATCAGGCTGATCGCCGCGACATCGGGCCGCTGGGTCGTCCGCACCATGGGAAAGGGGTTCCAGGGCGAATGCCCTATGAACTCCGCCAGGGCCACCTGTGCCGTGGGGATGGCATCTACCTTGATCGCCTTCAAGCGCCGGCGCACCTCGGCAATCAGGCGAGGCGAAGTCACGCCCTCCACGTACGTGATGGCCACGTCCGAACGACTGCGTCGGCCCACCTTATGGAGTTCGAAGCGCAGGCCGGGATCACGCATGCGCCTGCGGATCAGGGCGGAATTCATGATGATGTTCTCGACGAAGCCATCACGTGGTCCGTTGACCACCTGTTCGGTGTTGGGAGCCCCCGGCGCGCGGTCGGGGTAGTCGCGCGTGTCGATAACGATGACGGCGGCTTCGCCGTCCACCAGCATGATCATGGGACCCGCCAGGAGGTTCAGGAGCGCTTCGTCGAAACTTTCGGTTACCGTGACCTGAGAGTAAACGAGACGCTCCTGCAGCAGCTGCTGCATGTAGGCGAGGCGCTTGCCGCTCGCGCCTTCCCCTGAGTCCGTGGCGCCGACGGGCGAGCCAAAGTCATGATCACCCAATTTATCCAGGATCTCGATGTTGACCAGGGTATCGAAGTAACCGTTGATGACATACGTTGCCACATCGATTCCGGCGATACGAAATCGACGAAAGATCATGTCGTAGCTCTTACCGACGCCAACCGTTCGGTTGATATGGTCGATATTGGCGTCCAGGTCCCTGACCAGATAGGAGGCCTTGCTATCCGCGGCGTCGATGCGGCGCACCTTTTCCATCAGGTCGCCGGCGCCCACCCTCATCCCCCCTGCGGCGCGGGCCCGGTGGGCTCCGCGCCGGGGGTAGCATGCCCAGGGCAGGGGGCAGGGGCCACGCGCCCGGCGCGCGCGGCGACG
>JAJZZC010000170.1 GCA_021797775.1 Bacillota bacterium
GGCGGCCCGCCCACCGGACCCGCTGGCCGCGCTGGCGCTGCGGCGCGCGGCCTGGCGACCCGTTCCCGGGCGCGTTCCGCGGCGCCAACCCCCCGTACCCGTCGCGGTCCCGGCGGCGCGCGCGCGGCCCACGACGGCAGCGGCCCCAGGCGGCGCGCCGCTGGTATTGCTGCTCGGTCCCGTGGATCACCTCAGTGAGGTGGAGGGACTCAGCGATGCGCTGGAGGCTTGGCCGGGGCTGAGCATCCGTTTCCGCCTCTTCCGAGGGGGGCTCTATCGGCTCGACGGCCGCACCGGGGACGTTGAGGGCGTGCGCCGCTGGCTCCTGCGGCGGACCGACGTGGCCAGCGTGGTGCGTGACGGCGAGATCCTGCACGTGCTCCCGGCCGAGGGTGCTGGGGATGGGGCGGGGTGGTGACCACGCCCCGCCCCCCCGTCGGTCCCGCGACGGTCGCGGCCGGCGCCATCGCCGCGGTAGGGGCGTTGTTTCTCCATACCCCCCCATGCCGGCGGTGCCGGCGCCGCGCGGCATAAAAACGCGGGCGGGTGTCGGCGACGGGGCCTAGTAGTCCTTGGCGCACATGACCACTACTGGCAGTGGCACCCTCGGCCTTTTTCGCAGGAGTCCGCCATGCCGGCGCACCGGCACCACGCGGCATGAAAAAGGCGGGACCGACTCGCGCACCGCCGTCGGAGTAGGTCGCTGCGGGCGCCTCTACTACCGGTAGTGGCACCCTCGGCCTTTTTCGCAGGAGTCCGTAGAACGGTGGCGCCCGCCGGCTGTCTCGGCTGCGCTGTTCGTTGCGCGACAACTCGGGCCGCGTCCCTGCGGTTGAGGCGGGCTAGGCCGTGAACCCCGCGGAATGGGCCGATGTTCCGGTGGTGAGCCTTCAGCCGTTTCACGCGGCCGGTCGCCTTTGGCCTGTCGATCCCGTCGAGCACCGTATCGCCCGGTTGCTCGCGCCGGAGAAGGCGCGGCTGTGGGGCGTCCTGCCGTTCGGCCGCAGCCGCGAAGCGCTGTATGTCGCCGCGGGCGCGCCCCCTTCGGCGGAGGCCCTTGCGGCCCTTGCGGCCCTCGGGCCGACGTTGCGCCTGCATCGCGCTGACGCGGCCGATCTGCGCCAGGCGCAGGATCGCGTCTACGGATCCCCGGCTCCCGTCACGGAAGACGCCCCGGCCCCCGCTGCGAGGAATCCCTTTTCGCTGCCGCGGTCCGCCGCAGAAGGGGAGGGGGGCGGGATCGAGCGGGCCGGCCTTGTGGCCGCGCGGGATCGCCACTTCACTGAGGGCGACCGGCCGGACCTGGCTACGCCGGGTCAGGGTTCGGTGGCGGAAGCGGCGGCACGGCGGGATGCAGAGCTCACGTATCGCATGCAGGCCGTGGGCTTCCTGAACGCGCGCCACTGGGTCCAGATCGGCGGCGACAGGGGCGAAGCGCATGGACACACGTGGAAGGTGCACCTGGAGGCCGATGTCCCAGGGCTGCTGACAGGTCAGGCGGCGCCACCGGAGGACCACGCTTTCCGGCTGCCGTTCCACGACCTGGAAACCATTCTCCAGAGCGTGCTCACGGATCTGGAGGGCAGGATCCTCAACGACCTGCCGGAGTTTGCGGTCCTGCAGCCGAGCACAGAGAATCTGGCCCGCCTCCTGCTCAGCCGCTGCGCCCGCGCGCTGGCGGCACGCGGGGCGACGCTGCACAGCCTGGCGCTCTGGGAGTCTCCCACCAAGGGCATTACGCTCATGATACAGGACCAAGGCGCCCCCTCGCCGCCGCTGCCGGCGTTCCCGCCGGAAGCCGGGAGAGGCACGCCAGGGTTTGGCGCGGGCGCCCCGCCGCCGCGCGGCGGCGGCCCCTCTCTGCGTTCTGCCTCGTCCCCGAGCAACGAGCATGGTCAGCTATCGCCGGGGAGCGTCGGACCTGACCCGCTCGCGGCGCGCCGCGACGCGGGACGCGGGCCGGCCGATGGGCGCACGGTCGGCGGGGGCACTTGTCCCGGTCCCGATGCCTCAGCGCCGCCGCGCGGACCGGGTGCGGCCCAAGCCACTGCGCGCCCGCCCCGGTCTTCGCCCCGAGCCGCTCGGCTTCTCGAACATCGCGACCACCGAGGCGGCCTGGCCGACCCGTCGCCAGGCGGGAGCCAACCCGTTCGCGCGGACGGAGCGCCGCGGGAGCCGCCGGTTGCTTCCCTGCCCACCCGCTCTTTCAGCGGGCCCGCCCTCTGGTATTGGTTCCTCGCCTCCATCTTGATCCTGGCGGCCAGCGCGGCCGTGTACCTTCCGCTCATCCTCGCCCCGGCCGCGCACCGCTATCCTGCGGGCGACGATGCGTGGGGGCATGTCGAAAAGGCTCTGCTCCTCCTGCGGGGGATCCGCGCGGGGCACTGGCTGCCCGCATACGATCCCAACTGGTATGGCGGTTACCCGCCATTCCGTTACTGGGGCCCGGCGGGGTACTACCTGTTGGCCGCGGCGATCTGGCTGCTGCACGACCCCTTTCGCGGGGTGTCTCTGTATCTGGCCGTGTGCGCCGGCGTCGGCGGGCTCTCCTGGCTGGCCTACGTCCGCCGGATCGGAGCCCTTGCCGCCCTGGCGGCGGGCCTGCTCTGGGTGGTGTGGCCCGGCAATACCTATGTGGCCTTTGGCACCGGTGACCTGCCGCAATGCTTGGCCACCGCGCTGATGCCGCTGATGGGATGGGCGGTGCTCGACCTGCTGGACGGCCCTGGAGCCGGACCGGTGCTCGCGCTGGCCCTCCTCATGGCGGCGGTGGTTTTGGTGCATCCGGGCGAGGCGGCGATCGCCGCCGTCGGTTTCGGGGTTTTTGCCCTGATCGCCTTCGGCTTGAACGCGACCGGGGTGCGGGGCGTGGGGCGCGTCTGCGCGGCCGTGGTTTGCGGGATCGGGGCGTCCGCCTGGTGGCTGCTGCCGGCCCTCGTGGGCGGGCCGCTGCGTCAGGCCAATCCCGCCCAGGCGGCCGGCGGCTTCACGCCGCTCTGGGACATGCTCAACCCCTGGCTGCACGCGCGCATACCGGACATGTTCTACTGGGGCGGCTCCACCCTCGTGGTCGTGGCGCTGGGCATCGCCACCTGGTCTGGGAAGTCGCCGTGGGCGCGCGCCGCGCTCGTCAGCATCGGCGTGTTTGTGGCCGGGAACATGCCGGTGTTCTCCGGCCTGTACAACAGCCTGCCGCTGCGCGGGGTGCTGCCGCCGGACCGGTTTATCGGCGTCGGCGGGGTGCTGCTGTTCGCGGGCGGCCTCCTGCTGGTTGCGGACCGCGTCCCGTTCCCGGTACGGCGGCGGGCGGCGGGACGACGCGGGCTCCCCGCCGCGCTGTGGGTGGTTGTGGCCGCCGCCGCGGTCGTTATGGATGCTTGGGTGGTGTGGCCCACCGTGCGAACCGTCTCCCTCCCTCCGCCGCCGCTGCTCGCGGGGGTGCGGGCGGTGGCGAGTCGCGGCGGCTGGCGCGAGGCGACGCTCGACCTCTCCCAACTCGGCTCGTTTCCGACCGAGGCCCTGGCGGCGGCCGGCAAGCCGCAGGTGTTCGGCTGGGCGATCCAGGGTGCGGGCGACCTCCATGTGCTCGTGGATGTCAACACCGCTCTCCAGAATCACTGGTATCCCTATCTCTTCGACCGGCTGCGCCTGCTGGGCGCGACCCAACTGTTGGGGGCCCGGCGCTTCACGGCGTCGGCGACCTTCGCGGCCGCGGCGCGCGACGCCGGGTTCCAGCGCGTGCTGCAGAATCGGGTGGTGACGGCCTGGACGCTGGGCGCCACCGGGCCGAGCGGCCCGTACGCCGTGGCGGGAGGGACGGTGGGCCTCGTTATCGGCCGGTACGCGTCGGTGTGGACCAGCCTCTTTCCGCAACTGGGCAGCGCGCCCGGCATCTATCTGGACGGGTATACCGCTGCCCAACTCCGGCGGTTCCCCATCCTGGTGCTCAGCGGCTTCCGCTGGCGGTCGGCGCGGGCGGCCGACGCCTTGCTGCGTTCGTATGTCGGCTCCGGCGGCCACTTGGTTGTGGACCTCACGGGCGCCCCCATCGGCGTGTTCTCCCGCCGGCCGCGCGTGTTGGGTGTCTACGGGGAGCCCGTCGACATCTCAGGCGGCATGACCCTTGAGGTAGGCGGCAGACAACTGCGCGTCGGGCCCTTCCCGCCCCCGTACAACCCCTGGCAGACGTACGTGCCACAAGGGCTCGATCATGCGATGGCCCGGCTGGACGCTCTGGGCATGAGCGTCCCGCTGGTCGGCTACCGCACGCTCAGCGAAGGCAGGGTGTGGTTCCTCGGCGGTAACCTGCCGTTCCTCGGTTACCTGACGCGGGACCAGCGCGCCATCGGGCTGGTCGCGCGCACCGTCGGTCTGCGCCCAGGCGCGCGACCGGTCCGCCGCTACCTGCCCCTGCAGGGGATGCGCACCTCGTCCGCGGGCGTCCGCTTCCAACTCGTCGTGCCGCCCGGAACCCCCATGCCCGTCGTCCTCCCGTTCAGCCTTTCTCCGGGCGAGCGCCTGCAGGTGGGGCAACAGGCCGTGCACCCGCTGCTGATCGACGGGCTGCCGAACCTCTACCTGGCGCCGGGCCGGTATGCCGTGGCGCTCAGCATGGGTGCTCCGGCTGGCGCGGGAACGGGCGAAGTCGCCTCGGGGCTGGCGGTGCTCGCGCTGTTCGCCTGGTTGGCGGGCATGCGCACGTGGCGCCGGGTCCCGCGGCTACCCCCGTGGGCGGCGGGCGGGAGGGCCGCGGATGTGGCGTGACCGGCTGCCGCAACGGGGGCCCTTCATCCAGGCGCTGCTCGCCGCCGGGGCGGCCGTGCTGATCCTGCTGGCGGTGTCGCCGCTGCGCGCGCGGGCATCCGCGGGCGTTTCCTTGAACGGCCGTTTCAGTGAGTGGAACGGTCGTCCCGCTATCTCGGGATCGTGCGGGGGGCCGGGCCGCGCGGAGAGCCTGGCCGCGTTCTACTGGGCACTGGACAACAACGGCCGCCAGCTCGACTTCATGAGCCGGCGCTGTACGACCAATGGTGCGGCGTACGATGGTCACAACGGCGAGCGCGGGTCGCTGCGCCTGCGGCTGTATATCGACGTGGGTGGCGATGGGAGCTTCGTGGACGCGGGGGATCGGATCCTGACGTTGCTCTATACACCGAGCAACTGCCCGCCGAACGGCGGCGCCTCTGGCGGCGGCGGGAACTGCGCCTCCGCTTCCGAGGCGGTGCGCTGGGTGCTCACCGACCCGGCGGGCAGGGTGCTGCTGACGGGACAGGGGGCGTGGGGCCAGAGCGTGGGGCAGGGCGGGCTGGACTGCGAGTGGGGCGTGGACCTGTCCCTGCTTGGCGGGGGCAAGGTGCCTCTGGCGATGTACGTAGAGACGCCGGCGGAACGGGTCCCGGCGCACGGCACCGTCCTGTGGACCCCGGTGCCCGCGCTCTCTGCCGTTCTCCTCGGAGTGGCTTTCCTCGTCGGCGTCTGGTTTGCCGTTCGCGGGAAGGGATGGGCGTGAGCATCTGGCCTTGGGTGCTGCTCCCGGGAGGAGCGGCCGTGCTGGCGATCCTGCGCCTGTGGCGCGTCTGGCTCTTTTACTACGTCCTGGGTGCCGTGGGCTTCACCCTGGCGGTTGTCGCCCTGTTTCACGGCGGCGTGGTCGAGCAGGCCCTGGCGGGCTGGACGGGTGGCGCCGTGCACTTCCTCGCCGCGGGCGCCGGCGTCCCGACGCGTCTCTTTCGCGATTCCCCGGGCAGCCTGCTGGTCCTGCTGATCGGGCAGGGCGCCGGGTGGACTGTGTTGCGCATCAGCATGGCCTGCTCTGGTTTGCTCGAAGAGGCGGTGTTCGCGGGGCTGGTCCTTTTCCTGCCCGGGATGGGTCTGCCCACCAAGCTGTGGAGCCTCGTCTGGGGGGAGGCGTTTACCTTCACCTCCAATGTCCTGCGGGTCCTGCTCATCGTCGTCGTCGTCCATTTCGCCGGCAAGTCTTCCATCTATTTCAGCCACATGGTGTTGGCCCAACTGGTCTTCTTTGCCCTGACGATCTGGCTTTACTGGATGGTGTTCACGCGCCACGCGCTGCGAGTCGCCCATCGCAAGATGCGGGCGGCTGGTCCCGCCCGTGGGGGTGTCTGAGCGTGACCAGCCAGGGTTTGGCCGCGTTTGTCCTGCTCTGGGGCATCTGGGTTCTCGTCCCCGTCCTGGTGGACATGACCAAGGCGCTCCGGTTGCTCGGCTTCAGCCTGCTGCGGAGGCCCGGACCGGGGGCCGCGGCTCTTGGAACCGGCCACCTGCCGCCGGTCAGCGTGCTGATCCCCTGCCACAACGCGGCGCCTGTGCTGGAAGGCTGCATCACGTCCCTTGCCGCGCAAACCTATCCCCTGGACCGGGTGGAGGTGCTCGTCGTCGACAACGCCAGCACCGATGGCACGGCGAGGGTCTTCCACCGCGTGCACGCTGGGCTGCCGCGACTGCGGGCACAGGTGGTGGTCACCAGCCGGCCGGGTAAGGCGATGGCGCTGAACACCGCCCTCCAGGTGACTGACGACAGGTATGTGTGCAATATCGACGCCGATGTAGAGCTACAACCCGGTGCGTTGCGCGCCATGGTGGAAGCGTTCGAGCGCGATCCATCCCTCGCGGCGGCCACCGGCGCGGTGGTCGTCGCCCGGCCGGGACAGCCGCCGCGGGGTCGGTTCCTTCGCTTCCTTCAGGCTTGCGAGCGCCTGGAGTACCTGGTGGCGTTCCGGATCGGCCGCCACTACGAGGATGCGACGAATACGCTCTTCACCCTGGCGGGGGCCTTCTCGTTCTTCCGGCGGGACATCCTGCTTCAGACGTTTCTGTATAAGGGCGACACGGTGTCGGAGGACACCGAACTGACCTTCGACGTGCGGGCGCAGGTTGTCGCGCGGGGAATGCGCATCGGTTGCGTCCCGGACGCCGTCGCCCTCACGCATCCGATCCCAGGGCTCGGGTCGCTGTATGCGCAGCGCGCACGCTGGCAGCGCGGCGAGATCGAGGTCGCCGCCCTGCAGCCGGAGTTTCGCCGCCCGGGAGCAGGGCTCGGGGGCCGCGGTTTTCTCGCTCGGGCGCTGCTCGTGGACCACACATTGGCCTTCCCCCGGATCGTGTGGACCTTCCTGCTGCCGGCCATGTACTGGCTCGGCTACCCGCTGCAGGTTGTGGTCTTGGCGACGGTCGGCATGTACGCGGTGTATCTGGTCGCCGACTTCGCCTTTGTGGCCGCGGTATGGATCAACCTGCGGCCCACGGACCGCGAGACGGTGCGGGCAGACCTGTGGGCCGTGGCGCTCCTGCCGGCCTTCCGCTTCCTCACCTACTGGTTTCGCATCGGCGGGATGTTGAGCGGCCTGGTCGACGACGCGCGCTGGCGGGTCGAGGATCCGGTGAGCCAGTTGCGGCGGCGCTTGCGGGCCCGCGGCTGAGGGCCGCGGCGAGCCGAGCCTGGCAGACCAGGCGCTCCAGGTCGGCCAGGCTCGCTGCCCGCCGAGGGCGTGGCCGTCCGCCTGCCCGCGCGCGGAAGCGGGGCGGCGAACGATCAGCGACAGCCAGCGGCGGCAGGGTTCCGGTGGGTGCGGCGCGAGTGTTGTGGGCGGCCGCAGTGGAGATCCGTCTTCGTGGCGGACGGTTGCGTGCGCGGCGTCTCACGTGCTGGCCAGCGGGCGGCGCGCGGGATGCCGCACGCGGGCTGACCACGCCTTGCGCGTTGCGGAGAGGGCGCTTTGGGCCGGGTGGCGCGTCCATCCGGTTCGAAGGCGGCTCCCGCCCCGCGTGGCATGCCGCCGGGTTCCGGGCGACAGATGCGCCGCCAGACTGAATGGCTGGAGCGTCGCCCGTCGCCGAACCTCCGGACGAGGCGCTTGGGGCCGGGGGGGGGGCGGCGGGCTGGCCGCCGCCCCCCCCCCCCCGTCTACTGCTCGATGAGGAGCAGGGAGTCGCCGTTGACAGCGTTCTGGTACACCGTAACCGCTGTCCCAGGGGTCACGCTGGTCATCGCGACGATGGCGTCGCTCGATCCGCTCGGGGCCAGGGCCAGGGGGCTGGATCCATCGGGCAGCGTCACCTGGTGTGCCCCGCTGCCGGTGGTGTAGACGCCGAGTTCCGCGTTGCTGTTGATGTCGACCACGCCGCTGGCGCTGACGTCGCTGGCGGGCAGTGGGGTGGCGCTGATCGACACGGCCTGGCCGGAGGCGTCGAGGCCCACGGTCAGTGCGTCGCCGACGCGAAGGGCGCTGAGGCTGCTCGTGCCGCCGGAGAGGGTGACGGTGGCCCCTGCGACCAGGTTCACCGTTTGCAGTTGGAAGGTGCCGCTGGAGGCCGCGTACGTCGCGAAGGTGACGTTTGGCGCGCCCTGACTGGCGGCGGCGATCAGTGTGCCGGCCACCGTGCTCGCGGCCGCCGGGGCGCTGGTGACATTGATGGCTGAGACCTGCCCCTGGGTGTCCAGGGTCAGCGTCGCCTGATCGCCGACCTGCACGTCCGCCATGCTGCCGCTAGCGCCCTGGACGCTCACCCGCACCCCCGAGGCGATGGTGAAGGTGTAGGTGAGGATGCCCTGCGCGCCCGTCGCGGTCAGGGACAGCGCCTGCGCCTGAAGGGCGGAGACGGTGCCGCTCAGCGTGGAGGTGGCGGCCGCGCTCGTGACGTCAACGGCCGTGACTGCGCCGCTGGCGTTGACGGTCAGGGTGACCTGATCGCCGGGGATGACGGCGCTGAGGGAACTGGCCTGGCCGGAGACGGCCAGCGAAGCGGCGATGGCGAAGGTGCGGCTGCCGCCGGAGGTCGCCACGGTGATCTGGCTGCCGCTGACGGCCTGGACCGTCCCGGATACGGTGGAGGATTGCGGGACGGCGGTGACGTCGACGGCGGTGACCTGGCCGTTGCCGGCCAGCGTCAGGGTCACCGTGTCGCCGGGGACGACGGCGGAGACGCTGCTGGCCTGGCCGGAGACGGTCGTGCTGGAGGTCAGGTTGAAGGTCAGGCTGCCGCCGCTGGCCGTTTCCACGGCGATCTGGCTGCCGCTGACGGCCTGGACGGTGCCGGTGACGGTGGAGGACTGCGGGACGGCGGTGACGTCGATGGCGGTGACCTGGCCGTTGCCGGCGAGGGCCAGGGTCACCGCGTCACCGGGGATGATGGCGGCGACGCTGGCGGCCTGCCCGGAGACGGTTACGGAGGAGGCCAGGTTGAAGGTCAGGCTGCCGCTGCTGGCTGTCGCCACGGTGATCTGGCTGCCGCTGATGGCCTGGACGGTGCCGGTGACGGTGGAGGACTGGGGGACGGCGGTGACATCGATGGTCGTCACCTGGTCATTGCTCCCGAGGGTCAGGGTCACCTGGTCCCCGCTGGCGACGCCGCTCAGTGCGCTGGCCTGGCCGGAGACGCTGACCGCCGGGGCGACGGCGAAGGTCAGGCTGCCACTGTTGGCTGTCGCCACGGTGATCTGACTGCTGTTCACGGCTTGGACGGTGCCAGCGAGGCTGGCGGACTGGGGGGCGGCGGTGACGTCGATGGCCGTGACCTGGCCGTTGCTGCCAAGGGTCAGGGTGACCTGATCGCCGCTGGCCACCTGGTTCAACGCGCTGGCCTGCCCGGAGACGCTGACCCCCGACGCGAGGCTGAAGGTCGGGCTGCCGCTGGCGGTGGTCACGGTGATCTGACTGCTCGCGACGGTCTGGACGGTTCCGGAGACGGTCGAAGACTGCGGGACCACGCTGACGTCGATGGCGGTGACCTGGCCCTGCGCATTGAGGGTCAGGACGACGGCGTCACCGGGCATCAGGGCGCCCACGCTGGTGACCTGCCCGGCAACCGTCACCCCCGGCGCCAGGGTGAAGCTGGACGTCTGGTTGGACTCCTGCACGGTGATCGCGTCTTGCCCGACGGCGACCAGCAGGCCCGTCGCCATGGGCACGGGGAGCGGCGCCGCCGGGCTGGAGAGCACGTCCACGAAGATGCCCTGGCCGGCGTTCAGGCCCACCAGCACCACGTCGCCGGGGGTCACCGCCGAGAGGGACGTGGTCTGGCCACCCTGGTAGACGGGTGCGCCGGAAGCCAGGGGCACGTTCACGACGCCGCACCCGGTGAGCACGCTCAACGAGGACGCGCCGAGCGCGACGACGCGCCCCATCGCCAGCTGCGCGCCCCGCGACACCTGCCCGCCGGCCCTGGCGGCCTCCGCGTTCTGCAACAACACGGCCAGGTCCGCACGGTCGATGGGTTGCATGGGGCTGTAGTTCTGGACCAGGGTGCCCGAGAAGACCCCGGCGGCCACGAGGTCGGCCACCGCCTGCTGGGCCCAGGCCGGCGTCGCCGTCCCCTGCGGCAGTTGCTGCAGTTCGGCTGCGACCTGCTGCGCCGACACGGCGGGCAGTTGGAAGATCCGCTCCGTGATCAGCGCGGCCTGCGCCCAGGTGACGCTGCCGGAGGGCGCGAACTGCCCCTGCTGCTCGCCGACGAGGATGCCGGCGTCATAGGCCAGTTGCACCGACGGCAGCGCCCAGGACGGGATGCGGGAGTAATCGCGGAAGTGGGCGCGCAGCTTCTGCGCCAGCTTCCGCTGGGTCTGCGCCCACTTGCTGGCCTCCCTGAGCAGCTTCTTCTCTTTGCGCAGGAAGCTGCGCAGCCCCCCTTTGCGGGATCCGTCGCGCCTGGCGAGTCCCGGGGGCACCAGCGGGGGGCCGGGGTGCCGGATGCTGGCCGGGCCGCCGGGACCACCCGTTCCGCCCAGGAGGGCTTGCAGGTTGACGCCCGCGAGGTTTTGACTGCCCGGACCGAGGAGCGCCTGCAGGTTCAGGTTGCCGCTGGCTCCGAACAGATTGGCGGTCCCAGCCGGACCGGGCGCCGCGCCCGGCGCGCCCAGTCCCATCAGGCGGTCGATCAGCACCGCCATCTGCGCGCGGGTCGTGAGGCCGGTCGGGTCGAATTGGCGGGTGCCCACCCCTTGTACGACGCACTGCTGCGCGAGCGCGTCCACCGCGGGCACGGCCCAGGGTACCTGGCTCATGTCCGTGAAGCCCGGATTGTAGCCGAGGGCCGTGGCGCCGTATCCGGCACCAGCGGCCTGCCCCTGCCCGTCGTCCGCCAGAGCCAGCGCACCGCTGGCCAGAAGCGTGATGCCCGCGCCGACTGCGACGGCTGTACGGGCCCATCTACCCATTCTCCGTTGCCTCCTTCATTCGCTGCTGGACCGGGACACCGGAGCGACCTCCTTGCACGGGGGCCACGCCCCCCTCTCCCCACGAGGGCGCCGTCCGGGCAGCCATCCGCTGCCCGCCCACGGCCCCCGCGGGTGGCCGCGCGGCCACCCGCCCTGGGGGCCCCCTGAGCGGGCCTGCCCCCGACCGGGGCAGACCCGCCGGAGGGCGCCGGCCACCGTCGGCCACCGCCGCCCGAAGACACCCACCGCACTGCCTCCTCCCGCCGTCCCGGCTCCGGGCGTACAAGATCGCTCTGCGCCTCCGGCGCCCCCCGCCTGCCGGCGGCGGCCGTGCACGGGAGATGGAAAGCGGGAACGGACGGGGACGGTGC
>JAJZZC010000171.1 GCA_021797775.1 Bacillota bacterium
CGGCGCGTCGCCGGCCACTCCGGCGGGACCCGCCGCGCCGGGGGCGGCTGCGGCCGGGGCGCGCACCCTCTCGTCCTCTACGGCCACGGGCCCGTCCGGCCCCACACCGGCCCCCGCCAACCGCCCACCCCCGTCTGTGCAGGGACACGCGCCCCTAGCCTGAGTATCACCCAGCCACGGTCCGTCCATGAGGCCCTTGCGGGCAACCCCTTAAGGAGCCGCCTCCGCTTGCCGGATCGCCTGCCGGGCGAGGGCGGCAAGCACCGCGTCCTCCATCGGCGGGTTATGCAGCCCAGGCCGGACATCCCGATAGTAACGCTCGATGGGCACGCCGCGCGTGAGACCCGCGGCGCCGACCACCCGTCCGGCCAGGTCCACCACATGCAGCACGGCGTCCATCACCAGGGTCTTGCAGGCCGCCACCGCCCCGGCCATGGCCTGGCGCGCCGCGGGGTCGTCGTCCCAGCGCCGCGCCAGGGTGAACAAGAGATTGTAGGCCGCGAGGAGCTGCCGTTCCATCTCCCCGATCTTCTCTTGAATGTGCGGCACTTCGGCGATGCTGCCCTGGAGCGAGTTCGGCCGGCGGCGCACCGCGAAGCGCGCGGCGTCATCCGCGGCGGCACGCGCCACCCCGAGATAGGTCGCCGGGATGTGCAGGCCCCAGCCGGCGGTGGATCCGCCGCGCACCTCCGCCCCGGCGTCCGCCGCGCCGTCCGGCCGCGGCGCGGGCTCCACCAGGGACTCGGCGGGGAGGGGCACGTCGGTCAGCACCAGGTCGTGGCTGCCGGAGGCCCGCATGCCAAGCGCGTCCCATGTCTCCACGATGGAGACGCCCGGCGCGTCGCGCGGGACAAGGAACGAGGCCGTCTGCTCAATGCCCTCGGCACTGGCCGACACCACGAAGGTCGCGATGCCGGGGGCCATGGTCGTGAACACCTTGCGCCCCGCCAGCACCCAGCCGTCACCCACCCGACGCGCGGCCGTGGTGGGCCGGCCCCCGCGGCTCGGGCTGCCGGTGGCCGGCTCCGACACCGCGCCGTTGATCAAGGCCCCCCGCTCCGCCGCGTCTCGGAAGACCTTCTCCACAGCGGCCGCGGGCCAGGTGGGCCTTGCCGCGAGGCGCCCAAGGGTCATCTGGTGCCACCCGGCGCCGAGGGCAGTGGAGCCGTCGCCGCGCGCCAGAGCCTCCTGGCAGAGGACCATGAGGAAGACCCCAGCCCCGGAGCCGCCGTACGCCCGGGGGACGGTGAGGGTGAGGTACCCCGCCTGCCGGAGTTCCTCGAAGTTCTCAAACGGGAAGCTCCCCTCCCGGTCGTGCGCCTCGGCCCGACCGGCGAACCGGCTGGCGAGTTCGCCGCATACGGAGAGCCAGCGCCTCTCCGCCTCATCTCTGCAGTAGAAGTCGTCGGGAAGAACCACGCGCTGCCGCCCCCCACAGAGGATGCTCGGACGCCGCGGCCCCGGGTCGCAGCCCGGCAAGGCCGCGCCATATGGTATCGCTTCTCTGCTTGCCGTTCGGCTCCCCTCTCAGAGAGACCCTGCGCCACAGCGAGGCGCCACGGTTCGTCACCCGGACGTGGGCCTCGGCCCGGCCGCGGGCATGCGCATGGAACGCGGCCTTCGCCGGGGCGGAAGCCGGCTCCCCGGTGCGCGGGCCTGCCAGAGGGCACAGGATCACGGCGGTCCGCCTCAACGCGCGAGTTTCCGCGCCGGGGCGCGGCCCTCTGCTCGATGCGCCCCTTCGCCACGGGCATGGGCCTCCCCCAGAACCTCGGGCAGCGGCCCGGCGGGCCCGCCGGGAGCCCGAGCGTGCCCGCCGGAGACCGGCGCCCCCGCGGGCATACTCCCGCGGACGCCGCGCGAAACCGCCGGCCGCGCGCGCGAAGCAGCGCCGCGGCCCCGGGGCAGGGCGCCCAGTGAAGGCTTCCGGCGCAACGGCTCCCTAACCGCCGGCACCCCTGTGCTCCGAGGCCCGCAAAGTCACCACACCTGACACTAGTGTCCACAATCTTGCTCCATGAGTCATGTTTAGTGCCTCAGATTTGACTGCCTTACGGGCGCCCCCTACGATCGGCGCCGTGGTCGCCGCGACACATCGCGAATGCCTGCGGCTTGCGGCGACGACGTCCGTCCTGCGCGGCCCGCCGTGCCGGACGAGGGGAGGTACGAATGCCATGACGCGCCGCCCCCTCCTGGGGGCCCTGCTGGGTGCCGCCGCCGGCATGGTCGTCGCGGTCGCCCCAGCCCTCTGCCTGGCCGCCGCGCCCGACGCCGCGGCCCGCATCAGCCCAGGCGACACCGCATGGATGCTGGCAGCCTCAGCCCTCGTCTTGCTCATGACGCCAGGCCTTGCCCTCTTCTACGGTGGCATGGTGCGACGGAAGAACGTCATCACCACCATGCTGCAGGTGGTGGCGGCGGTCGGCATCGTCTCGGTGCAGTGGGTCCTCTTCGGCTACTCCCTGGCCTTCGGTCCCGACTTCCACCACCTGATTGGCACGCTGGCGTGCGCCGGCTTCCGCCATGTGGGGGCCGCACCCGACCCGGCGTACTCCCCGGCCATCCCGAGCCGGCTCTACGCGATCTTTCAAATGATGTTCGCGGTGATCACCCCGGCCCTGATCGTGGGCGGCCTGGCCGAGCGCATGAAGTTCAAGGCCTTCGTCCTGTTTACCGCGCTCTGGGCCACGGTGGTCTACGACCCGTTGGCGCATTGGGTGTGGGGCACCGGCGGTTGGCTGCACAACCTCGGCGTCCTGGATTTCGCCGGGGGGACCGTCGTGCACATCAGTTCCGGAGTCGCCGGGCTGGTCGTCGCCATCCTGCTCGGCAAGCGTAGCGGGCTGAGGCGAGACGAGCACATCCGTGCACACAACGTTCCGCTGGTGCTGATCGGCACCGCCCTGCTCTGGTTCGGCTGGTTCGGCTTCAACGCCGGCAGCGCCCTGGCCGCGAACGGGCTGGCCGCGTCCACCTTCCTGGCGACCAATACGGCGGCGGCCGCGGCCAGCCTGACCTGGCTCGCCGTCGAGTGGCTGCGCACCGGCAAGCCCACGTTGATGGGGGCGTGCGCGGGCGCGGTCTGTGGCCTTGTGGCCATTACCCCAGCGTCCGGCTACGTGGGGCCCATGGGCAGCATCGCCATCGGTGTCGGCGCCGGCGTCTTCTGCTACCTGTCGGCAGCGGTGCTCAAGAACCGCTTCGGCTACGACGACGCCCTGGACGCGTTCGGCGGCCACGGGATCGGCGGCACCTGGGGCGCCCTGGCCACCGGGCTGTTCGCCCAGGTGGCCGTCAACGCCGCCGGCCACAACGGGCTGTTCTATGGGAACCCCGCGCAGTTGGGCCTGCAGGCTCTGGGCGTGCTCGCCGCCTGGGCCTTTGCCGCGGTGGGCACTTTCGCGGTGTTCAAGGTCACCGACGCCTTGGTGGGCTGCCGCGTTTCGCCCGAGGAAGAGGAAGCGGGGCTGGATGCCAGCCTGCATGGCGAGGACGCCTACCCTGAGCAACTCACCGTGGATCTGGTCCGCCAATGGGGGGTGCGGGACGAGCGGATCTCTGGCGCGCCCGCCGAGCCTGGCCGGGCGCGGCGGGTCACGTCGGACGCATCCTGACCCGAGGCCCTGGGGGGGCGCCAGGCCAAGGGTAGCGCGACAGGCAGCGGCGCGCCGTGATGCTGCGGCGCCCCGAGGCGCGGGCACGCCGCGCGCCCAGGGCATCCGGCGGGAGACCGGTCCCAGCGTGCGGCATGGGCGGCGCCCCGGGTCCGCCCTGCGGCGTGGGTAACGCAAGCCGGGCGGCACCCGAGGCGCCTTGGGGCCCGCCGCTCGACCGGGCACGCCCCGCATGGCAGGGGGGGCGGTGCGCATGCCCGGTCGCGGGGGAAACCGCGTCCCCGATCCCCCCCACGCGACAGGCGGTCGCTGCAGGTCAACGCGTCGCGCGGGGCTGCGGAGCCGTGGACGGCCGGCTAGCGGTGCGGACCCCCGGCAGCCGGCTCGCCATTCCGCCACGCGGCCCACCTACGCCAGCACGGTGAATGCGGCGGGTGTTTCGCCGCAAGCGCGCCCGGAGGCGTCCACCGCGTAGACGTTGATCCGGTAGTCGCCGGGCGGCGCCTCCATCGGCACCGTGGTTTCGAGCCGCCATACGCCACCGTTCTGCACCAGCGCCTCGCCATACCCGTATCCCTCGACGCTCAGATGCACGCCGCTGGCGGCCTCGGGCGGCGAGACCCGGGCGGCCAGCACCACGCGATCCCCCGCCCGGCCCCGCGCCGGTTCCACCTCGACATCCAGCACGCACGCCAACCTCAGTCACTCCCCTCGCATCGCGGCCAACCGCCAGCCCGGAACCACGAACGACGGAGCCGACCGGCCCGAACCGTCCACCCGGCACAGCGGCGCGCGCGATCCGCGTTCCTACGCCTCAGGCACGGCGACGGGCCGGCGCTTCCATATGTGCGGGGGCTCCAACACCAGCCGCTGGCTATCGCTGCGCCGCGCCAGCCGTGGGGCCGGCAGCCCCCTGTGCCCCCCGGGTCATGTGCCTCGGAGTGTACTTAAATAGAACAGGGAGCGCCGCTCATGGTCCGCCCGCCACGGGAGCATGCCGTGCCGCAAGGCCTCCGTGAAGATCAGCACCGAGCCGGCCACCTGCAGGGGGTTGCGCGGGATCGCCGGAGGAGCGAACCCATCGTCCTCTGGCGGCTGGCGCCAGTTCTGCCGGTGGCTGCCCGGGAGGCAGCAGCCCCCCCGTCCCGGCGGGCGCATCCGCGAGCACCCACGACACGATGATCAGGCCGTTATCCATCCGCCCATCCCGCACGGGGTCGTACGGCGCGGGATCGCGCGCCGTGCCCCCGCCGTGCCGGGGCGGAGCGATTCCTGCCCCTGGTCATGCCGTACTCGTATGGTCGAGACGAAACCCCTCGGCCACGAGGTCCTTCAAATAGGGAACCAACCGGGGGATCAAGCAACCGCCGGCAGAGCGGCTCCTCCCATTCCAGGAAGGCTTGGCCACTCTGGCTGCCGTCGTCCCGCTCGGGCACGGGCAGATGCAGAGCGTTGGCGGCGCGCGGTTCGCGGCCGCCAACGCGTCCCGCCCCAGAACCCCCGGCACGACCAAGCAGCCATGCACGCCAGAGGAGGATCGCTCGCGTTCCTCCAAAGAGCGTCGCCCCCCCTTCCAGCGGCCTGTGGGCAGGGTTCGCCGAGATGCCGGGCGCCCCCTGCGAACGCGCGCGGGTTCCGTCACGCCCGGCACGGGCATGGGGGACTGGCGGGAAACAAGGGCGAATCGACGCCCTCCGACCAACCGGTCGCTCCGAGGCGCGCGCCGCGCCGAGCGGGTGGCCGGGCGTTCTGCCCTGGGGACCGCGAGGCGATCAGCGGTGCTACGGTGTCCCGTGGACATTCGCCGCAGTGAGTACGCGATGAACCGGCGCTCCCTGATCCCAGATGGCCGATGGCACGGTGGCGACGTGGTACGCCACCCCGGAGGCCGCGGTAACCGGTCCGCCCCGCCTCTGTCAACCGTCCCTGCTTTCGCCCTCGCGAAGAGACTGAGGGGGGTGGTGGTCCGCGCGGCATGCGCGCCAAGCGGTCGCCACCCCACGGGGGCCTGACGTCCCCTCCGGGCGGCGACCCGCTTGGGGATTGCCACGGGACGGCGGGACCCTCCCCCCGGGTCACCCCGCGGAGCGGGCGGTCGGGGCCCCCCCGGCACGGCAGACCGCCTGCGGCGAGCGTTGGCGGGCCGGGTAGCCGACGCGGCCTTGCCGGACTGCGGGCGCCGAAGCACGGCCCGCGCTCCGGCCCTCCCCACGCCCGCTCGATCGGTGGTGGTGGGCGCCCTCCGCACACGCCGCCGCAGCCGGGGGGCTCCGTGCGCGCGCGCCGCGCCCCGCCGTTGCCCTTGCGCCTCAGGCCTCCGCAACGTGGCGCAGGCTGGCCTCCAGCGCCACGCACGCCAGGCGCATCTGCCGGTCCTGGGGTGTCGGCTCGCCCCCACCCGGATCCAGCCGCCCCTGACGCACCTCGCTGGCCAGACGGAGCATCCCGGGGAAACGGCCGCGCCAGAAGGCCTGGCGGAGCTGCTGCCGCGGTTGCCCGCGGCAGGGGACGGCCGGGGCGGGCCGCGGATCGGCGCCGGCCGCCCGCCAAGCGGCAAGCAGGGCTTGTGCCCAGCCCATCGCCGCCGCCCGCACGTCAGGAGGCGACGCGTCGAAGTCGTCCGGCAGCAGGACAGCATCCGGCCATGCGTGCTGGTGCATCTCCAGCATGTGTGTGTAGCGGAAGCGCGCGAAGAGATCGTCCAGGGCGCGCGAGTAGGTCGACAGCCTGCTCGTGTTGGGTTCGACGTATAGGTCCTCGGAGAGGGACTCAAAGGTCAGACCGATCTGGCACGGCCGCTGTTCGGACAACCGCCACTCTGGCAAGCGCGGGAAGCGCCCACCGTCAGCGGCCACGCCAAAGGCCTCCCGCCACAGGCCCTCGTTGTCGCAGGTTGTACCATCCCAACAGCGCCGCGGGCTGCGGACCCGGCCCTGCGGATTGCCGTCCGGCAGCAGCGTGACCAGCGGCGCGCGCCGGGGGTGCGCGGATTCCAGTGCCGAGGGCGTGCCGTCCAGGTGGACCCCGCTGAGCAGTTGGCAGGCCACGTCCACGGCCGCCGCCGTCGACGCGGGTTCGTGGGCGTGGGGTACGGCCACGAGCAGGCGGACCAGCGGGAGCCGCCGCCGGCCACGCAGGCGCCCGGTTGGCGCGATGCTCAGGGCCAGCAGGCGCTCGCCACCCCATTGTGGCCAAGCGTGGAGGCGCGTGCGCTCTGGGTAGCGCGCGTGCCAGGTGCGGAACAACGGCTGCCACTCCGCTGGCTGGGTCCGCCAGTAGCCCGCGACATCCATCGCACTGCCTCCCTCGCCACCGACGCCGCTCCCTCCTCTGGCAGAGGAACCGCGCAAGGCGGTGCTGCCCGTGGGAGCCGGGTGCCCGAAACGGGGCCGGAACACCCTGGCGGTCGGTCGCCGGAGGGGCAACGCCGCGCTGGTTCCACGCGGGGCCGGGAAGGGCCTGCGGCCGACGCCGGTCCCCCGCCGCCCGCCCCGCCCGAGGCTCCTCTGACCTGCGCCAGCCGCACGGTTGTGCTGTGCTCGGTCCGTTCCTCTCCCCCCTCCTGCCAGGTCCCCCCGGTTGCCAACAGCGCACACACGTTCTTATCATGGGATGAGTCGCCCGCCCACCAGGGAGGCGGCGGGGGGCGTTGTGATGAGCCGCATCCTCAACCGACCGGTCCGGGTGGACGTCACGCATACCGGACGCCCCATCGCCTTCCGTTGGGAGGGCCGCTGGCACCGCGTGGCGGATATCCTCGACGAGTGGGTCTACCGCGAGCCGTGGTGGGAGCGGGCCCTTGTGCCGGGGCAGGGTCCCGGGCGCGCCCCTGAGCGAACCTTCTACCGGATCGCCGCGGAAGGCGGCGCGGTGATGGAACTGGTCTACCGGGATCCAGAGGGCGAATGGCGGCTGTATCGCACCTATGACTAATACTGTTCTGCGCATTGGCAGCGGATGGTGACGGAAGCGGTTCGTACGGTCACAGCCCTGGCAAGAGGCGGTTTTTTGCCATGGTGAACGGATCGACCTGGCCTCGACGGCCGTGTCGCATCCGAATGATCAGGAAGCGCGCAGAGCCATGCTCATGCGACCCTGCGCACTTCCTGGTCTTAGGAAATCGCCGTCGACGGCCGGGGCCCACCACATGGCCGCCCTCCGCGCCCGTCCGGCACCCGGAGCGGTCACCCCACAGCGTGCAGGCGCTGCACAGGAACAGCCTCCAGCACATCCTGCGCGCCGCCCGCCACCAGCAGCGTCTGCCCCACGAGCGTAGGGGCCGGGCTGGCACAGGGGATAAGGCCGTAGTGGGCGTTCGACTCCGGCGGCCGGTGCCCCACGACCAGGCTGCCGACGACGGCCCCCGTCGCACGGTTCAGGGCGAACAACTGGCCGGCCGACACGGCGTAGACGTGCTGCCCGGTCACCGCTGGCGCGGCCCGTACCGCCACAGCCAGGGGGGCGTGCCAGATGACGCGACCCGTGGCGGCCTGCAACGCCCATAGCCCCGGCAGGATGGGCGAGCCCACATACAGGATCCCGCCCGCCAGCGCGGCCACCCCGGTCTCCTCGCCGTTGTGGTAGGCCGCCGGGCCAGAGCCCAGGATACGCCGCCAGATCTGCCGGCCGCTCTCCAGTCGCAGGGCCAGCTCCTCGACGGTGATCCGGTTACGGCCGAGCGGCGCCTGTACGTAAACCACCCCATTGGAGGCGCTGGTGCTCAGGTCGTCTGTGCCCGCCCAGGCCGCGGGGAACGGGGTCTTCCAGGCCAACCGGTGGGTGTGCAGCGAGACCGCGTAAAAGGACGGCGCCCCGTGGCGCCGGCCGCCGAAGACGGCCATCCCCCCAGCGATGGTAGGCGACGACATGCTCGTCACCACCCCCTCGTGCAGGGTCCAGAGCGACCGGCCGCTGGCTGCGTCCAGGGCGTAGAACTCTCCCCCCCCCGTCGCCTCGTAGAGGACGCCCGCCTGGTAGGCGGGGGTGGGCATGGCCTCCCCGCGTACCGGGAAGCGCCACAGCAGCCGCCCGCTCGCTGCCGACACGGCGTACAAGGCGCTCGGCCCCGAGCCGCGCAACCGGCTGCCCCCGTCGCCGACGAAGCGCTTGTTCCCCGTCCCAAAGAAGACCCGGCCGCCGACCACCAGCGGCTGACTCATCACCTGGTTGTTCGCCAGGAACGACCAGAGCGGCTTCCCGGTCTGCACATGCAGGGCGTACACGCGGTGGTCCATCGCGCCGAAGTAGGCCACGCCGCCGACGACGGACGGCGCCGCCACGATGCTGTCCGCCCTGGCCGGCGCCACGGGGAACCGCCAGGAGACGTCGAGCGTGGGCGAAGCGCCGCCGCCGTCCGGCACCACGGGATTGCGGCTGACGGACCCGAGAAAGGTCGTCCAGGTAGTCGGTGCGCCCGCGGCGGCGCCGGCTGCCGGCCCGGACCCGACGGCCAACACCAGCCCGACCGCGACAGCCCACAGCGCGCGCGCCCTCGCCCCCCACCTCGTCACGGCGTGATCCCCCCGCTCGCGTCTCCTCTCGCTCCGGCACGGCGCAGCCCAGGACCGATGCACCCGGCGGCGGCCGACGAACAACACGCCGACGCCATCCCGATGAGCGCACACGGAGCCGGCAAGGCGCAACCGCCAGCCACCGCCCCATAGATAGCGCCCTCGGCGATGCGCACCGCACGGCGTCACCCGCAAATGTCGCACGGCAGCCCACCGGCGAGCAAGGGGGTGTGCCACGGCAGACAAGGTCCGCGCGCTCACATCAGGCGGCGCTCCGGGATCTCGGCCTCGGCCGTCCGGCGCGTCACGGCGACCCCGTCGGCTCACGGGCCGCTGGCGCAAGTCGGCTGCCCGGGCCGCGCATCGCGCTCGCGCGACGCGGGCCCTCGCGCTGGGCCACGGTACGGGACCACCGGTACCTCCGTCTAGCTACAACCGGACACACCCCAGGGGCCATTCGGCCCCGGCCATGGCCGGGCGCCCCGAGGACCAACCTTCTGGCAGGGGCCATGTTCCTGATCATGGGCGGGCTGTCTCTCTACTTGGCCATCAGCGGTCACAGTACGTATACACCGCACTGGCTGTCGCACTTCAACCGCTGGGCGACGGGCCAGGCGGTTTAACGCGGGGGCGACGCTGCGCGCAGTGCCCGCGGCGGCCCAGGGGTTGATGCTGCTCGCAATGGCCGGCCTTCTGGCCTGGGGGGCATGCGCGGCATGGCGGCGCCCGCCCAGGGATCCGGCTGCCCGCGACGACTGAGAGCAGAGCGCGCATGGCGTGACGGGGCTCCTTGACGAGGGCGGGCGGATACTTTCACGGACGCGCGGGCCGACCCACGGGTGGGCCGGTGCAACTCTTGACGCGGCACTACGAGGGCTTCATCCGTTAGGCGCACGACGATACGGGTGGATCGCAAAAAGTCCGCGCATGGTGCGACAGTCGCCCGGAGCGCATGGCGCCGGTCTCGCCACGCCACGCGCCCGCGCTCAGAACGGGCACGCGATCTCCACGCGGGTGCCCTTGCCGGGCGCGGAGCGGATGGCCAGCGTGGAGCCGGAGAGTTCCGCCCGCTCGTACATGCCCAGGAGACCCAGCGCTTCGTTGCGCAAGAGCGCCTGCCGCGAGGCGGGGACGAAACCCACCCCGTCGTCGCATACGGCCACGCTCAGCAGGTGCTCCGCGAGCCGGACCTCCAGGCGGACCTCGCGGGCGTGCGCGTGCCGCTCAACATTGCTCAGCGCCTCCTGCACGATGCGGTAGACGCAGGTCTCGTGGTCGGCCCCGAGCCGCGGCGCGTCGCTGGGCGCTGCGAATCTTGCCGGGACGCCGGTGCGCGCCTCGAAGCCGCGAGCCATCTGGCCCAAGGCGGCGACCAGGCCGAGGTCGTCGAGCACCGGAGGCCGCAGGTTGCGGATGATGATGTGTAACCCGTCAATCAGGCCCTCCGCGGTGGCGCGGGCGCCGCGAATGCCCTGCTCCAGGGCCGTGGAGGACGCTGGCGGCTGCCCAAGCGCGTCCAACTGGCGGCATAGCTGAATCGCGGTTTGCACTGTGTCGTCGTGCAACTCGCCGGCGATGCGTCGACGCTCGTCTTCCTGCCCGCGCAGGACGCTGGCCGCATATGCGCGCAGATTGTGGCGCCACTGCCGCTGGGCGGTCACGTCGTGCAGGAAGACCTGCTGGCCGCCATCGGCGGCAGGCGCGGCGGCGGAGCGGACCTTGACCCAGCTGTCGGGCCGCTGGCGGACCACGGCGACGGACTCCGTCGCGTCCACGGGGGGATGTCCGCCCCGCCCGCGGCAGCGGGCGACAGCAACTCCTCCAGCAGCGTGCCCCGCAGATCGGCGCTCCCCAGATCGAAGAGGGCGCACGCCGCCGGATTGGCCTCCGCCACGCGATGGCCCTCGCAAAGCAGCACCGTGGCCACCGGGTTCGTCTCGAACAGGTTGCGGTACTTGCGCTCGGAGGCGCGCAGTGCCTCGCCGCGACGGGCCGCCTCGTCGCGCATCTGCCGCTGGCGGTCGATCTGCACCGCGATAAAGACGCTCACGCCAGCGAGCAGGACCCAATGGACAAGCTGGGTGGCGAGCACGAGGCCCCTGTGCTCGGCGATACAGATCGGCAGATTCAGGGCCATCGCCCAGCCGGTGGTCCAGAGTGAGCCGGCCAGCCCGAAGTTCAGGGCCGCATAGATCACCGGGATGATGAACAGCATCACGACGAGCGTCGACAGGCTCGGCAGGGGCGTGGCTTGGCTGATCGACGCGGTCCTCAAGTGGCTGCCCGCCTTCCGGCCCGAGGTCCTGTCCATGGTGCAGGACGCGTCCAAGGGACAGCCGGC
>JAJZZC010000172.1 GCA_021797775.1 Bacillota bacterium
GGGGCGGGGGGGAGGCCGGGGGGGCGGGCCGTGGCGGTGGGGCCGGACGGGTGCGGCGGCGGTGCGGTGGGGCCGGACGGGTGCGGCGGTGGTGCGGGGGGGACCACGGGTGCGGCCGGGGGTGTGGCGGCGAGGGGGGCCGCGGTCGAGGGCCGGAGCGGGACCCCGGGCACGGACGGGGGCGTCGCGGGGGGGGCGGGTCGCGTTGCGGCGGCGGGCGGCGATGGGGTGGGGGGTGTCGCGGGGGTTGTGGGCGGGCGCGTGGCTGGGGGAGGCGGGGTCGCAAGGGGCGGACCGGGTGGTGACGGCGGCGCGCCCGGCCTTGGCGGGAATCTGGGCCGGGGCGTGGGCACCGGTGTCGGTCAGGCCGCGCTTAACGGCACAGGCAGCGTGGGGGTGGCCCCGGTCCTTGGCGGGGGCGGTGCTACAGGGGCGGCGGGTGCAGGCGGTGGGCGGGTATGGGGCGAGCCGACGGCCGGCGGTGTTGCGCCATGCCTTGGTGGGGATGCGGCGGGCGGCGGGGCTGCGTATGGCGGTGGGGGGGGCGCGGGAGTCGCTACGGTGGAGCCCGGCGGCACGGGTACGGCCGCGGGGGCGGGTAGCGCCTCGGGCGGCGGGCGGGTGAGTGGGGCCGCCGTGGCTGGTGGCGGCGAGGCGGGCCGCGGCGGGGATGTGGGTGGTGCGACGGGTGCGCGCGGTACGGGCGCGAGGGTGGGAGCGGGACCGGTCCCTGGCGGGGGCGGTATGGCCGGGGCGGCCGCTGCCTGTGGCGCTACGGGCGGTGCGATGGGCGGCGGGTGGGTGCGGGGGGCGGCGAACCGCCGCCGGATGCTCTGGTCTCTGTCCGCCGTCTGCGAGGCGGCGCGTACGGGGGGGCTGGACCTGCGTGCCTCGCCAGGGCAGGGCGGTCTGGACGGGCTCGCGGACTTCACGGAGCGGGAGAAGTGGCTGCAGGAGGAGCGCCTGCTCGGTTTCTCGCCGCGCGGGCACGTCATGCAGCTCGTGCGCGCGGAGAAGGGCCTGGAGGCGCGCGGCTACCTGCGTACCGGGCAGGCACGTTCGGCACCCGAAGGGACGCCGCTCTCGGCGGCGGGGGTGCCGGTGCGGCCGCACCGCCCGCCCACGCGCTCGGGGCGGCGGCTGGTGTTCCTGGCGCTGGAGGACGAGGAGGGACTCTTGGAGGTGATGGTGCCGGAGGATGTCTACCGGCGGGACGGCGCGGTGCTCTTCCCCGCGGCGCCGGTGCTCGGAGTCGACGGCCGGGCCCGGCGGCGTGGGACGGGCATGAGCCTGGTGGCCGAGCGCGTACGGGCGCTCTAGTACTGTCCTCCGCGCTGGTAGCTACTGGGGACCGAAGCGGGTGTGAAGACACGGTCGTGCCTTCGGCAAGAGGCGTTTCGTCGCTGTGAACAACTATGCATTGGGCCCCGACGGCGGCGGTTCATCCTAGGATCAGGAAGTGCTCAGGGTAGTACCAGCGGGGCGGTGAGGGGGGCGTGGATGTAGGGGCGCTTTCCGGGCGTCGTCGCGGCCATGAGCACGGTGCCGCCCGGTCCCGCTTGGCGCGGTGACGATTGCCGTCGCCCGCGGGATCCCGACCGTCTGCCGCTCTCGGTGCGATACAATGTCTCATGGTCCGCCGAGCGGCGGTCGGCGGCGAAGGGGTGAGGCCGGGTGGCGGCGCACGGCGATGAGTCTGACCTGGAGGCCGTCTTCGTCCGGCGTGGCGGCGAACTGACGTCGGCGCGCCGGCACGTGCTGGCGATGATCCCACGCGCGGTCCCGTTCCATGCGGACGCCCTGTGGCGGCGGGTGCGCGCCGCCCACCCCGAGTTGGGACGCGCCACCGTGTTCCGCACGCTGCGCCTGCTGCGAGACATCGGTCTGGTCGAGCGCGTCAGCACCACCGAAGGGGACGGCTATCGCCTCTGTCTCGGCTGCGCCGAGGGACATCACCACCACCTGCGCTGCGTGGAGTGCGGGCGCGACACCGTGGTGGACGGCGAGGTGCTCCGGAGCCTGGAGGACGCCCTCGCATGCGCCCAGGCGGCTTACGGCTTCCTTCCGGTGGCGCACTCGCTGGAGCTGGCGGGCCGCTGCGTCCGCTGCGTCCGCGCGGGCGGTCCCGACGCGGCGCGGTCCGCGACAACTTGACGGGCCAGGTGAGACGCCGTATCATGCCCGTGATGATACTGCGTCTCGCCTGGCTGGACGGGTGGCGCGGCGGAGGGATGCGTCATGAACCTGTGGGACCCGCACGCTGGCCTGGCCCTGGGCGCCGTCCTGCTCACGTCCTTCGTGCTCGGCATGGTCCACGGCGTCACGCCGGACGAACATACGTGGCCGATCACGTTCAGCTACGCGATCGGCAGCTACTCCACCCGCAAGGGGCTCACGGCGGGGCTGATCTTCTCCCTGGCGTTCACGCTCCAGCGCGCCCTCGCCAGCGAACTCGCCTATCTCGGGCTCGATCGATGGTTCACTGTCGGGCCGCGCGTTGACTACGCCGTCTACCTGGTCGTCGGGGCCGTGATGGTGTTGGCCGGGTGGCACATCGCGCGGGGCCGCCATTGGCACCTGTTTGGCAGCCATGCCCTGTCCGCCGCGCGGCGCGGCGAGATGCAGGATCCCCGCCCATGGATGCCGGCGGTGCACGGGTTCATCGCCGGCTGGGGCTTTGGCGCCTTTGCCGTCATCATCTACACCGTCCTCGCGCCCTCCATGTCCGGCGCGGCGACGGCCTGGCTGCCAGGCGCCCTGTTCGGACTGGGCACGACGGCCGTCCAGGCCGGGGCCGGGGGCCTGTTTGGCTGGGCCGCCGGCCGGATGCACCTGCCCGAGCGGGCGGTGCGCCAGGTGGCCCTGGCCACGGCCGGACAGACGCTGACGTGGGGCGGGGTCTGCTTCGTCGGCGGGGGTCTGCTGGGTCTGCTCCTGCCCGGGGTCGCGGGGCTCACTCTTGCGACGCACGTCCACGTCCACAACCTGGCTCACGTGGGCCTGCCCATGGTGCTGGTGATGGCCTCGGTGATGGGCATCGGCGTGACCACCCTGGTGCGCGCCACGCGTGCGGCGCTGCGCCAGAACCGCGTCGCGGCCTCCACCGCGCCGGCCTGAGCGCCAGGGGTAGGCGGAGCCCCGGCAGCGTGGCCGCCGCGCGCGGCATCAGACGGCGACACGCGGTGCTGGCCCCGCTTCGGAGGCGCCAGCTCTTCCGCTCACCCGCGTCTGGCCGCGACGACTCTCCGTCCCTTGGCCCTGGTGTCGATGTGAGTCGGCGGGCGCGTGGGGATGACCGAACAGCCCCACACAGCGAGACGCCCGTCCGCTGGTGGGTCTGGATGCCGCACGCCGCGGTCGCCGCCAGATGCGCGCGCGGCCCGCGGCCGCCCGTTGAGGCTGCCGGCGCGCGAGACGCGGGGCGGACGCGGGCCTTGGCAGAGGGCCCCACGCCCCTCCCCGCCAATGGCGGCACGGGGGCGCACCGGCGCGGCGGGCGCCAGGGGGGCGGGCGGGGGGCCGCCGGCTAGGGGGTGGCCGTGACCGCCCGTCCTGGCTCCGCGTGGAGGCATGCCGGGGCGCGGCGTACGACAGGTTCGCGGAGGGAGGAGTTGCGGTGAAACGGGTCTGGCGGAACCTCGTTGCGGCCGCGGCGGTCCTGATGGCGGCGGCCGCGGCGCCCGGTGCCGCGGTGGCCGCCCGTCCCGCGCCGGTGGTCTTCGCGGGATCCCTGCTGCTCGGCAGTTGGATTCCCGTACCGGCCTTGGACAGGGCCTTGACGGCGGCGGGGTGGGGGGCGACATGGAACCCCGCGCATCGGACCTGGTCGCTCAGGACGCCCACCGGCCTGCATTGGCGTCGCCCTGCCCACGCCGTGCCCGCGGCGAAGGACCGCGCTTTCAGGGTGCTGGTCGACGGGGTCGCCATCGGATCGCTTCCGCCCATGGCCATGGTCGACCCGGTCACAGGGACCCCTGTGCCGTACCTCACGCTGGATGCCGTCCAGGCCGTACTGGCCCCGGTCGGGATCACCGCGGCTTGGGCGCCCGCCCGATGGCTGCTGCGCGGGACGGGCGCGACCACGCGCGCGGGTGGCTCGGCCGCGACGCGTGCGCCCGCACCACCGGGGCGTCGCCCACGGCCTGCGTCGCGGTCCGCGACGCGCGTTTGTGGGCGCTTCTGGCCGAGCAGCGGCGCGCGCAAGGGGCACGCGTCAGGCGGGCGGTGGGCGACCCCGCGGTCGGTCTCGCCCGGTTCGCCATGTCCTACCCGGAAGCGGGGGCTTGGGCCGTGATCGGCCGCAGGCGGCCCGCGTGGTTGCAACAGGCGGGCACCGCAAACGTCGCTCGCCCGGATGGGCCGGAGCCAGAAGGCCTTGGGGAACAAGGGGCAAGGGGGCCGTGGCCTCGCCCAGAGAGGACAATTGCACCAGCCACCTGGCGGGCCGGCGCCCACAGTGGACCAGGCCGCCGCGACGGTCGGGGGGCTCGGGTCCCGCCCGGGACTTGAAGGAGGTGGTGGGACGGTTGTGGATACGGTCGCGCTTGCCACGGCCCACGGTCTCGCCGATACGGGTCCAGTTGGCGGCGCGGAAGCAGGTGCCGGCCAAGCGGTCGCACTCGACGAAGGTTTCCAGGAGGATGGCGGGCACGGTTCGTCCTATACTTCGGCGCGCGGTGGAGTCCCGGAGAAGCCCCGCCTGCCGGCGGCGGGTGGCCCTGGCCGCAGTTGCAGATCCTTGAGAACTTGCCGCTACCCACAAGTCCTGGATCCACTATTCCTGGTGTCTATCGGGGATGCGGATCGCAACATCTAGGGACTTGACGCCGCCAGAGTACCTGTTCGGTGAACTGCGTTGGGACCGCTACGTCTGGCGGATCGACGGCACTCTCGCGGCGGGCGTGTACCACATCTAGTGGCTGGGCACGCACCTCACCGAATGCTTACTACACACGAGTGTCGCTGGATCTGGCCCTGAGGCCACACTTGTACATGTGCGGGTTTGTCCGAGGGGGTCCAGTCCGGGAAGCCCGTGTGCGGACGGTAGAACCCGCGGTGCGCCCCGGCCTTGGCGGCCAGCGTGCCGCCGGGGCTGCACAGGGAGTCCAGGAGGTCGACGCGCCCCAGCCCCGCGGCGACGCGCAGGTTGAGGGGCACGGCGGCGGCTGCGGCCAGCACGGCGGTGACCTCGCGGTGTCCCCAGAAGAGCGCCCACGCCAACGGCGTGCCGCCTTCCCCGTACGCCGAGCCGTCCGGGCGGGCGCCAGCCGCCAGCAGGGCCGCGGCGAGTTCGGGTTGATTGCCGTACCCCGCCTGGTGAAGGGGGCTCGCGCCGCGGTCGTTGGCCAGGTCGGGATGGGCCCCGCGCTCCAGCAGGGCCAGGGCGCACGGCAACGCCCGGGCGCCCGCGGCCAGGTGGAGCAGGCTGTTGCCGTTGGTGCCGCGTGCCCGCACCAGGCTGGGGTGTGTCTCCAGACAGGCGCGCAGCGCCTGCGCGTCACTGGCTTCGATGGCCTGGAAAGCGGTCGGGAACGGCCCCCCGCACCGACCGCCCGCGAGGTCGGCGATGTGCGCCGCGAACGCAAACCAGCTCTCGAAACCGTGCTGGCGGCCGACCACCAGCCGCGCGTCTGCGACGGAGAACGGCGCTGCCGCCACCTCGCTCGGCCCGCGCCCCTGGAAGCACGGGTGGAACCGGGCGATGACGCGGAGCGCGGGTGCCAACTGGGCGCGCTGCGCCTTGAGCAGGCCCTCAGCACGCTCCTCGTAGTAGGAGAGGTCCGTACGGAAGGCAAACAGGCGCGCGTCGACCGCCTCGGCGAACCGTGGGTCTTCGGAAGGGTGGTGGGATCGTAGCTCGTCTTGTGCCAAGCGCAGTTCACCCTTTGGCAAGCGACTGCGGGCCGTGTGCAGCCGGTTTTTCACCGTGGATGGGGGTACGTGCAGGAAGGCGGCCACCTCGCCCACCGCGTACCCGCCGATGTAGTACAGGAGCACGGCCACCCTCTCGTGAGGCGGGAGTGCGTCGAGCGCACGGCGCACCCGTGCCCGTCGGTCGGCAGCCTCGGCCGCGTCCTCAGGGCCGCGGGTCGTCCGCGGTTCGGCATCGAGCGGTTCCTCGGCGCGGCGCGTGCGGCGGATGCGGCCGGCCTCGGATGTGACGATCCGGCGGAACCACGCCGGGAAGGCCTCTGCCCGGCGCAGGCGGTCGAGGAAGCGCCAGGCGGTCACGAAGGCCTCCTGCGCGGCATCGCGCGCGGCCTCGGGATCGCCGAGGGCGGCGTAGGCGCAGCCGAACGCCATGTCCTGAAAGCGCAACACGAGTTCGCCAAAGGCAGCCTCGCGTGTCCCGGGGTCGTCGCTCCCCTGGATCGTCCGCACCAGCGCGGCGACCGTGTCCACGCCTTCGCCGGCACCCTCTTTGGATGGCACGCCCCCGCCTCCGCCTGCCAATGCACGCCACGTCCTGTGCGGTCCCTGGTTAGAAATATGTGTACAAGCCGATCTCTCGGTCTTTCACACGTCCGTCCGACCAGGTTTTCGCCTCTTTCGGCCTTGGATTTGCCCCTCGTGGGGCGTAGGCGACAGGCCGACTCGGGCTACGCGGCGATCGCCTGCCGCGCACGCCGGGACTCCCACCCGGACCGGAGAGCGATGGCGCGCGGCCCGCGTCTGTTGCCAGGATCGGCCCGGTCCCGCGGATCCGCCCCTTCCCGGGTCCCCGGCGGCCTGTTAGGCCTTCGGCTTGATCCATCCAGGCGCCTCCGGCCCCAGGTCGCCTCCCGCCGCTTACGCGGTTTCAGTTCCCCGCATCCGGCGCCCCCTATGGGTTTTCCGCTGACCCCGCCAACAGCGCCCTTCCCCATCGTTTCCGCTGCAGCGCTACCAGGGCTGCCCAGGGGCGAATCCGCTGCCACGTCGCTTCCGCCATCGACGGAAGTCCCTGGCACGCAGCGCGTCCAGGTCCCCTGCCCACATGGCTCCACTCCGCAGGAGCCGCGCATCCCCAGCAGGGTCCCGATCCGCTCGCAGGCGGTCGCCGCGGCTGTACAGGCGCCCGCGGCGGGCCGTCCGCCACGCCGCCGGTAGGCGGGCGTGTTCCGGCCCCGTGCTCCGGCCCCGTGCTCCGGCACAGGCGCCGCCACAGGCGCTTGCCGCCGAACACCACGTTGGGGATCGTCCCATCCGCTCGGTACCGGCGGTATTCCGCCAACCTCGCATCCAGCCGTGCCAGACGCAGGTCCTGTCCGTGGATGGCTCGGGCAACCGCCGCGGCTTCGTCCTTGTGGCCCGCTGCCTCCAGTCGCTCCGCCTTGCGCACGGTTGCCTTCCGCTTCCGCTCTGTCCGCTCCCGCTTCGCTTCGGTCCCCGTGATCTCCACGGGTATCAGAGCGCGCTGCGAGCGCCCATGCGGCGACACACGGCCAACCTCTCTGGGTCCCCCTGACGGACCGCTGCCACGGTGGAAACCGCCGCGGGATCCGCCGTGCCGCCGGTCACCTCGCAGACCACCAGCAGCGGCACCCCGGTCGCCGCCATCCGCAGCGGCGTCACGGGCTTGGCCCTCGTCTACTGACGCGCTTGCCCGCAGCCCCTGCGCGCGTAGGGGGGCCGCCGGGGAGGCCCTGGACGGTCGGCGGGGGGGGCCGCCCGAGCCGCTCCTCGCTCGCCTCGCCCACCCCGCGGCAACCCCTCTCCACACCCACCGGCCTCCTCGGCCCGTCAGCCGGAGCCACCCTTCTCGGCCTCAAAGGGGCTCGGACGCCAGGCTGGCTGACGGGCCCGCCGATGCCCCGGCGGTGCACCGGGCGGAGCACGCACAGGCACAAAGGGACGCCGCTGTCCCACCCTTGGGCGAGGCAGCGGCGCCCGGACTGCGCAGTCGGATCACAGGGTTCGGGGCCTGCATCATTGACCCGTGGAACCGCCAAAGGGGAAGGGGAATGGGTATGGGGCAGGCGCGGGTGTGGTGCCAGAGGGCGTGGGGGCCGTGCTGGAGCTGGCCGGTTGCGTCGCCAGACTTTGCGGCATGGTGCCCAGCGTCAAGTGGATGCTCATGGCCTGACCGTTGCGCTTTAGGCCGAGCACCACGCTCTGGCCGGGCGACGCCCGGTTGATGTCGCCGACCAAGGACCAGTAGTTGGTGAGGGGCTGCCCTTGCCATCCGGTGATCACGTCGCCGACCTGGATGCCGGCCTTGGCCGCCGGGCTGCCCGCCGTCACTTGCTCGACGGTCAGGGTCTGGGGCTGCGAGGGCAGGGCGTTGGCAGGCTGCGGGTTGAGCGCCACGCCGATCCAGGGTTCGGGCACGTAGCCGAGGCGGATGAGCTGGTCGACGATCTTCTGCACCGTGTTGGACGGGATGGCGAAGCCGAGACCCACGGCGGGCAGGTTCGCCTCACCGGTCTGGCCCACCTTCATCGACGTGATGCCAATGACCTCACCCTGCGCGTTGGCCAATGCCCCGCCAGAATTGCCTGGGTTGATCGGGGCGTCGGTCTGGATCATCTCGGTGACTCGCGGCGTTGTGCCATTGATCCCGCCGTAGAGCATGGGGCGCATGGCGCTGACGATTCCGGCGGTGACGGACTGGGCGAACTGTGGACCGAGTGGGTTGCCGATGGCCACGGCGAACTCACCCGGCACCACGTCCCGGGAATTGGCGAAGGTGGCCGGCTGGAGCGGGGCGGGCGGATTGATCTTGATCACGGCCAGGTCGCTGGAGGGGTCGGCCCCCACCAGGCGTGCCGGATAGGCCTTACCGTCCGCGAGCGTGACCGTGACCTTCTGCGAGCCCGCCACCACATGGTCATTGGTGACGATGTAGCCGCTGGGATTGAGGACTACGCCACTGCCCCAGTCCACCTGGGACAGGGTGCCGAAGGCGCTCTGCACCGCGGCCTGGTTGGTGACCAGCACGATGGACGGGCTGAGCTTGCGGTACACGGCCACCGCAGGCGAGCCGATTGCCTGCTGGCTCGCGCTCACCGGCACCGTGGCCAACACCGGATAGCCTTGCGCCGCCGCGCGATAGCCCGGGAGGGCCAGGGTGGCGCCTCCCACCCCGAGCGCAACCCCGACGAGACCGGCGAGCAGCGTCCGCGTTGTGGCGCGGTGCCGGCCTGGCCGACCCGCACGGGCCGTCGCGGTGCCACGGTTCGCGGGGGGCGGCTCGGCTGCGGCAGCCGCTGGGACACGCCACCAAGCCAGCTCCGGCCCGCCACCAGGCTCGCCTTGCTCGTCCGTGCTTGTGCCGGGTGCGGAAGACGCATCCGTGCGGCCGTCCAGTTCCTGGGACAAACGGGCGTCCGTCGCGTCGCCGCCGACGCGGCCCCCATCAGGATCTTCAGGTATCCCCGACCCCGTCACCATGGACGAACACCTCTCTAGCAGTGCCCCGATTCTACCCACCGGCAGCATAGACCGAAGTTCTTAAGAAAAATGTGGGGATGGCAGCCGGGCTCCGTCGCCGCGGCTCCTGGTCGCGTCGGGCCGTCAGCGGCCAGCACGCCGCTCCGGACCGCGCCCGGCCACGCAGGCAGACGCGGTGTCACAGCGGAGCCTCGCAGGCGCGCCCCGCCACCCCGTGGCCACAGGAACGCGTCACAGTCGCTTCGCGACGAAACCGATGACGGCATCCGGTTTGTGGAGCCGCCGTGTACGGCGCACCGCCTACTGCGATGGCGACGGACGTTGCCGGGACCATGCCGCTCACCCCCATCGCGCCTTCCGCATAGGCTCTACCGGCCGGAAGGACAGGTCCCGGTGTGGCAGCCAAAACGCATGGGAGGTGCCGCATATGTCGTTGGTGTACTCGACGGGACCGATGGAAAACGCGATCGGCCCTGATGACACGTCGTCGGCCACGGCGTGGACCAAGGTGCTCAACAACCATGAATACAAGGCGATCACGGCCAAGATCAAGGTGTTTCGCCTGAATGGCACGAAGACGTTGATCGACACCGCGCGCTTGACCGTAAATCCCCTGTCGTCGGCCTTTAATGTATCAGACGTGTCGGGGGCGTTCGAGTTCGAGGTGCAGGTCGCCGTATCTCCGACCAAGGACGCGGATGACGTCTTGATCGGGGTGTTCGGCAAGGATGCGGCGGGAAACCTTAACCCCAGTCACCGTGTGGTCCATGAGGAGCTGACGCGGATCGACGAGCTGACCCCCATCGACGACGTGGCGGTCGGGGCGGCTCCCCAGACGCGACCGGTCACCTAGGCGACGGGATCGGCGCGACCGGGGCCGTACCGGTACGTGGGTACGGCCCCGTATACACCGGGCGCGTCGGGGTGCGCGGTGCAAGCCGTACCGGAAGGTGGCGCGGGCGCCGCGGTGTAGGCATGGCTGGTCGCGGTGGTGGCGCCGCCACGCGCTGTGACAGGGGGGGGCGCCGCGTGCCGGAGCGGCGCTGGGTTGGCATCGACCAGGGATACTCCCAGATGGGGCTCGCCGTATTGGATGCCCGAGGGCAGGTGCTGGCGAGCGCTCAGAGCCGTGAACCGGTCGGCAATGGGCATGACCGTGAGGTCGCGCTCGCTCGCCTGGTCCGACTCCTTGCCGCTGTAGACGGGCTGCGGCACGCCCCGGTACGGTTGGCAGGGTACTGTTACCAGCACTCGGGTGTCTGCGAGGCGTTTGCGGAGGCTGGATGGACGGTCGCCGGGGTTAAGGCGCTCAACGACGTGATGGGCGTTTACGGCCTGACCGAGATGCACGGCCACGTGCTCGTCGCCGGTTGTGGGACGTTCTCGCAGGTGGTCTATGTGGACGACCAGCAGGCGGTGCGCTGGCCCGGCGACGACGTCACGGAGCAGTTGCCCGAGTGGCTCTTGTCGGGGGGAGCGTATGCGCGCTTCGTGGTGGACAGCGCGCGCCAGCAAACCGGGGCCCCGACGGCAGACCCGATGAGGCGGGTCGCCGAGGTGCTCGGTGCCGTCCCGGCGGAACCCACACCGCCACACTGGGCGAAACTGGGCCCGATCCTGAGCGGGATTGTGGACGCTCCGGCGACGCGCGCGTTCGTGCGCCAGGCGGGCGCCAGCGTGATCGCCACCCGCGACGTGTTCTGGCGCAACCTGGCGACCGTGCAGCCGCCCGACGTGGTGCTCGGCGGCGGCGCGGTCCGCGACGCGCGTTTGTGGGCCCTGCTGGCCGAGCAGTGGCGCGCGCAAGGGGCACGAGTCACGCGGGCTGTGGGCGACCCCGCGGTCGGCCTCGCCCGGTTCGCCATGTCCTACCCCGAAGCGGATGCTTGGGCCGTGATCGGCCACAGGCGGCCCGCGTGGTTGCAATAGGCCGGCACTGCAAACGTCGCTCGCCTGCTACTGACCACGCTATGTGCGAAACGACTGACCACGGTGTTTGCGACCGGCCTGCCGGCCCTGGCGGGCGCGCCTCCGGCGCCGCCGATTCCGGCGGCAGCGGC
>JAJZZC010000013.1 GCA_021797775.1 Bacillota bacterium
CCCCCGGACCCCCCGGCGCCGCCCAATGTAACGTCCCAAATGGGGCAGCCTTCTGCCCCAAGGCCTCCAGGACACGGCCCCCCCCCCCTGACCGCGCAGGTGCCCCGCCAACCCAGGCTGCCGCGCCCGGATGAAGACAGGGCGGGGGGACGGCGTCCCCCCGGACCCCCCGCCGGAGTCGCGCCAGCGCTCCCCGAAAACGGGCGGGGACCAGGCCCCGGGACCGGAGCCGGGACCCCCCGGACCCCCCGGCTCCGCCCAATGTAACGTCCCAAATGGGGCAGCCTTCTGCCCCAAGGCCTCCAGGACACGGCCCCCCCCCTGACCGCGCAGGTGCCCCGCGCCAACCCAGGCTGCCGCGCCCGGATAAAGACAGGGCGGGGGGACGGCGTCCCCCCGAACCCCCCGCCGGAGTCGCGTCAGCGCTTCCCGGAAGCGGGCAGGGACCGGGCCCCGGGACCGGAGCCAGGCCCCCCCGGGCCCCCTGGCCTGGCAGCCACGGCGCTTCCTTAAAGGTCTTGCTCCGGACGCGGATCAGCAGGCGCTTGACGGGGAACACCTCGCCTCGGACGCGGAAGGTCGGTACGGGAATCTGCTCCCATGTCGCTTCCCCCACCAGGCGCTGCTCGATAGCAGTCAGGATCGCATCGCCGATTGGTTCATATCCGCGCCGCCTCCGGAAGCGGTCGTATGCGTCGACAGCCGCGAAGGCGCTTCGGCGGTAGAGGACCTCTCCCATCAATGCTCTGTCCGTAGCCGCCGGAGATGCTCCCGCGCCTCACGCGACGTCAGCAGAGGCTCGTCCGTCTCCCGAGCTGCCTCCAGCACGATCGTCGCTTCTTCCTCGTCTTCAGGCTCAATAAACCCTCCAGCCGGCTGAACCAGGTACTCCTCGCTGTCCCCTTCATAGCCAAGGATAGCCGTGCCATGCTCGGCGATCTCTTTGCGGAGTTGCTGCAGAAGATCCTTGGAGATCATGATCTTAGCCACAACCCGTCTCCCCTCGCGTTGGCGGCGGTTGAACAGTATCACAGGCATGCCTACGCACCTGCATCCGCGCAAGATCATCCAGCATTACCCGTCCTCCCTTGCAGTCATCGACCCCTCTCCGCGTCCAGAGAAGCCCCGCCGCTGGCCTTTCAGGGTCCTGTCCCAGACGAACGCGGGGACGGGCAGACGGCCCGCCCCTGGCGGCTGTGCGCAAGGGGGGGGGGGCACCGGAGCTAGCTGCGCCGGGGCAGGGCCTGGCTCTGCCCCAATAGGGTGGCCTTCTCTCCCAAACCTTCCCTGGAATGCGCCCGCGGGCATCATCCGGTGCCAGCACCCCCTGGGGCCGGTGCTGCCCTGACATCCTCGGCGCCTAGCGCCAGGGACAGCGGGCGCGCGCAGCCCAATTCCCCCTGGCCGGACCTTGCACCCTCTTTGAGGGCCCTGCGGGCGCGATCCACACTCCCCTTCCCCCAGCCAAGCATCTCCGCCAACTCCCGCTGCGTCGCGCCGGGATGGGCCTCCATGGCCTGCCGCAGCAGACAGAGCCGGATTTGTTGCGGTATCTGGTGCCAGCGGCCCGCGCTCCGCCGCTGGTTCTTGCGCCGCCTGCGCTCCGCGGCGCCGATGATGGTCTTGAGGTTCCGCTGCTCGGTGGCCGTGATGCCCAACAGTTCGATCAGCGCGGCGTTGGAGTAGTTGTAGCCGTCGAGCGGGTCCCCCTTGCGCCCCGGCGGCCTCCCCTCGGCTCGGGCCTTCACCCAGGCCGCCCAGGCCTTCTCCGCACTCCGCGTGGCGGTCCGCACCTCCCGCTCGTCCAGCGGCTCGCGGAATTGGGCGTTGAAGCTGAGGGTCTGCCGCAGGCCCTCCTCCGGGTCGGAAAGCACGCAGCAACTCCAGTAGCGCCAGAGAAAGCAGCAGACCTCCCGCCGGCCGCGCAGGTCCCAGTTCCGCCGCTCGGCCAAGCGGTTGAGGTCCTCGAGCCGCGCCAGGTGCAGGGTGTATGCGTTGAACAGGGCGGCGACTTTGCGCGGACGCGGAGCATCCCCGGGCTCGGTGTTGGGCGCGGGGAAGCGCGCCGAGGTGTGCCACGCCTCCGGCAGGTACTGCCGCGCCAGGTCGGCGAGTTCGTAGCGCAGGGCGCCTTTGGTTGGCGGCTGCCGGTACTCGATCAGCCGCACAGCCGCGCCAGTGCCCCCGTGGACCGAGCCGGCCACCCGCAGGACGCGTGCCGGGTCCGAGGCCCGGGCATCCGCCCCCAGGTCCGCGAGCGCCTGCAGCAGGAAGCTCTGCAGGGCGGCCCAGCGCGGCAGCGCCGCGGCGGGCGCCGCCCGCAGCAGCCAGAGCGGCGCCAGTCCCCGTCCGCTCTGCAGGACCGCGGAAGGCCACGGGATCCTGTCGGCCAGGGCGCGCTCCAGGACCTCGTCCAGGGCATCCGGCGGCGCCAACCCCACCCGGTAGCAGTCGAGGTCGACAAAGAGGGTCCGCAACTGGCGCAGGGCGTCCACCCGGCGGCACGGCCGGCTGAAGGTGTTCTGGGAGGCGTAGGTGTCCGGCTGCCCGGAGGCGGTCGCCGCGGCGGCGAGGAATTCTGGAGCACCGAGGAACCGCTGCAGCCACTGCAGATCCTCGGTCCGTCGGCAGAGCGCGATGTAGCCGCGGGCATCCCGGTGCAGGAGCGCGGCATGGGGAACGGGTTCGCCCCAGATCGTCTGCTCCAGGGCAATGGCGTGACCCGTCGGGGGCAACGCGCAACCCTCCCAGCCACCCGGCTCCGGGAGGGCCCTCGTGCCCGCGATGTCCGCCAGAGGCCGTATGCCGCAGCAGGGATCGGCGGGCTGGCTGTGGTATACTGCATGGCGTCGATCAACGGCTCCGGGGTGCCATCCCGGGGCTGGGGGCGTTCACCGCCCCGCCGAAGGCCCGTCCCCCACCAGGGCGGGCCTTTGGCTTTCTCTGCCGGCCGCGGATTACGACGGCACGGCTCGATCTCCTTTTCGTCCCCCCAACGCTCCGAGCCCGTCCGTGGCGCGCCGGGGATGGCGTACGGTGTACCGTATACGTTCTACCGTGGACGGCTACGGTGGCTGGTGGATCGTATACGGCAACCGTGTACGGTGGATGGTGTACGGTGGACCTCTAGTGCGCCGGTCCCACGCGGAGAGGGCTTCCCCGGCAGGGAGAGGGCCTGCGGATGCCGTATCCCGGTCCCCGCGGAGAGGCGGGAGCGCCCCTGATCACGGCGGTGTGCAATCAGAAGGGCGGGGTCGGCAAGACCACGACGGTGGCCAACCTCGGCGTGGCACTCGGGGAGCTGGGACAGCGTGTCCTGCTCCTCGACTTCGACCCGCAGGGGAGCCTCACGATCAGTCTTGGCCTGAATCCCTCGGACCTGTCCGGCGTCACGGTCTACGAGGCCGTGGTCCTTTCGCCGTCCGATCCCCACCACCACCCCCTTCCGGAGGTCATCCGCCGGACGCCCTACGGCGTGGACCTGGCGCCGGCAGACATCGACCTGGCGGCCGCCGAGATCGACCTGGCGAGCCAGATCAGCCGCGAGCTGGCCCTGGCGCGGGCGCTGCGCGTGCTGGCCGGCCGCTACGACCACATCCTGATCGACACGCCGCCCAGCCTCGGCCTGCTCACGCTCAACGCGCTGGCCGCCGCCGACCGCGTGCTGATCCCCCTGGCCACGAACTTCCTGTCCACCAAGGGGGTCGAGGCGCTGCTGCGCACGGTGCATCTGGTCCAGGAGCGGCTCAACCCGGAGCTGCAGGTGGCGGGCATCCTGGCGACGATGCACGAGGGGCACAAGCTGCACCACGCCGAGGTCCTGGAGGCGACGCGGCGCTCCTTCGCCGGGCACGTGCCCGTCTTCGACGCGGTGATCAAGCGCAGTGTCCGCTTCGAGGAGGCGCCGGTGGACGGGGTGCCCGCGGTGCTCTATGCCCGGGACGTGGACGGGGCCAAGGCCTACCGCGCCCTGGCCCGGGAGGTGCTCGAGCTTGCCTAGGCGCGCGTCGCTGGCCGGCCGCGATCCGTACGGGGCGGAGAAGCTGTTTCCGCCGGCGCAGGCGGGGAACGACGCGGCCGCGCCGGCCGCGGAGCCCGCTGCGGGGCGGAGCGAGGGCGAGACCGCCGGCGGCGCGCCGGAGGCCGGGTCCGGTCGGGCGGCTCGGAAGCCGTGGGACCAGCGCTTCACCCGCTGGACGGTGCACGTCGACCGCCGCATCCTCGAGCGCCTTGGCCGGGCGGCGAAGAAGACGGGGCGCAGCCGGGTGGACATCGTTGGCGCCGCGCTGGACGGCTATCTGCGCGGGATCGGGTTCTGATCCCGGTCAGCGCATGGGGCCGCGCCCCTCCGGTCTCGTGCGGTTCACGTGGGGGCATCCGGCCGCAGGCGTTTTGGGCGCGCACCCCGGCATTTCGAGGCCCCGAGCTCACCACGCTCTCCCTGCCCCTCCGCTTCGGTCCCCGACCCGAAAGCAGATCCGGCCTCCCCTTCGGCGAGGGTCCCCGGTGTCTCGCCCGCCGTCCCGCTGCCGTTCTCTACAAGCCCAAGCACCCCTCGCTCTATGGCGAGCTGCCCTCTGCGTAAGCAGATGGGCGGTCGAGGAAGTGTCCGACGCGGCGAGGCGAAGCCGAGGGTGCGTTGGACACTTCCTCGCGCCTACGGGGGGGGGTGCTTGGGCTTGTGCCCCAAGGGCCGGCGGGGCGGCGGGCGGGCTGCCCCGAATTCCGGAAGCCCCCCCCGGGTTTCATGCGTCCGTTTCTTACGCCGGACGGACAACGACCCGGACCCACACCGGGGCGGACCCCCAACAAGGCGGACGCTCACGACTCGACCGGAGGAGCCGCGACGCCGGTACATCCGAGCGGGCTACGAACGTCGGCCGCCCGAGGCGTGGACGTCGCGGAGGGTTCTGTCAACAGCCATTGGGAGTCCGGCTACTTGCGCAAGGACACTTTGCTCCACTGTTTCCCGCACCAGTTTTATCTTGTGATGTCCTGGCGTGCTGGTCCGATGGCCAGACGCCCGAGACAGACGTGGGTCGAAGCGCATCTTTTCATCCAGACTTGCTTGATCTCCTTGTTCTGTGACTGGCGGTGACATGATTTGCACCGACCGCAGTGCTGGCGACGAGCAGCCCATTGAGAACAAGCAGAGGCATGTCTCGGAGATGTAAGCCGCTCTGAAAGCCGATCGCCGGAGCTAGTACCGCGATGGCGATCCCCCAAGCGAGAACGCCCGACGGAAGTCGCTGTAGAGGTCGCAGTTGCTCGGCAACGTTTACAAGCAGGGATGTGGCGAAAGCGGCACCTCCGAGCGTCGCGAGCGTGGAGTAAGTAAAGAGAGTCGTCATGGTTGCAGCCCCCCTGTGGAAACCTCCACGGGTGATACCTACAGTAGCCGGAGGGAGACTTCATGCACTGGTTGTGGGTGCATGGGCGCACCTGCCGGCGGCCACCGTCGGCGTACTCGAGCCGGCACGGCGGGGCCCCCTGGCACGCTCCGGCGGCCGGTGAAAGGGCAAATCGTGATCACTGAACACCGAGGGGAAGGTGCGCAGGCGCGACGATCTGCTGCTGGCGCTCCACGGACTGACACGCGAGCAGCAGCAGGACATGATCTCCCCGGCAACTCAAGACAGGCACGCTGAGTTCGTGGACGCGCAGATCTCTGGCCGCGTTCTGAACACACCACAAGGGCTGGTCACGTCAGCACGCGTCCATAGGCATCCTCAACGCGCACCACGTCGCCCCGGTGTCCGGTGCTCACTTCCACCAGCGTGCTGTCCTGCGCGGCCCTGATTCGATGCACTGTCCACGGATCGATCATGATCGCGTCCCCAGGCAGGAGCGCCGTCTCCAGGTCTCCGTCCTGGACCGTGACCGCCCCGGTCAACAGCAGGAGGGTCTCATGCTTGCGCTGGTGGTAGTGCAGGCTGGTGGAGTGGCCGGCCCGGATCTCCAGCGTCTTGCCCATGTAGTGTTCGGCGTTTGCCCACCACAGCTCCCGTCCCCAGGGCTTGGGCACCTCGACGATGTCCACCGCGGGCGTCACCGTGATCATGCGCCGATCCCTCCCGGTTCGGCGGGCGAATGGACCCTCTCCCGCCACCAGTCCAGAAGGTCGACAACGGTCTGATGGAAATCGATCTGCGGCGCCCAGCCCGTCGCGGCGCGGAATGCGGACGCGTCGCCCACCAGCCGCGGCACGTCCGCGGGCCGCAGGCGCTGGGGGTCGACCTCGACCGTGAACGGCACGAGCGCCTCCAGGCGCAGGATGTCCACCAGCTCGGAGATGCGCCGGCCGACGCCGGAGGCGATGTTGTAAACCTCGCCCGGCCGGCCGTGGATGACGGCCAGGGCATAGCCGCGCACGACGTCGCGCACGTCGGTCCAGTCGCGGACGGCATCCAGGTTGCCGACGTGCAGGACCGCCGGCCGCAGCCCGGCCTCCATCTCCGCCACCTGCCGGGCAAAGGCCGAGGGGGCGAAGAGGGCGCTGCGCCGGGCCCCTCGTGGTTGAAGGCCCGCGTCACGATGACCCGCAGCCCGTAGGCGTGGTGATACTGCAGCCCCAGGAGCTCCTGGGCCACCTTGCTGACCCCGTACGGGCTCAGGGGCCGGAACGGCTGGCGCTCCGTGATCGGCAGCTCCTCCGGCTCCACGCGGCCGTACGCCTCCGATGACCCGGCGATCTGGACCGTGGCCAGCGGAGCCAGTTCCCGGATCGCTTCCATCAGATGGACCTCGCCGACGACGTTGGTCTCCATCGTCTCCGCCGGGGCCGTCCAGCTGGCCGGCACGTAGCTCTGCGCCGCGAGATGGAAGACGGCCTCCGGGTGGGATGCGGTGACCAGCGCGCGCACCGAGGCCGCGTCGCGGAGGTCGTAGTGGCAGAGGTGCAGGCACCGGAAGACGGCCCGCAGGTTGGACAGGTCGCTCCGCCAGCGCGCCCCGCCCCAGACCTCGTGCCCCTGCGTGCAGAGGATCTCCGCCAGGTGGCTGCCTGCCATCCCCGTGACGCCCGTGATCAGGACGCGCATCCCCATGCCCCCCAACGCGTAGATGCAGGCCGCCGCCGAAAAGGTGAAGGGCGCGCCTGTGGCGCGCCACAACCCTCGGCTGCTCAGAAGCGCAGCCTCGCCCGGAGGCCCGCCAGCGTCTGCGGGTCCTCCAAGAGGTCCCGGCGCGCCACGAGCAAGGCCTCGGGCCCCTCCACCACGACCGCCTGCGGCAGGCCGCAGACGACGACCGGCCGGAGGCTCCCCGGCTCGGGGAGCACGAGCGCTCCAGGGCTGCGCTCGATCAGGGACGGCCCCTGGGCCGCGGTCTCCCGGCCGTAACGGCGGGCGAAGGCACCCCAGGTACCGAAGTCGTCCCAGTCCATCTCCGCCTGCACCACGGCCTTTGGCGCCTCGGAGTCCAGGACCAGGGCATCGAAGGAGACCGCCGCCTCCGGCAGTTCGGCGAGGTGCTCCCGGAACAGGCCGAGGCGTGCGGCGACCACGCCGGTGTTCCAGAGCGCCCCGCGCCGCAGGAGCCATGCGGCCGCCTCCGGCCGGGGCTTTTCCATGAAGTCGTCGACCGCGTGCACCGCCGCACCGTGCTCCAGCAGAGCCCCCGCCAGGATGTGGCCGAAGCCCGTCTCCACGCGATGCGCGGGGACACCGACCAGGACGAAGCGCTCCGCCTGCCGGGCGTGGCGCGCGGCGAGCTGCACCGCGGCTGCGTAGACGGCCTCGTCGCGCGTCACCGTGTCCGCGGGCAGAAAGACGCAGACCTCGCGATCGGGGACCTGCGCGCGGTCGCGGTAGGCCTCGAGAGCGGCGGCCATCGCCCGGGCCGTTCCCCGGGACGCCTCCTCCAAGATCAGCTGCTCGGGGGACAGATCCGGGAACAGGGCGCGGGCGAGGTCCAGGTGGCGGCGGTTCAGGACGACGAGGACGTGGTCGTCAATCCTTTTCGCGCGCCGCCAGGCCATACCGAGGAGGGTGTCCCCCTCAGGGAGGCTGCAGAAGGGCTTGGGCCGCTCCGGCGTGCTCCAGGGCCACAGGCGCTCCCCGACCCCTCCGGCCAGGATGAAGACGACCACGCGCTCGCCCCCCACCGCCGCCACACGGAGATAGGGGGTGCGGTCCTCCGTCCAGTGATTCGGGGGCATCCCCCGGGTAGGGGGTGCGCGCGCGCACCCCCTACCCGGGCACGGCGCGATCGGCCCTCTATCATTGGGACAGGCCCGGATCCGCCTCTGGTGAGGGGAGGTCCGCGCCATGACGTCTTCCGCCCCACCGGCGGCGCGCCGCCCGCCGGCCCCACCCCTGCATCCGGCGCGCCCCCTCCGTCCGTCCGGACCGGGAGGGGAGCGATGACCGGTGCTGCCCAGTCCGACCGTGGTCGAGATCCTGCAGGGCACCAAGGCCCTGGCCGGCGCCTGCTTTCTCGCCGCGCATGACCCGGAGGCCTCGCCCGAGGAGGTCGAGCTGCTGCACGCGACCCTGGAGGCCCTGCACCGCCAGGGCACCGCCTTCAGCCGCCGCCTTGCAGCCCAGGCCCAGCTGGTCCCCCGTCCCGGACCCGCCCGCCGCTGATCGGGAGGAGGCTCCCCCGATGTGCCAGCAAGCCCTCATCGATTGCGTCGGGCGTCTGCGCATGGCGATCGTGGCCTATGCCGAGCTCATCGGCACCCTGGAGGCCGGCCCGGAACGCGACCAGATCCAGGAGTTCGCCGCCGTGCTCGCCGGCCAGCACCAGGTGCTGCAGCGCCTCTGCGTCGGCCGCTGCGGGCCCGCCCGCTGCAGCGCGCCGGATGCCCCGGCGCGGGACCTGGGATGATGGCTCCACCACGGACCCCGGACGACGACGCCGCGGTCGTGGCCTGGATCGAGACGGTGCTGCGCCACGCGGCATCGCGCGCGGGCCAGACCTGGCGCGAGCACGCCGACCATGAGATGGCGACGGCCGATCTGGCGGAACTGGCGGGCCCCGGGCCCGGTTGGCAGGAGGCGCTGATTGGAGACCTGGATGCCGCGGCGCTCTGCGCCCACTTCTCGGGCCGGGAGGGAGTCGCATGCCGGCTGCTGGCCTTCCAGGGGCCCATGAGCGAACGCGATCTGGCCGCCCGCCTGGGCGTGAGCCAGCCCACGGCCCACCGGCTGAAGGTCGCCCTGGCGGTCCGGATCCGGCCCCTGCTGCGTCCGTGACGGAGCTGGTCGCGGCGGCCCACGCCGGCTCCAATGCCGCGCTGGACGAGTTGCTGCAGCGGTTTCAGCCATTGGTGCGCCGTCTGGCCCGACGCATGGGCGGCCCGCCCGATGACGCCCAGCAGGTCCTGCATCTGGCGCTGGCGGTGGCCATCCGCCGCTCCCCGCCCCGTGCGGCGCTCAGGACGGGATCAGGTAGCCCTCTCCCACCACCGTCAGGATGACGCGCGGCTGCCGCGGGTCCTCCTCGAGCCGCGCGCGGAGCCGCCGGACCAGCGTCTGCGCCCTTCGGGCCGGATGGCCGGCCTCTGCCCCCCAGACCGCCTCCCCCAGGTCCTGCGCCCGCACCGGATGGCCCCGGTGCTCGGCCAGGTATCGCAGCCCCGCATACTGCCGCGGAGAGAGCTCCAGCCACATCGCCCCGCGCCACAGGACGCGCTCCGCATGCCGGTCCAGGTCGACCCCCGGCCCCACCGCCAGGCAATCCAGACAGGCGATTCCCACCGCACACCCCTCCCGCTTGGAGTCGTGAGCTCATTGTGGACAGGCCCCGCAACCTCCGGACGTCACGCCGGCTGACCGGGTGGCGGCCCGGGCGCCGGGCTTCTCGACACCGCTCGACTCGGGTAGGCAAGGAGGGTAAGGCGGGCTATGAGGCGCGCAGGACGTAACCCTGGCCGCGACGGAGCTCGATGTGCAGCTGCGGCGGCAGCTTGGCCCTCAGCTCGCGGATCGCATTGTAGACGGTCTGTTCACCGTAGTGCGTCGCCCGCGCCAGGTCCCGGCCGCTCCGCGGGCGGCCCGCGGCGCGTACCAGCGCGGCCAGGACCGCACCCCGCGACGCGGAGCGGATCAGCGGCCGTCCGGCCAGATAGATCGTGAAGCTGCGCGGGGAGATCGTCACGCCGCCGCCGACCTCGAGCCGGGCCTCGGCCGGGGCGGACCGATGTCCGCGGACCAGCGCGTAGCGCACGGTGATCGCGCGCTGGGCGGGGGGATGGCCCGCCAGCACCGCGGCCAGGGCCTGCTCCACGGCGGCGGAGTACGCCTGCCGCTCCGCCCAGGGCTGGGCCGACAGGTCCAGCCGCCAGGGCCCGCCCGGCCCCAGCAGCACCGCCCAGACCTGCTCCGCGTCCGGTAGCGACAGGATGGTCTCCGCCTCTGCGCGGCGCACCCCGCTCCAGCCCCCGGCCACCAGGTCCTGCACGGCCCGTTCCGGGTCGGCGACCGGCGCGGCCTGCAGCGATCCCGGCTCCGCGACCGCCGCCACCGCCCCCCAGAGGGCGTCGAGGAAGCCCGACGGCGCCGGGTCGAGCCGCAGCAGCGCCGCGACCCGGCCGTGGACGCGCACCGCCGCGCGCAGGTCCGCTGCGGAGGGTTGCGCCGCGGGCGGCCGGCCCGCGACCGTCACCTCTGCCGCCCCGAGCGCCCCCTGGATCAAGGCCGCGTCGGCTTCGCTGGGGCCGGGGTCCGCCGGGCGCGCCGCGACCCGCAGGTTGTGCAGGCCGGCCCGTCGCGCCCGGGCCTCGATACGCTCCGCGGTGCCGCGGTCGCCACAGACCACCAGCACGGTGCCGCGCGGCCCGACGTGCTGGGCGGCGGCCAGGGGGAGCCACTCGCCCCCGCTGGCGGTGCCCAGGCTGACCACTCGCATCCCGGGCCGCAGCCGCGCGAAGGCCGCAAACGGCGGCCAGACGGGCGGCGACGCGGACGGGTGCCCGCCGGCCTGCAGCCACCCCAGGTACTGCTCCCGTTCCTGGAGCAGTCCGAGACGGCCGACGGCATCGCGGATGCGGTCCCAGACCTGCGCGCCGAGCTCGGTCATCTCCACGCTCACGCCGCCGTCGGTCCCGGCGTGGGTACCCAGCCAGCCGATGGCCACGCCGTAGAGGAGGTCCCCCTGCCCGAAGGCCGGGGGCCGGGGCAGGTGGCGGGAGCCGGAGGCGAACTCGCCCTCGCCCATCCTGCCGTAGCGGGCCAGGGCGCGCCCGGGCTCGTGGGCGCGCAGGAGGCAGTATGGACGGAGGATGCCGGCCAGGCCGCCGGCAAGCAAGCGCTCCAGGTTCCGCTCCAGCTCAAGCGCGGCGCGCGGATGCGGGCGGGGCAGATCCGGCAGCCCGCGCAGGGCGGCCGTCGCCAGATACAACCCGCAGAGGGCCTCGGTGGGCAGGGTCCTCGACGGCAGGGGCCCGTCGCCGAAGAGGGCGAACCGCAGCGCCGGGGACCAGCCCGCGACCGCCGCGCGGAGCGCGAAGGCCTCCGCCCGCGCCCCGAGCCAGGCCGGAGGGGATCCACGGGCCTCCGGCAGGAGGAGGTCGACGGATGCCCCGGCGTGGCGCAGCCGCTCGACATCCGCCTCCAGTTCCGGGCCCATCCAGTCCGTCGTGGTCATCCCTGACCCCCTGCCGCCCGCCCCCCCCAGGGCTGCCCCCATCTTCATCCTTTCGGGGTGGCCGGTGGGACCCCCTGGCTCGGTCTGCGGGGGGCACTTCCTTGGACGATCCGCCGCCGCGTCCGGTTCAGGCGGGCGCGGCACCCTCGTCGGGCGCGCCCGCGCTCCGTCCACCAGATCGTACACTCCCCGATCCCGGACGGGCTTCCGATCGGGGTTGTGGGACAAGGGATGCCCCACCCCCCTGACGCCGGACCTCGCCCTCGCTACCACGATGCCGAGGTCCGGCGTCAGGGGGGTGGGGCGGGATGGTGGTTAGAAGAGGTTTTGGAATGGGTGAATGTAGTAGTTGTTGTGTGGTCTGGATGAGAGGGGTGGAGGATCCGGGGGGAGGATCGATACCGAAAAAGGGGAGAGAGCGGGAGGGACGGGGTGGAACACGGGGATGAGGGGCAGGATCGGGGACGGATGCTGCCGGGCGTTGCGAATGGTCAGGCCGGGATGCCGGGCGGAGCAGCGCGGACCGGTCGCGGCGGGGCGGCGCAGCCGGAGGGGCCGGCGGCCCGGGGCGGCGCTGCCCGTGGCCGGATCACGGACCGCGACCTGGAGATCGTGCGCTGGCTGGCTCGCATGCGCTTCGCCGCCGGCGCGCAGATCGCCCGGGCCTTCGGGATGAGCCCCCGCATGGTCTACCGCCGCTGCCATCTGCTCTGTGCCGCCGGTTGCTGCCGCCACGAGCGCGTCCTGGCCGACGCCCCCGGCGTCTACCTCGCCACGGCCTCCGGCTGCGGCCTGGCGCAATCGCCGCTCTCCGCGGGGCCCGCCCGGGTCGACCTGCTCAACTTCCGCCACGACCTCGCGCTCGTCTCCCTGTCCCTGGACCTGCTTTCCACTCCCGGCGCGCGGTGGCGCAGCGAGCGCGAGCTGCGCCAGGCCATGACGGGCCGCGATGGGGTCGGCCGGGCCGTCCACGTCCCCGACGGGGTGCTGCTCGGACCGGACGGGGGCCGCACGGCGATCGAGCTCGACCTGACCCCGAAGACCAGCCGGCGCCTGTCCACCATCCTCCGCTTCTACAGCCGCAGCCGCGACTACGACGCCGTTCGCTACTTCCTGCCCTCCCGGGCCGCGGCCGCACGCCTGGCGGCCCTGGCCGAGCACCTGCCCTTCGTCGCGGTCGAGCACTGGGAGGTCCCGGCCGCCGGTCAGACGCACTGAGGGGGGCCGCCGGGTGCCGGGAGCGCGCGGGGCCCGCCGCCGCTGGCTCTATGTCTACGCTTTCGTGCTCTCCGCCGCCGTCGGCCTTCCGGCCGGCTGGGCGCTGCACCGGCTGGCCGAGGCGCGCGGCGTCCGCCCGCGCTGGCTCTGGGCCGCGGCGGGGATCTGGGCCCTTTTGTGGACGGCCCCGACCCGGGCGTGGTGGCTGCTGGCCTTCTACCGCGCCGCGATCGCGCTGGTCTTCGGCGGGCACTGGCCCCGGCACGGCGGGGTGGCGCTGCTGGCCGGCTGGGTGTTCTGGACGCTGCTGCTCTCGGCCGCCTTGCCGCCCGCCCTGCGCTTCTTCCGCAGTCCGTACGCCGACGACCTGGTCGCGGCGCCGCGGGCCTCGACCCTCCCGCTTCTCTCGGCCCCGGCTCCGCGCGTCCTGGAGCACGTACCCGTGCCGGTCCCCGATGGGGTGGAGCTCGGCCGGGATTCCGCCGCCCGTCCGGGCCTGCTCACCGACGCCGAGGCGAACACCGGGGTGCTGGTCACCGGGGCCCCGGGGGCGGGCAAGTCCAATCTCGTCCTGCGCATCCTCGACTCGGTCCTGGCCCGGGGCCTGCCCGCGATCACCATCGACGGCAAGGGCTCGGTGCAGCTGCGCCGGCACCTCGAGGACTCCGCCGCCCGGGCCGGGCGCAGTCTGCTTGTCTGGACCTTCTCCGGTCCCGCCCGCTACAACCCGCTGCAGCACGGTGGCCCGACGGAACTGCGCGACAAGCTCATCGCCGTGGAGAGCTGGACCGAGCCCCACTACCGCCGCGCCGCGGAGCGCTACCTGGGCGCCGTCTTCTCGGCGCTGGCCGCCGCCGGGGAACCGGCCAGCCTGCCGCTGATCGCGGACCTGCTGTTTCCCAAGGCCCTGGAGGCCTTCGCCCGCCGCATCCCGGACGAGGCCCACGCCAAGCGTCTCTACGCCTACATCGACTCTCTCGACCACTCCGCGGCCTCGGCGATCGTCGGCCTCGGCAACCGCCTTGCCACGCTGGTCGAGAGCGAGGCCGGCCCCTGGCTGCAGCTGCCGGGCATGGCCCGTGCCGCCGCGGCTGCTCCTCCCCGGCGGGCCCGCGGGGCCCCGGCTCCCGCGCCGGCGGCGCCGCCGGCCCCCGAGCCGACCGCCGACGGACCGGCGGCCCCCGTCATCGACCTGCTCGAGGCCGTGCTGCTTCGCCAACCGGTGCTCTTCAGCCTGGATGCCCTGCGCTTCCCGGGCCTAGCCGCCCAGGTCGGCGCGCTGCTGCTGCAGGACGCCAAGACCGTCGCCGCCGAGCTGCTGTCCCGCGGCAACGCCGTGCCCTGCTATCTGGTGATCGATGAGTTCAACGTCTTCGACGGGCCCCAGGTCCTGGCGCTGCTCAACAAGGGGCGCGAGGCCGGGCTCTGCACGGTTCTGGCCACGCAGGACCTCTCCGACGTGGCCGCGGCGGGTGGGGAGACGTTGGTGCAGCAGGTCCTGGCCAACACCAACGTCAAGCTGATCCTCCGCCAGGATGTCGACGAGTCCGCCAACCGCCTCGCCTCCGCGGTGGGCACCCGCGAGCGCTGGAGCCCGACGCACCGGGTCTCCGACGGCGAGCCCACGGGCGAGTCCTCTCTGCGCCAGGTCGACGAGTTCATTGTCCACCCGAACCTGCTCAAGCAGCTGCCCCCGCACCACGCGGTCCTGGTGCGCAAGGCGCCGACGCTGCTCGCAGCGTGGCTGCGGCTGTGGAAGGCGGGGGTGTGAGCGCCCTGGTACGCACATGGAGTTGGCGGCGGACTCGGATGGAAGGCAGTCGAAGTCAGACCCGCACCCCGCAGGTGTGAGAGCCGGTGGCGCGCGCGGGTTGGGACTGCTGACGGATGGATCACCCCCTGGCCGACCCGTGGCGATCATGCGGTCTTGGCGCGTGCTCGGGGCCGAAGGGCGGACAGGTACGGCTCCAGCACGGTGCGGAAGACGTTCTCCGCCCGGAGGCCGGCCGCGTCGGCCCAAGTGGCGACGTGCTGAGCGAAGGCGGCCAGGAAGTAATCCTGAATTTCGCAATGGAAGACCAAGCAGAGAAGATATGGTCGCGAACGGGTGGGAACGGCGGGTTTAGGAGCGTGGCCGGGGCCACGCGGGGGAGTCGCGGGGACAGGGGAGCAGTGGGATGCGGGGCCCGGAAGACGGTTGCGTGGCCGGCGAAGGGCACCGGGGGCACGCTGGGGCCGATCGCGGGCAGGCGGAAACAAGGGGGCCCGTCCGAGGATCGGCGACCCGGGGCGGCGTGGGGGGCCTCAAGTGGTGGCGATGAGCGCCTCCAGCGCCCGTACGGCCCGGCCGGAATGGCCGTGCTCGGCCTCGGCGGGCAAGCGGAGGAAGATGTCCCGGGCATGGGTGGCAACGCATAGGCGCTAACTTAGTGAGCCCAACACTTGGGAGGAGCGGATCCTGGCGGAAGCGGCCTGGCGGACGCGACGGCGGGGGCGTTCAGCCATCGCTGCCGCCAGCTGTGGTAGCTCGTTGACCAGAGCCCGCAGCAGGCACGGCCCCGCGATGGCAGCCTGCACGGCCTGGAAACAGATGCTGGTCAGGCGCCAGTCGGGGGTGTTCTCAGTCGGGCAAGGGGAAGCCCCAGGGGAAAAAACGCCGGGATCGTAAGGTCAGCTCGTCGACTAGGAGCGCGCCGAGCAGCTTCCCGTACAGGTACGTCCGCGCCAGGTCAGGGTCCTTGGCCCGCAGTATTTCCACACCCTTATGCTGGAAAAGAGCCGCACCCAATGCCATATGTCTTCCTCGTCCCAGTCCTGCGTCGTGGCGATGAACTGCTCGGCGAGGATGGCCGGCAGGTCCAGCAGCTGCCCGGCCGGACCGACGGCGGCCCGTTCCCGCACGACCACCAACCGGCGGGCGCGGGTCCAGTCGCCTGCCTGGTACAGTCCTGAGGCGACTTCGAGGACGTCGCCCACAGCGGTGGATGCACCCCCTGCCGCCGGACGGTTGCCCCGGACGCGCACGCAGTCGGAACTTGCGGGCATCACGCGATTGACGCACGGGCGGGGCGAGGAGTCCCGCTTGCGCTGGCATCGTTTAGGTTTAGGAGAGCGAAGTCCAGGTGTTTCCCCCGTCCTTCGTCTGCAGGATATTCCACCCCGATGTGGAGCCGTTCAAGAGCGCGAAGCCAACGCTCGGCGAGACAAAGTCGACCTGGGTGACATCGTGTAGGGATGTGCTGGAACTTAGTACCCGCCACGTCGCCCCCGCATTGTCGGTGATCTGCAACTCCGTGCCGTCCCAGACCCAAGCATCGTCCGGCGGCGCAGTGGCGAGGATGGCGCCGGGTTCGCCCAATGGGGCCGAGGACGAGGGGGCGACCGGGACGGCGGTGCCCTCGTGCCAGGTGATCCCGCCATCGACCGTGTGGAAGAGGGCTAGATCGTGCGTCTTTCCGTCCGTGGAGTCGAACACAACTGGCAAGACGCCGTCCTGCGAGCTCAAGAAGGTGGGCGGCAAAGTCGTCGAGGTGAATGACTCAAACTGCGCGGATACAGGGAGGGACTGCGTTCTCCAGGTGGTTCCGCCATCTTGCGTCATGTACAGGTCCGCATGCCCCTGCAAGCAGCAATTTGAAATCGTCGCCCACCCATCAAGAGCGGAGGCGAAGGCAATCCCCGTCTTGTACCCGCCAGGCGCGATAGCGGAGGTAGAGTGGGTGGACCATCTGGTGCTGCCGACCTGCGTCCAGTGGGCTCCGGCGTCCGAGGTGCGATAGATCGCATCCTCTTGGGCACCCGCCGCGGCATTGCTGACCATCATGACCCATCCGGTCTGTCCGACGAAATCAACTGAGATTGGGGTGGCGATCGGGAGGTTGAGAGGAAGGGGAGACGAGATCCAGTGGGCGCCATCGTCTTGGGTCGTGAATACCTCTGGGGTTGTGCCATCGACCACGATGGCCGATATCCCGGAACTAAAGAATGAACCGAAGATACTGCCCTGCGTCCACCCAGGTGGGGTGACGACCGACCACGTCTCCCCTCCGTTGGATGTGTACTCGACCGAGTCCGATCCATAGCGCCACCCGGAAGTTGCCGTGACCATGTGAAGCCGGTGAGCCTGAGCGTTGGCAGATCCTGCTGTCGCCGAAGATTCTGACGATGCAGAAGCGGTCACGCTCGCGGCTGCAGCGCTCCTGGACCGAGCTGGCGTTGGCGAGGACGCCGCCAAGGACGACGCGGTCGACGGACTTGAGTTAGGCGACGTCGGGGGCATACCACAACCCGTGAGCGCGATCGCGCAGACCAAGCCTGCCACTGTGGCGCCGCGGCGGGTCATGGCAGGGAAGGAGAACAGTTCCAGCATCTAGCACACCCCAAGCAGGATACACCGTCATCGGTTGGTTCCCTACCAGTTGACGCACCTGGGGGGCGAGGAGTTCCCGATGGGTCCGGGGCGCAGCTCAGGTGGCTGCCCGGAGGCGAAGTGGACGCAGATCACCCCGGCCCCCCAAACGCCTAGACCACCCCCATGGCAGTCCCTCGCGGCAGATCGCCAGCGGCACGACTATTACTACCCACAGCGATGGGATGATGTAGTCCAAGCGGCACTCAAAAGAGGTAGCACAGAGGGATCCGAAAGTTCACCCCGGGCTACTCCCATGAGTTCCCATGCGGATCGCGAAGTGGAGCCCCGTGGACGAGGAAGAGGAACGGCGGCAACGGGAGAACTGGGCGCGCCTGCGGCGCGAGGAGGAGGTACGTCTGCGGCGGTTCGGGCCGCGGCCGGAGAGGCCGCGCGATACGCGCCGCAAGCTGGAGCCATTCGTCTTCGGTTCCGTGGCGCTGACGCCGCCGGAGCAACTCGCCGCGTATCTCGAGACCTTCCGGCCCGTGTTCGGTCGCGCCGACACGCTGCGGCAGGCCCAGCGCTACCTGACGGGCCTTCTCAGCAACCTGAAGCGCAAGAACGGGGAGACCATCGAGGCCGCCGTGCCTGGCGCGCGTCAGCAGGGGGTGTGGGACTTCCTGGTCCGCTCGCCGTGGTCGGCCGAGGCATTGGACCGGGCCCGGGTTTGCGATGCCCTCGATCAAGCCGGGCAGGGCGGCGCGACGCTGGACATCATCATCGACGAGGTCGGGTGGGCGAAGAAGGGCAAGCTGAGCGTCGGCGTGGCGCGCCAGTACGTCGGGGCGCTGGGCAAGGTCGACAACGCGCAGGTGGTCGTGACACTCCACGGCGTCACCGACGACTTTGAACTGCCCCTACTGGGACAGATGTATCTGCCCCAGGTCTGGCTGGACGACTCCGCACGCCGAGAGAGGTCCCGCATTGCCGCTGACCACACATTCGCGACCAAACCCCAAATCGCCCTGACCCTGCTCGATCGCGTACGGCACTGGGGCCTGCGCTGCGGCACGATCTTCGCCGACGCCGGGTATTCCGACCGCCACTTCATCCGTGAACTACGGGCGCGCCAACTGCCGTTCTGCCTGCGCGTGAAGTCGACGACGGCCTTCTGGCTGCCAGGGCAACCGTGGCTCCCCGCGGTGCCGCCGCCGCCGTACTCCGGCCGCGGCCGGCCCCCGGTGGGCCAGCCCGCCAAGCCGCACCTCCACACCGCCGACCAGATCCGCGCTGCGGTACCCGACGCCGAGTGGCACCCCATCGCCTACCGCGATGGCACAGATGGGAAGCCCCTGATCCGGGAGTTCAGCGCCCTGCGGGCCGTCCTCGGCACGGACGGCACCGACGAAGCGCCGGAGCCGGTCTGGCTCCTGCTGGAGCGCCCGTCTGGTCCTACCGGGAGGGAGGATCTGAAGCAGTACGTCCTCAGCGCGCCGGAGGACGCCAGCCTGGACGAGCTGGCCCAGATCGCCCACCGCCGGCCCCTGATCGAGCGGAACTCCTACGAGAACGCCAAGCAGGAGGTCGGGCTCAGCCAGTATCAGGGCCGGTCGTGGGTCGGCTTCCACCACCATCTCAGCATGGTCTGGTTGGGCCTGACCTTCCTCATCCTGCACCGGCGCCCGCTTCCGCCCCCGTCCCCTGCCGATCCCGGTCCGCCGTCCGACCGGCCGCCGCTCGACGCCCAGGCCTCCGGTGAGCCCGGTCCGTCGCCGACCCCGCCACCGTCCGTCTCCACCCTCTCCCTGGGTGCGGTGGCGGTCCCCGCGACCCTGGCCCCGGTCGCCCCCACGCCGCCGCCGCGCCCCCGCCAGCGCTGGGAGAGCGTGCAGGAGGTCCACCGTCGACTCATCGAGTGGTGGCACGGGATGCGCTTCCGCGAGCTCCTCTTTGCCGGCATCCCCCTGCCGCTACCCGTCATCGGCGTCCTGCTGCCTCGGCTCGCTCCTGGCCACGCCACTTGAGCAAACAGCCGCACACTCCCCCCACTGTTGGCGACGGCCGGCGGCCCGCGCAGCACCGACGCGGTCGGCCCCTTCGTCGCAACCCGGCGACCTGCCCTCCACGTCCGTGCCGCTCCCGGCCAGCGGGCTAACCCGCCCGGCCCGCGGGCGCGGAAACGCGGTCAGCCTTCTCCGTGGTAAGCCCATGATGTGCTAACGCTTCGGGTAGACAGCGCCGCACGAGGTCGGCCTGCTCTCCAGTATCGGCAGCTACGCGGCTGCACGCCCACGACTTTCGCCGTCCCCGCTGAAATGCGCTCAACTCCGAGTATCGCTCGTCGGTGACGTTGGTGACGCCGCCGGTCCCTCGCCTGGTAGCCTTCCTTCACGTCTGAGGGTGACACCTGGGTGTCGGAACCGCTTCCAGATAGCGTTTGATGCAACTCGAGGGCTCCATCCTCTCCTTTACCGGGTTTGGCACGCCGTTATCGCCTGGAGCCATGTGATCACCATCCCTCCTCTTGCGCACGGATGGAGCCTTCTTCGAACGCGGACCACGCCAATACAGTGTTGACCACTCGTGAACGGAGAATGCGACCGCTCCGATCCACAAGTATCGCGCACGGCGTTGCCAGCCACCAATCGTAAGGTCGCCGCAACTCGACGCCAACGGCATTGTCATGCGTTCGACCATGGGCATCGACCCTGAGCCACATAGGGCGCAAGACAGACCTTCCGACAGCCGACGTGATACGCATGCTGCCCACACAGTTCTGGCGCGTGATAATAAACACTCGCCGCCCAGCCGCGATATGCCCATGCCATCTCCGCATTAGCGCACCAATTCTGCAGCCGGATGGTGGCCGCAATGGCGTCGGATCGTCTAATTCGCGAACGCCCCGCGTCCGAAGGAGCCAGTCAATGCAATCACCGATTTCGCTCAGCGGTCCCATCATACCCACGCCCCTCCCCCGCTTGGACGGCACCGGGCAACGCGTCCAGCGTAGGCCACTCCTCCGGGTAGACGCCTAGGGCAAACCCCTTCCACCGCTCGGGAAAGCGCATTTCCTTCACAACTCTGTTTGTGCTGAGCCGTATCTCAACAATCCGCATGTTGTTCGCGTCAAGCACAAGTAGTCTGTTACCCTCAGCATCCACAACCATCGCGTCCTGCGGCCAATCAAACCCGTGCTCAATTATGGCTGCCACGCTGTAGTCTCTCTCAAGCAATACGACCCCATTGGCGCCACTGTCGCATATCACCCACCCTCCCGGTCGCGCGCGAATCGAGTGCGGCCGCATCAGGCCGTTTACTACTCGGCGCCACCGTCCAGAACTTCGCTCAATTTCCACGACAGCACCCTGTGCGAAGAGCGTCGCGACTATGCTCTCACCCACCTCCTCCGCTGAATTGATGTGGGTCGTTTGCTGCGCGGTCTGCGGCGGCGCTTCCGTGTAGTCCTCCCAACGTCGCACCACACGCCGCTGTCCATTCGACGTCCTATCCAAGCCATGCTCTGTAGCCAACCACGACCACACCGTCCTACCTGCGAGGTCCACTTCAACTATGGCGTCGGTTCCCGAGCACGTGACGAGGAATCCGCGCTTACTCGCACGAATAGTGTGTAGATCATTGAATAGTCCATGAGTAAGCACCAGGGCGGATCGCGCAGTGTCCCGAAGCCCCACCACGCGATTGCCAACCATGCTGGCAAGAAACAACGCGTGTCGTGAAAAACAATGGCCTGCCGGCGAGTCAAATGGGACCTCCGACACAATACGTTCCGTGTCCCAGTCGATAGTGACGATCACTCCATCCCGAAGAACCGGCGGAAATACTCTCGGCACCAGCGGATTCGGCTTTGACCATTGCCGATGCAGAACGGTCATCAGCAGCCTCATGGGTATCGCTCCCTACTGCCCCATTCCTCACAGCTTCGAAGCGCGCGGACCCCTTGCGACAGCGCAGGCTATACGGCAGCACAGATCTCCACCACTCCATGCTTCGCCAGCCACAGCAAGCACCGCGTCTCCAGTTGGCTCGTCGCTACCTCGCGCACCATTGCCTCACCCCGGTGCAGGTGACGCACAATCCTCATCCTCACCTCACGCGGCCACAAATGCGCGAGGGCTGGTGGGGGTTCCATCTGCGGCCAGGTCGTGGCAGCTAGCCGGACACGATCGTCGCCCGTGATCATCCGTGATGGATAGTGCGCGAACGCCCGGCCTAGTGAGACCCTCCTTTGGGTCAAGCGCGATGCGCCGCGAGCCATGCTCTTCAAGTTCATCCAGGATTCTTCATACTGAGCAACGACCTGTCGCCAGTCAAAGCGCTGCGCATGACGCCGACCTTCGTTGCCCATGGTAACCCGCAAGGCCTGGTCGCGCGCAAGTTGACCCAGGGCCATTGCTAGCTGCGTTTCGTCAACCACTACGGCCTGGCTCATAGGAAGGTGATCCAATTCGGGTAGGCCCATTTCCGCTTGGACGTCGATGTCCGCCATGCATGCCGCTGAGGCCGTATGGATCAGGTACCCGTCACCGTCCTGAACGATGTCGCGGTACCCCCCCCAGTCACTTACAACCACCGGGAGCCCGGCCGACATAGCTTCAACCACCGCAATTCCGAATGACTCCTGAACACTGTCCGCCGGAGATGTAAAGATATCGGAGGCCCAAAGCACAAGGGTCTTCTCGAGCGGAGTGATGTTGCCCAGTACGAAGAGCCTATCTCCGACGCCAAGCCTCGCTGCGTATTCTCGAACGACTCGCGAATAACCTCGATCTGCCCCGGCGAGCAGGAGATACAAGGGATCTGGCTCGGCTTGCGTCTGAAGCCGCGCAAGACATCTTATCAGGATGCGAAGATCTGCCTTATCCACGTCGGTCATGCGGCCGACGTACGTTATCCAGGTTCCGTCCCTAGGGAGTCCAAGGAGCCTGCGCGCCTCCTTTCGCGCGATACGTGGATAGAATGCGTCCCAGTTGACACCAAGCGGGTGGAGTTCAAGGCGGTGGTTCCAAGCACCGCCGGGAAGGCCGTAGGCGCTGCATAGCTGCGAGTAGATGTTGCGTTGGGCATCGCAGGAGTCGCGCGATGTGCAAAACATGGCGTCGTATTCGGTCGCAATGCCGCAACACGCGTCGGCGAACACAGGGTAAAGCGATCCGTAACTGATGCTGAAATGCACGCACGTACACGGCGTTGGATGTGGTGTGACCGGATGCACCATCGCCGCCAGACGTCCAATGTATGGTGACTGCGGGTCATGAACGGCAATGTAGTCGGTGGTAGACAGGCTCTCGGCGAGGACGCCGGGAAGGACAAGGCGGACGCGGCTCATGTCGACGCCGGCACCAAGCAATTCGTTGTGGTAGGATTCCAGCAACGACTTTTGAAGGGTCGGTACGACAATGTCGTATCGATCAAAGAAGCCATGGGTGAGCAGAGCGAGTTCGGTTTCGCTCCCTGCTACCGCCGCTCCGTTTACGTTCAACGATGGCGACGTGCGACTGATCAGAGGCTGGTTGCGTCCAAGAAGGGCAAGGGCTTTCATCGCGTGACCCCCCGATAAGAGAGTGGGTCTGCGGCGCCCTGTGGTCCTGGGCACCTGCGGTATGGGGGCGCCGACACATGGCTGTGGGCGAGCAAGGGGCAGGGTCTGTTGCCCCTTGCTCTGGGTTCCTGCGTGTGAGAGGAACATCAAGATGGCAGGCTGGTGCCAACATCAAAGTCGGCCGTGCTACTGCAGACGTCCTCCGTGTACTGCCACCACGTGGGCGTCGTTCCGCCGAACGATTGAGCCGAGGACATCGTCGTGGGGCAGGTCTTGCTCGTTAGGCACTTTTCGGAGGTCCATGTGGCGGACACACCGGTCACGGTTGTGCCTATGGTGGCGTCTCCGGTGATGCTGGACCATAGGCTTGGTCCGGAGTAGATCCCGCAGTTCCAACTGTTGCTCGTGAACTGTTGGATGAAGTTATTGATAATCGAGACGTTGCTAGAGTATGCGCTGCTGGAGCTGTTCCAGTAGTTCCCCTTCTCGATGTCGAGCCATATGAAGTCGTACGTGTGTTGCCAACGACCGCTGTTGGCGACGGAGAAGGCCTTTTGACCTTGTGCATCTCCCCATTGTGCGGCGGTGTCTCCAGACGGACGAGATGGAGAATTCATGCCCTCAACGACCCAGATCATGTATTTGTGGGTGGCGCCATTGCGAAGTGTGTCGCTATACGGCTGGCCCCCTTCGGTTGTCGCGACGCCGATTGTACCCGCATAGAAGGCGTTTCCACATGGAAAGCTCGTGTAAGTCAGGCTGTTGTTGTCGCGGCCGCCATAGAGAGGCACGTGTCATCCCTCCGGTTAGATGAGGCGTAGCGCCGAGGCTGGCGAGGCGGAGACGAACCGCGATCACCTCCTACCCGCCCCGTCACTTGAGCAGAGGGGCCGTCATGCCTCAGAATGAGTCTCGCGGCCGCGCCGGCGGCCTGGGCCGGGCGGAGCGTCCTGCTACGGGTCTTCTGGGACCGCGTCGAGCTGAGCGATCAGGAACGGAGGATCGCCGTCCACGAACGCCAGCCGCGGGGGGGGCTGCTCCCTGCAGCTGGTCCACTACCTGCCGGTGCTGGAGCGCAAGCCGCGGGCCGTGGCGCACGCGGCCGTGATCGCCCGGGGCGCGCCGGAGATCACGCGCTACCGGGACGAGTTCCTGGCTGCGCGGCCGGAGGACTACCGCGAGCTGGTGGCGATCCTGCGGCTCGGTGAGGCGGCGGGCCTGGACCGGCTGGCGGCGGCGCTCGCGACGGCCCGCCGCTACCACGCCTACGACCTTGAGAGCGTCCGGGCCGTTCTGGCCATGGACGCGGCCGCGGGGCCGGCGCCGGAGGGCCTGGCGGCCGCAGCCCTGGCGCGCTTTCCGGAGACCGTGGTCGAGCACGTGGGCAGCGACGCCTACGCCTGGCTGACCGAGGGTGAGGCCCGATGAGCGACGAGCCGCTCTGCGGGCGCATCGACGCCCGCCTGCGCGCGCTGCACCTGCCGGGGGCGCTGCAGCGCTACCGGGAGTTGGCGGAGGCCTCAGGCGCCCCCGAGGCGGTCCTGCCCTTTCTTGAGGCCTGCCTGCAGGCGGAGTGGGAGTCCCGGGAGCTGCACCGCTACGAGCGCAACCTGCGGGCCGCGCGCTTTCCGGTCGTCAAGGAGCTGTCCGGCTTCGACTTCACGGTGCTGCCCTCGCTGGCGAAGGCGCGGGTGGACGAGCTGGCGAGCGGGCGGTTCATCCCGGCGCACGAGACGGTCCTTCTGGTCGGGAACTCCGGCACGGGCAAGCATGCCCGGATTCGGTGATCGCCATCAGCGGACTGCGCACATAGCGCGGGCCGACCCGGAGACGGATCCGGGCTTGTCCCCAATGATAGAGGCCCCCTCGCGCGGTCCCCCGAATTGCGCGCTTCGGCCATGGCGGCCGCCCGTTTCGGTCCTGGCGGCCACCCGCCCATCTTCCACCCCCGATGCGGTCCCTGGTCTTGTTTGCCCCAAGGTTCGGGGCCTGGCCGGCCGCGCCGACATGGGCGGCCGCCTCCGACCGAAGCATGCGGGCGGTCCGGTCCGAAGCGCGCACGAATCGCCGAACGGAGCGCGGCACCCCCTATCTCCGTGTGGCAGCGGTGGGGAGGGGCACGCGTGGTCGTCTTCATCCTGGCCGGCGGGGTCGCAGAGAGGCTCCGGCCTTGGAGCATGCCGGAACAGCCCAAGCCCTTCTGCAGCCTTCCCGACGGGGACAGCCTACTCGGTGTGGCCTGGCGGCGGGAGAAGAGGGTGGACGAACACGTCCTTGTCGGCCTGAACCGCCGCCACCTGGACCTCGCCCGCGCCCTGCTCCTGGGTCTGCCCCCTGAGCAGCTGATCCTGGAGGAGAGCCCCCGGGGAACGGCCCGGGCTATTGCCGACGCCCTTGAGGCCTACCGCGACCGCGAACAGGTCCCCGATCGCGAGGTCTGCGTCTTCCTGCCCGCCGACACGGTAACGCGCGACGAGACCACCTACGCGGCCGCGGTGCGGCTCGCCGCGCGCCACGCCGGGCAGGCGGAGCGCTTCGTCCTGGTCGGCGTTCTCGCGCATCGTGTGGAGAAGGGCTTCGGACACATCCTGGAGGGGGGCTCTGCTGGAGCACGGCGTGGCGGTGTACGCGGTCGACGACTTCACGGAGAAGCCTCGGCCGGAGGCAGCCGCATGGCTTCTGTGACACGGGGCGCTTCTGAGGCGGAGGGTTGTGGCGAGCTGCCAGCACGCCCTTCACCTCGCTGGCGGAGGGTTGCCCCGCCGCCCACGGCAGCGAAGCCGTTCACGGTCGAGGTCGACCCAGAGCGCCGTCGACCCGCGGACGTGCCCCGGCTCGTGGGCGATGCGTCCGCCTTCCGCACCGCGACCGGCTGGGAGCCGCGGATCGACTTCCATCGAACCATTGTCGACCTGCTGGCCTGGTGGCGGGAGAGGGTCCGTTCACCCGCCGCACCGCGAGGGATGGGTGCATGATCACGGTGACGCCCGCGCCGGACATAGTGGAGGTGCCCAAGCCCTGGAGGCGCGATCTGTGGTGGGCAAACGCTGAACACTACATGCGAAAAACGCTGGAGATCCGGGCCGGCCACTCCACCAGCCTGCACTACCACCAGCACAAGCACGAGACCATCCTGCTGTTGGCCTGCGCGGTGACGGTCCAGGACTGCGACATGGAGAGGGTACTCCAGCCCGGGGACGTGATCATGATCGATCCCTGGGCGGTGCACCGGATCAGGGCCCCGCAGGACAGTACGCTGGTGGAAGTGAGCACCGGACACCGGGGTGACGCGGTGCGCGTTGAGGATGCCTATGGACGCGTGCCACCGTGACCAGCCAAACGACACGCGCCAATATCCGCACATCCGGCAGCGTTGTCGTGGATGTGACCGCGTGCTCATATATTCCAAATGGATGGTCGCGCTTTGCTCGTGAATTGAGCGAACGGCTCGAAGAGCTGTCGAACATCTGTTTCTGGAGTCAGATCGACAGTCCAGCTCGCCCACAACGATCCCAGACTGCCGCAAGAGCATACTGGCCGACCCTTCTTGCCGCTCAGGGACCGGCAGTGCTCCATGACCTGACAAACGGAGAGACCATGGATTGGTTGGACAGGCTCCCATCCCATGTTCGTCTGTTGGTGACTCTGCACGACGTTATTCCGCTAGCTCTGAATTTTGCCGGCGAAGCCTACCAGCGACAACTGCGTCTCATCCTTGAGCGCGCCGACAGAATTGCAACCGACAGCTTCAGCGCTCGTGCGGACATCGAACGCTTTGCCGGCGTGTCCCGCGATGTCGTCGATGTCATCTATCCCGGCATCACTACGTTTGAAAAGATTTCCCCACAGAGCGCTCGAGACACGCTGCAGTCGCTTCGGATTGATCCACAAGCTGCCCTAATTGTGACCCTTGCCACTACTCGCCTCTACAAGCAGAGCCATTTGGCTGTTCATACCTTGCGGCACGCTTTGAACAAAGGGCTTAATGCCCAACTTCTTGTGGTGGGCAGTCTCTCGCACCAGTCCGGACGTGCCTTAACTCAGGCGGTCCGGTCCCTTGGCGTGGCTGACCGAGTGCGGGTCACCGGACCTCTGCCAGACCAACTGCTCGCAGCTGCATATACCTCGGCAAATGTCTTCGTCCACCCATCGCTTGCGGAGGGATTTGGCCTGCCTCCGTTGGAGGCGCTGCTGTGTGGCGCACCGATCGCAATCATGGACATTCCAATTTATCGCGAGTTGTTTTCCGACAAATGGCCGCTCGCTCCAGTCGGCAATGATGAGGCATTTGCAAATATCGCTTGTGGTTTCATCGCAAGAAGCGACGTAGCTCGCTTACAGGCCAAGGGTATGGCAGAGAAACTGCTCGGTTTCACGTGGGATCGCTGTGTTGAGGCCTATGTCCGCGTATACGAATCCCTATTGTGCGGCGACTCTCATCGTGGGCACTTCCTCATCAATGGTGTGGCGCAACGCACCGATGATTCCAGCTAGAAGCAGACGGCGCTTGTCCTCAGCCCGGTGCACGATTGGGTGCTGCCGCGGACGACAGACCTCAGCAGACGACTGCCATGGGCTGCCGCGGACGCGGGCGGTGGAGCAGAGCGGCGGTGCGGGCGACGTGACCACCCTCTGAAATACGCGTGCAGACCACTTGTAGTGGTACCGGACCCGATCCGGCACTAGCCGCCTGACCCTCAGCGCCAGGAGGCTCTGGCTACCGATAACGTTCACGTATCGGTGGTCAGCAGCAGTGCTGGCCAGCGGTGCTGGCTTGCGCAAGCAGACGTTCTCTGCTACCGTCGCCCGCGGTGGTCGCGCTGCCCAAGGCCGTCGTCCCCGTCACCTGGCGCCTGGGTCCCGGCCTCTATGATCCTGATTTTCGCAAGGATGGCCTGAAAAGAGTGGACCGTGGCCGCAAGTGTAGGAACATCAGGGCATTCGGCGAAATACATCCTCAGACGATCCTGAGGGGTTGACCACCGCACGGTGGCAGAGAGCGGCGGCGGGGGCAAGCGGTCCCGTGTTCTCCCGGAGCAGTTCACTCTCAAGAATGCAACCCCCTTCGGCGGAGCGAATCTCATCTGGCGCTTCCTTGAGGCCGTTGGCCTTGGCGACCTGTTGACCTCCGCTTTGGCGCCACACCATAAGGCCAAACATGCCCGGTACTCTCTGGTCCAGGAGGTCCTCCTGCTGGTCTTTCCCCGGTTTCGTGGACAGGCCACCTCGGGGCGGCGGGACGGGGCAGAAGCGCGGGACTGGGACGGGAAAGGGACTCCCTCGCCGGGTGGCGTCGGCCGCGAAAGTGTTCGCGGCCGCCAGAACAGGGTAACGGACCGCACAGCGGGCCTGCAACGTGGCGACTCGAGAGGGGCCGTCCAGACCACCCCGCAACGCCGGCGACCGTCCTGCAGCCCTCCGGGCCGCCCCAGGACGGCGCCGGCGTAGCGGGGGCCCCGGTTAGGACGGCCCGGTGCGGCGCTTGGAGTCCCGAAGGCGACCCGCGTGGCGTCAGCCTGACGCGGCCAACAGCGAGGCCTGGGCGCTCACCTCCTGCTCGAACGCCTCCGGGCTCCGGTAGCCGAGGGTCGAGTGCAGGCGGCGCCGGTTGTAGAAGACCTCGATCCACTCGAACACGGCCTGGCGCGCCTCGGCACGGGTGGCCCACACCTGGCGGTGGACGAGTTCAGCCTTCAGGGTGGCGAAGAAGCTCTCCGCGACGGCGTTGTCGTAGCAGTCGCCGCGCTTGCTCATCGAGGGCGTGACGCCCCACGCGGTCAGCTCCCGCTGAAAGTCGCCGGACGTGTACTGGGAGCCGCGGTCGCTGTGGTGGATCAGGCGCCCACGGGAGGGACGCCGGCGGCGCAGGGCCATCTGCAGGGCCGCCAGGGGCAATTCCGTCCGCAGGTGGTTGGCGATGGACCAGCCCACGATCTTGCGCGAGCAACAGTCGAGCTCGGTGGCCAGGAACAGCCATCCCTCGCTGGTCGGAATGTACGTCAAGTCGGCGACCCAGACCTGGTTCAGCGTTCCGAGCGTGAAGTCCCGGTTCAACACATTGGGGGCGGGCATCGCATCCGGGTCCACGACGGTGGTGCGGAGGCGCCGCGGCCGGCGCAGCCCGCAGAGACCCGCGACGCCCATCAAGCGGGCGACGCGCTTCCGGCCGACGTGTCGGCCCCGATCGGCCAGGGCGGCATGGATGCGTGGTATGCCGTACGTGCCGCGGCTGTCTCTGTGAATCTCCGCGATCGCATCCACGAGCGCTGCATCCTCCTGGGCGCGCCGGGACGGACCCCGATCAAGCCAGCTGTAGAAGCCGGACCGCGACACCTCGAGCAGTCGGCACATCATGGCGACGGGGTGCGCTGCCTTCTCCGCCTGGATGAAGCGGTACCGCCTCACCGGGCTCCGTTCTCCTTGGCGAAGGGACACAAGGGCAGGGCCACCATCTGGGGGGAGCCAGGGAGGGGCGGCCGCCTGGACCGAAACAGGTGGCCGACATGGCCGGGATCCGCATCGTAGGCCAGCCCCCTGCCGCGGGCCAGAGCGCCCCCCGCGCCGCCCACCTCGGGCTGCGCCACCACCGTCCGGACCGTCGCCATCGTCCCCTGCGCCGTCCTCGCCCTTGACCGCACGGCCCCCGCGACCGACCCAAGTCACCGTTCGCACCATTTGCCGATCGTGTGTTCTCTATACGCCTCACCATTGCGAATTTCAGGATGATGCGGGCCGCGCCGCGGCCCGCGCCGCCGGCGTCTCGGTGCAGGCCTTCGCCAGCCAGGGGCTGGCCGCGGCCGTGAAGGCAGGGGGCACTGGCGAGCCCGATGCAGAGGACCACAGCCCGCTCACCGCCGAGGACCGCGCTGGATCGATGCCGACTTCGGCGGCGACTTGCCGCCCTACGACTGGGGCCCTGGGGGGCCGCCGCCCGGCTGGGCCGGGTGCTTCCTGCGGGCCACGAGCAGGCCGGCCTGCGACCGGCCGTAGCGGTCGGTCTCCCGCCGCCACCCGTGAGCTACCCCGTCTTACTGGTGGTCCCCCTGACCACCCAGCACGGCACCTCGACCGAAGCCAATCCGCGGGGTGTATCCGCAGCTACCTGCCGGAACCGGATGGTCGCGCGCGCCGTCGGTGACGCTGTGCGACCAGATGCGGACCTGCGACGCCCGCCGCGTCCGGGGCTACCTCGGCACGCTCGACCGGGCCAGTTACGCGGCGGTGCAGCAGGGTGTCCGGCGCGTGCTGGATCAACGATCCGCTCCTTGGCGCCGGGCGCCGACCTGCCGTTCGCCAAGCACGGGCTGCCGCCGTGGAGCATGTGCCGCCCGGGGGGCGCCGGCAATCGGCGGGCACGACCCGCTCGCGCCGAGCGGAGTGCTCCCTCCACCACCGGTACCGTACCCGCCGTTTGGTCCTTCCGGCCTGGGCAGTGCCCACGAACCGTTTGCGTGCATGCTGGTTCAGATGTGGAGCGCGGCCCCCGTCCGCCGACGCCGGCAGCCGGACCCCTTGCCGCTGACGAGTCCCGCCACGCACAGGGCGAACCGGAGAACACCTCCTGCGTAGGTTGACCGAACTCCGGGCCGCCCGCGGCAGGCGATACAGGGCATCGCTCGCCGACGACTACACAGCGCGGCACCCACCTGGGGCCGTGGCACCGTACTCTGCCCGGGGAGCATGTACACCGTTGTACATGCTTGCGGAATCGCGGCCTACATCCGCACCCTCAGGCTGACGGGCGGCGCTGCACAGCCGGCGGCGCTCCCGTCCGAGAGCCCGGGGAGGGACCTGCCCGTTGGCGCCGGCAGGACGAAGGGGGACGCCGCAACAACCGTCGCGGCGCCGTGTAGTGCTGTTTTGTGTAACTCTCCATGACCCCTGGTCCGGAGCATCCGGCTCGCAACAGTGCGACTGATCGTGCTCTTTGAGAATCGGCTGATCGAGATAACTGAGAGATGGATGGCGGGCAAAAGGGGCCACGGTCCCCCGGAGGGGGGACCGTGGGTGGGGGGCGTTAGTGCGGCCCAGCGGCGAGGCTCAGGAGCCGAAGGAAAGCGGAGTGGGACGGGCAGGGCGGCGAGTGCGTGCGGCCACGGGCCGGGTCGAGCGAGCAGGCGGTGACGCGGCGGGCGTCTGAGGCAGGTCCAGATCGAGCAAGCGGCCGTCGACGGAGCGGCACTGGTCGGCGAAGCGGCGCACCGCCGCGGCGAAGACGCGGACATCGGAGAGGTCGCGGAAGCGGATGCGGATGCCATCGCTGACGCGGGTGCGGAAGGCGAACTCGAAAGAAGCGTAGGACCACAGGTCGGGAGCGAGCACGGTGGAGGCGATGATCAGGGGGCGGTCCATGTTGATCTCCAGCGTGCGCACGGAAAGACCTCCTTCTGTGTGGGGGCCCGGTGCCGAGCGGGACGAGGGCGCGGGGTCTGCGCGCCAGAAGTGGGCGGGCCGCGAGGTCCGTCCGCTCCGGGTCCGACGTCCATGGCGGTCACCTCCCTGGGGCCGGCGGGGCCATCAGGCCAGGCCGGAGTCGATGGCGGCCGCCTTGACCGTGCGGGGCTCGACGACGGGGCTCTCGCCGCCGGCGGCGGCCAGCAGCGCGGTCTGGCACAGGCGGTTGATCAACCGGGGCACGCCACGGGTCAGGTGGAAGACGTCCTCGACGGCGGCCGGGGTGAAGGTGACGGCGGGCGTGCCGTCCAGTCCGAGCTGGAGGTCGATGTAGGCCGCGGTCTCGGCGGCGGTCAGGCCGACGAGGTGGTAGCTGGCGGTCACCCGCTGGGCGAGGGCGGCGAGGGTGACCTGTCGCAGGCGCTGGCGCAGCAGGGGGGTCCCCACCAGGATCACGGCGGTCGGGGAGAGGTGGTCCATCTCCCCGTTCTGCAACACCCTCAGCTCGGCGAGGGTGCGGGTGGGCAGTTCGTCGGCCTCGTCGAGGACGAGTACGGGGGTGACGCCGGCCTGGCGGCGGCCGAGCAGGACCTGGCGCACGGCGCGGGCACACTCGCTGCCCGACCAGGGGACCTCCAGGCCGAGGTGCGCCGCGATCAGGCGATAGAGGGAGCGGGGGGTCAGCGCCGGGTCGGCCAGGTAGAGGGTCAGGTGCGTGGCCGGGTCGAGGGCCTGGCAGAAGGACCGCACCGCGGCCGTCTTGCCGACTCCGGGGTCTCCGCTGAGGACACAGAGACCGCACTGGGTGACGCAATGGCGCAGGCGGGCCTGCAACTCGGGCCACTGGGTCGTGGGGAGCAGTTCGTCGATCTCCTTGCTGAAGGCCGGCATCACAGGTCCCCCTCCGGACGGCAGATGTCGAGATAGACCGAGACGTGGTGGGCGGCGCCCTTCTGCTGCACGCAGCGCTCGAGGGCGGGGCGGTAGACCTGGGGGTCGAAGGGCCCGTAGCGCTGCCAGTGCCGCCGGCAGGTCTGGAGCTCGCGGGGCTCCAGGGGCCGGCCCAGGGCCTCGGCCAACAACTCGGCGAGGCGCCGGGGCGGCACCGCACCGGCGAAGGAGACGGGATTCCTGGGCTCCTCCCGTGCAGCGCGGCGGTGCAGGGCGGAGAGGTGGTTGAGCGTCGTCGGGGTGCTGACGGTGCCGCGCTCGGGCAGGCGGCTGACGTGGGGATGGCGCTCGCGCTGGAGCTTTCCGGCGGTGACAGTCTGGCGGAAGCGGCCCTCCTGCCAGATGGCGACGGTCTGCAGGCGATAGGGGTTGTAGCGGACCTGCACCTTGGCCCCTGCCAGGGCCGGATCGCCGAGGGCGTACGTGTTGCCGAAGAGTTCGACCGTGCACCCGGCGCGGCGGACGGTGCGGGTGGCCTGCCATAGGAAGGTCTGCTCGTGGGCGGCCACGTCGCCCACCGGGCGGACGGGCCCGGGCATGCGCTCGACCGGGCGGGCCTCGGTCTCGGAGTGGATGCGCTGGTGGTAGGCCTGGTCCAGCCAGAGCCAGAGATGCGTGTTGAGACCGGGCAGGTCGGTGACTTCTCCGCGCTCGATCAGATCGCGGAACTGATCGAAGGTGGCATCCTGGACGGTCTGGATAATCCTTTCGATCTTCCCCTTCGCCCACGGGGTTCTTGCATAGACGACCCCAACTCCCAGGTCAGCGCAGACACGCCTGAAGTGATGGGAGATGAATATATTGCCGTGGTCGATGTACGTCTGCGTCGGTATGCCCCAGGCCAGGGTCGCCCGATAGAAGCTGTCATCCAATGCGGGGAGTTGCTGGTTCCAGTAGAAGCCTCCCCCCACCGCCCGCCGGCTGTACGCGTCCTCGATCAGAAGGAGCTGCGTCTGGCGGAACTTGCCCGGCCGTTCCGGATTGGGCAGGAACGGACCCGGTGTGGCGTCGGCCAGCCAGAGCTCGTTCGGCGCCGAGGTCTCCCAGCGCACGTACGACCGCTGCCGCGGCCCCGCCGGCCGCGCGCCCTGCCGCGGCAGGTGCTCCTCCCGCAGCCACCGCCGCAGCGTCGAGGCGGCCAGGCGCTCGGCCCCGGGCACCTCCGCAGCCGTCAGGGTCTCGATGATCTGCGCGCTGCTGATGTGGGGGAACTTCTGCCTCAGCCCGCAGCACTGGGCGAACAGCTCCGGCGGGATCGCCGTGCGTTTGCCCTTGTCCGAGCGCCTCCTTGCGATAGAGCGCCGGGAGCCGCCCCGCCCGCGCCGCCTTCAGGTAGCGGTAGAGCTGCGCCCGCGACCGAACCCGGAACGCCCCGCCCGACCAGGGCAGCGGCACCCCCGCCACGGAGCCCAGCCCCGGTCCAGGATCACCGCGCCGGCGGCGCAGGTACGGGGCCACCGCCTCGTAGCGGGCCAGGGCCTCTTCCAGCCGCGGGTCCTGCTCCTCGTCGCGCACCCCGGGGCCCCCTCCCGGAGGCGCGCTCCCGCCGCCTCCGGGCCCCCGAGTTCCTCGACGCGCCGGTCCCCCCCGGACCGAATCGGGTGGATCTATAGGGCCTCAACGATCACGAGGCGGCCCCCTCCGCCGAGCGGCGCGTTCGGCCCCGACGCGAACCTGTCCGCGGCACCATGTCGGTCCTCAGGTGCGAAAACCACGGTTCGAGCGGTCGCGGGGCCTGCCGGGCCGCCCACCATGGCAGCGCCTTGCGCCCGCTTCACACCGCCCACCGCCCGCCTCCCAGCAGGTTCGCCGCCGCCAGTTCCTCGCCGGCGCGCGGCACCTCCATCCCTGCGGCCGTGACCGCCTCCCGCACCAGATCGGCGAACGCCGCCCAGCTCCCCACCGCGGCCACGCTGCCATAGTGCGGCTGCCCGTCCGGCGCCGGCAGACGCCGCAGCGTCTCGGCCGCCGCAGCCATCCGCGCCCGCACCCCGGCCACCCACCGCCGCGGAGAGGTCGCCGTCCCCAGGGGCACCCCCAGCCCCCGCAGTGCCTGCAGCACCACGCCCCAGCTCGCGCCCGCCTCCCGCCGCTCCACCGCCTCCTGCCGCACCCGGTTCGGATGCCGCTGATACCGCGCCACGAACCCCGGCAACAGGGTGTGGCACCGCCCGCAGGCCCGGCAGCGCACCCGCTGCACCTCGAACTTCAGCACACCGCACACCGCCCACCGCCCGCCGGGCACCGACCCGTGGTGCACCGTCCGCTTCCGCCGCCCGTGTCCCACCAGCGCCCGCTTGCCGCAGTTCGGACACACCCGCCCCGTCCTCCGCGGCCACTCCAGCAACAGGCGGTTCGCCTCCGCCTGCCATCGCTTGCACTCCAAGAGCCACCACAATACGATCACCATGCTGGTGAAGCCGAAGCCCCGCGCCGGCTGCCTTTCTGTCAGGTCGGACAGCCGGTCGCGGGGCCTTCGCTTGTCTACCTCGATTCCACCGGCAGGGGCCGGCCCGGACTCGCGGCGCTCCTCGCCCGAGGCCTCAGCCCCCCGAGACGCCGGGCCCCTCCAGCCTCGCTCCTTACCCGCGCCCCGCCCCTACCGCAACTCCACCCGTCCCCCTGCCGCCGCCCGCCAGCTCTCCGTCTCACCCACCCCGGTCAGCCCGACCTCTGTTCGCTCTCATTCCGCGCGGTCAGTAGCAGCAACAGGCGTCAACACTACCGGTCGTCCACGACCGCGCCCCGCGCCTGCTCGCCATCGTTGCAGCAGGACTGCCGCTGAGGACGGGGGGCCGGGCACCGGAAGCCTTGAGCTACCGGATGGTGGAGGCGAGGCATGTGGGCCACCGGACCACGTGCCTCAACGTGCGTCCTGCTCTGGGGCTGACCGACCCTGCGCAGGGTTGTCTGCAATTAGCCCCTCACAAACCCGCGTTCCCGACCCCTCACGCCTGCAGGCACAATCTGTTCTGCCGGTTCCCACCGTAGGCTCTGGTCTGGGCCACGCTTCCACACACCAAGCACCGGACCTTGCCGCCTGAGGGAGCTTCCGACAATGCCGCCGAAAATCGCCCCAAGGACGGCGCCCAGAATCAAGCCCTCCGTCACAATCTCCGCCCTCTGCGACGGTGCGCGCGCACTTCCACCCACAACTCCGCCTGCGGCCGCCCCGGTCAAAATGCCCCCCATCATATTGTCGACCACCTGCTGGACTACGACCTCGACAACCGTCAACCCGACGGCGCGCAGGGTCTCCTCCAACTTCGACACAAATCGTCGGTGTGCCGTGAGATCATTGATGTCCACAGACGCTGTCACGGCTACGCCTGGATGTACCATGCCGCTCATCGCTATGGGCTCTTCGGCAAACCCAACTTCGCCTTCCGGCAGGCTCAGAGCTTGTTGAACGAAGCGAGTGATGTCCTTTTGTCTCTCCGGATCAGGCGGCCCTTGATACGGTGCACATCCCGGATAAAATGCCACTCGATTCATAGCAACTTCCCCCCACCCGTCAATGGTCTTGCTGCCCCGGAACAGCAGGTGGCGCGCCTGGCGCACCCAGCGGTCGTCCCGAATAGAGATTCCGAACTATCTGGGCAAGAGCTTCGTTGCTGCCCTCCAGCCGCGCCTGCCTTGTCTTAAGGCTCTCCAACTCCACCGCATACTCATTGAGTTCAGACCGTCTCACAATAGGATCCTCCTTCGTCGATCGGTGATGCTGATAATTCGTGACCGCCCCAAGGAACCAGTTGACATATCCAGTCACCGGCGCATTCGGTATCAGCCTCGGCAGCAAGACGGCCACCACACCGCCGGCGACCGTCACGAACAGCGTCGGACCACCCGCCCAACCGATGCCTCGACCGTACCAGACACGAATCTGATCCCGGAGCCAACGCCACACCTTGTTCACCGACACTGTGCCAGCGCAGCCCCCCATCGATCTAGCCGGAGATCTGCTGTGGCGCATCGTCCCCGTCATCAGAGAACTCGCTATCCCTGGCATACTTCCGATACTGGCGGAACCAGTCATCGGCATTAAGGCTGTCGATGACTTCCTGGTCGGAAAGGAACCCACGGATCTTTGCCCACGTCTCGTCCGCGTAGCCACGATCCAGCTGTTCAAAGGCTCCGAGCAGGACCGCCGAAATGACCGCGCTGTAGGTGACCCGGCGCCCGTCGGCAATCATGCCGCCCCAAATGCGGCGAATGGCCTCGTCGAATTCGGATGGAATCGAGATAGTCTGGCGGACCGGCTTCATGGGGGGCGCCTCCTCCGCCGTCACGATAGCATGACCGTGATGGCAATGCAATGCGTCATCACGTCATCAAGACACCGCACCATACCTGACCCGTCCCTCCCCCCTGTGCCTCCTCTGGGTCCGGGGACGGCGGCGCGAGCGCCGGCCGTCGTAGCGCTGCCGGAGAAGCGGGCCACTATGGACCCTGTCCGGCCGGGCGCTCCCAAAACACGGGCCTCCTCAAGGGGCAAGTCCCGCCGCGCATGCGGTCGGGTCGGCAAGCCAGCATTGCTGGCTTGCACAAGCAGGGGGCCTCTGCTACCCTTCCCCCGGTGGTGCGCGTGCCCAAGGCCGTCGTCCCCGTCACTTGGCGCCTCGATCCCGCCCTCTACGAGGCGGTCCGCACGGCGGCCCGCGCCGCCGGCGTCTCGGTCCAGGCCTTCGCCAGCCAGGCCTTGGCCGCGGCCGTGAGGTCAGCGGGCACCGTCGAACCCGCTGAAGAGGACCACCGCCCGGTCGGCGCCGGCCCCACTGCCGAGGACCACGCCTGGCTTGACGCCGACATCGGCGGCGAGTTGCCGCCCTACGACTGGGGCCCTGGGGGGCCACCGCCCGGCCGGCCCGTGAGCTGGATTGCTGGCCAGGGCTTCGTCGTGGAGGGCGGCCGCGATGCCCGCTGACGCACTCGCCGTCGGCGACGTCCTGCAGGTGGCGCTGGGCCGGGTGCTTCCGGCGGGCCACGAGCAGGCCGGCCTGCGCCCGGCCGTGGCGGTCGGTCTCCCGCGGCCCCCCCTGCGCTACCCCGTCTTGCTGGTGGTGCCCCTGACCACCCAGCACGGCGCGTGGGCCGCGGCCAATCCGCAGGTGTATCCGCAGCTGCCCGCCGGGACCGGGGGGTTGCGCGCGCCGTCGGTGGCGCTGTGCGACCAGATCCGGGCCTGCGATGCCCGCCGCGTCCGGGGCTACCTCGGCACGCTCGACCGGGCCACTTGCGCGGCGGTGCAGCAGGGTGTGCGGCGCGTGCTGGATCTGTGAGCGATCCGCTCCTTGGCGCCGGGCGCCGATCTGCCGGCGTAGGCACGACCCGGTGCGGCGCATCCGTCTGACGCCGATCGGCCTGGCCACCGCCACAGTGGATGTGGGCGTCGTCGGCGCGGCGTGTGTAGTGTATTTGCATGAACACTGCGGGATGGGCGCCAGCCGAGGCCGAGCGAGCACAGCTCGCGGCAGCGATCGACGCGGCGCTCATGGCCATCCAGGCCGAGTACACGGACGGGCTGGAGTGGACGCGGCACCTGTTCGGAGCGTACCCGGGCGCGGAGGACGTTGAGTTCCTTCGCGCCCGGGCAACCGAGGTGATCCGCTGCGGAGAGGCCACGCCCGGGGCCACGGAGCGGGCGATCGACATCGTGGTCGACCGCGCGCACCTGGTCAGCCGGCGGCCGTTTGCCGAGAAGGCTGTGGGACGACGCCCTGGTGCGCGTCCCCCTGGACGCGTCAGCCGAGCTCATCAGCAAGCGCGCTCAGGCGCTCGCCGGCGCAGCTGGCCTCTCCGAGAGGGACGCCGATCGCAACGTCCAGGTGTTGCGGAACCGGCTCGATGCTCGCCGACGGGAATATGAGAAGACCCCGCCTGGCTGTTCGGCGAGCGCTGGCTGCCGCCGCCGGCGGGACGGCGTGCCGGCGGCCCAGCCCGTCGCGCGGCGGCTGTTCTGAGCCCGAGAACGCGAGGCTCGTCGCCATTGGGGGCGCGAGGGCTGAGCTCGGTTGCGTTGTGGCCGGATGGGTACACGGTATACGGCGTACGGTGCGCGGCGTACCGCGTACCGTGTACCCAAGCAACCGGTTGGAACCCTCTATCGCGATCGCGGCGTAGGGCGGGCGACTCTGGCGGCCCGCGTCCGGGTCCGCGTGACCCCGGTCCCGGTCGTCGCGGCGGCAGAGTCGTGTCGGTGCCCGCAGCCGTCCTGTAGTGTATCGCTTTTCACACTACGGGGCTGCCCCGTCCATCTGTACGACCCGAGGCACCGGAACGCGCCACCGGCTAGACTAGCAGGATGGAGGGGCTGCCCGTGGCCACGGCGGAGGACGTCCGCGCCGAGCTGTACCGCCTCATCGAGGTCTTGCCCGTCGGCGAACTGGCTGAACTAGCCCGGGTCGCCGAGCGCCTGCAGCGGCGCAACCAGCGGCAGGCGCGACTCGAGTGGGTATCGGCGTATGTCCGCCGCCTGCCCGACGCCGAGCGCCCGGAGGCGTGGACCGCCCTGCTCTGGTTGCTCGGAGAAAAGCCAGTCGAACCGACGGCCGAGGAGCGCCATGCCCTACACGAGCCCGATAGCGATGCGGTTTCCTGGGCACAGGCCACGCGCGACCTTGGCCTCTGACGGCACGCCCGATTCTCACCGCGGGAGGCGGTACGCTGCACCGCGGGGGGGACGCCAATGCCAGCGCCGAAGGGACCGGACACGCCAGCACCGGGGTACACGGTCTCCGTCCTCCGCGACGCCATGCGTATTCTCGGACGGCTGGACCGCCGGACGCAGAAGCGCCTGGCGGATGCTGTGGAGCAGATGGCGACCGACCCCTTCAAGGGCGACGTCCGTCCGTTGGCGGGAGAGCCTGACGCCTACCGCCGCCGCGTCGGGGACTGGCGCGTCCTGTTCCGCGTCGACCAGGCGACGCACGCCGTCACGGTCTACCGCATCGGCCCGCGCGGCGACGTGTACGGCCGATGAAGCTGTCGACCCCGGTCCCGGCCGTCGCGGCGGCGGAGGGCTCGCGGCTTGCTCGTGATGTATAGCGGGGTACACTACAGCCCACGTGCGTTCCTGCCGCGCCTGACGGTGGCCGGCGCCGTCTACTCCGCCCTCGCGGAGGCCGCTTCGTCCCGGGCCTCCGTGCGCGCCAGAACCTCCGTCACCGCCTCGCGCAGCGCGGGCGCCCCGAGCTTGGCCGCCACGCGGCCCAGGTTGCGCAGCCACTCCCCGGAGGACTCCTCCAGCGCGCCCGGGCCAAAGACGCCGCGGCGGATCAGCTCGGCCTCGAAGAGATGCCGCTCCAGGCCGGCCGCCTGCACCGCCTGCTCCACGGAGGCGCGGCCCTTGGTGAACTCCAGGATGGCCAGATCGATCCGCGTCTCGCGGATTCCCTCCAGCGCCCAGCGCCGCAACAGCGCCGCTTCCGAGCAGCCCAGCTGGCCGGCCAGCTCCGCCAGCGCCTGCGTCTCCTCCGGCTCCAGGCGCACGGACTTCGTCGTCGTCGCCATCAGCGCACCCCCTTGTAGTACAGGATCATCAGCAGCTCACGGCCCGCGTTGATCAGCCCCCGTGCCGTCCGGTTGCCCTCCTCGAGCCGGTCCAGCGCCGCCCATCCCGCAGGCCAGGGCATCACGCCGCGGTCGACCGCCAGCGCGACGAGGCCCGGAACGTCGAGGACCAGGAGCCCGTGTGCCGCGGCGAACTGCCTGGCCGGGGCCTCGTTGATCAACGCCACCGCTTCCCGCTCGCGGGCGAGCAGGAGGACGTCGCGCTCTCCCTTCCCGGCGAAGCGCTCCGGGCCCCACCGTGCCGGCCAGCCCCCGGCCGGATCCGCCCGCTGGATCAGCCCGGCGTCTCTCCAAGTCCGGAACCCCTCGGCGCTGGCGGCTAGGCCCGCGGCCTCGATCTCCCGTGCCACCGCGCGCGGGCCCACCAGACGGAAGAACCGGAGCAGGTACACCTCTACCCGGGCCCCGAAGGCCACGTCCCAGAAGGAAGCGTCCAGCACGGCCGAGGTGTCACCAAATGCATCGCTCTGCATTATTCCAATGTACCACGCATCTATGCGTCCGGCCATCCGACAGATCCGGGGGTGCGGTGGCACGCGTCGCGCCGCAGCGCCGTCGCGAACACCCGGCTGTGCAAACACCCCAGCAGAAACCCAGTGGGCCGCAACGGCCAGGGGAGGCGTCGCCGCCTCCCTGAGGGCCGCCGCCGCAACGCGGTCCGCCAAGGCCGGGTTCCTCCTCCGCTCGCGGTCACGCCGACCGGCGGCGTAGGACGTAGGCCGCGCCGGTTGGACAGTGTACCGTGGACGGTCCACTGCGGCGCCGTGCAACAGGGCAAGGCGCCCCTGGTCACCGCCGACCTGCGCCGCCCGGTCCATGGCGCGGCGCAGCTGCTCGACACGCGTGGCGAGGCGGGCCTGCAGGCAACAACACCGACCGCTGCCAGCCTGGCCGCTGGGACCCCCGGCAAGCTGGTCGCCATGCTCGAGGGGCGCTCAACAGTTGCTAGCAAGATCCCCCATGGGGCTCAATGCCTTCCGCTCCACGTGACGAATGTCCGGTCTTACGCGCTGTGGACCGAGACGGACGCCCACCATGCCGAGGCGGTCCGGATTCAGCAACGCCTCTGGCGGAGGCGGGAGGCTCTGGGCACCACCTGGTTCCTTGCCGCCGAAACCCACTGATCGTCGGCCGGCAGGGCCACACGAGAGCCGGCCGCTGGCTCGCAGCCTTCCACTTCCCCTGCGTCCCCGTCGATCCGGCCGATATCGCCGCAGCAGCGGACGTGGGTGACGGCAGCCGTCACCGCCGCGGGCGTAGTGTCTCTCCATGAACACTACGCCCGCTGGCGTATGGACACGAGCCGCCGACCCGGGCGGCGGTGGTGCGCGAGGTGTGGCGCGGCATCCGCCGCATGAAGGGTACGGCCCAGCTCGGGAAGGCACCGGCGCGGACCGAGGAGATCCGGCGGATGGTGGCCGCCTGCGGCGACCAGCTGCTCGGGCTCCGCGACCGGGCGCTGCTTCTGGCCGGCTTTGCCGGCGGCTTCCGCCGCTCAGCTGGTCGCCCTCGACGTCGCGGACATGGAGTTCGTATGCGACGGCCTGGCTGTCAACCTCCGGCAGTCGAAGACGGACCAGGAGAGTGAGGGGCGCCGGGTCGGCATCCCGTACGGGCCGCGGCCGTTGACGTGCCCCGATCGCCGACGTCCCGATCTTCCGGCCCGTCAACCGGCACGGGCAGGTGCAGCCGCGGCGGCTCTCCGATCGGGCGGTGGTCGTGGTCAAGCGCGCGGCCGCCTCAGCGGGCCTCGATCCGGCCCGCTACGCCAGCCACAGCCTGCGCGCCGGGCTGGCCACGGCGGCGGCAGCCGCCGGAGTGCCGGAGCGTCATAGCGCAGACGGGTCACCGGAGCGTGACCACACTCCGGTGGTACATCCGGGAGGGGAGCCTGTTTCGGGAGAACGCGGCGGCGGCGGTAGGGCTGTACCGAAGGGGTCGCTCCGCCTACCAGCGGCGGCGGCCCCGGCGGACCGAAACCGCGAAACGGAAAGCAAGTGCGATAACCAGGGCCACTACCACCAGGAGGAGTGCGGAACGCAAGGCGGAGGGCAGGTCGGCCCACGTCTGCGACCACGATGGGAGGTGGAAGACCAACCCGTGCATGGCGTTAGCCCCGCGAGCGGCCGCTTCCGCGCAGCGGCCGCAATTGGCGGCGGGTGCGCGCGGAGCGCCGCTCGATCGTGTTCGTGCGTAGGTCGACCTGGGCCACGACCGGGGTGGCACGCCCCCCCCGGGTGCGTGTGGCGCGGCTCTTGAGCGCGCCGTTCGAGCGCCGGGACGGCCACGCTGCCTTGCCGACGGCGCTAGTCTTGACCTGGACGTACTCGATCCGTCCGTCTGGGAGCTCGGCGATCAGATCGGCAGACCCGCGGCTGCCGGGGCTCTGCCACACGCGCGCCCCAGCCGCCCGATATGCCCGCTGGACCAGGTTCTCCCCTCGCCGCCCGGTGTTGTACGCCTTGGCCACGTCCTGGATCTCCCCTCAGGAACCATCTTTATGTCAACGGTACGTCTGTTCGTATCTGGCTGTCAACCCCCAGTAGTGCGGCACCATCCAAGACAACGGCACCAGGCTCCTCGTTCGGCTCCAAACATAGTTCCCAAGAGGTCTCCTTCCCCGCAGCGCGCAGCGAGCCGCTCACCGCCCGCGTCGGCGAGGCCAGCGGACAGAAGACCCCACGACCACTCGGTCGACGAGCTGTTCCACTGTCGCCGTATGGGCGTCTTCTCCAAGACCCAGCAGTAGCTCTGGTGCCCTGGCAGGGCACCATCGGGACCAGGAGGTCGACGATTCAGATCTGCCGCCCCCGACCAGGTCGACCGCCCTTGCGGTACCCTTTCCCTGGCGGTGATCCCCGCCTCGGCTGGCCATGTCACGTGGTCTTCCAGGCATGTCTCGAGGCTGCAGCCGGGCCCCCACGGAGGAATGGCCATGAGCGAGACCACTCTGGAGCCGTCGGCCTCGCCTTTGCCCGCCGACCTGCCGGCACTGGCCGAACGGGCCCGGGCGTACGTTCAAGCCGGCGTCGCGCCCAACACCCGCCGCGCCTACCGCGCCGCCTGGACAGACTTCGCCGAGTGGTGTGTGCTCCGCCACCTCGACCCGCTGCCCGCGGCACCGGAGACGGTCGCGCTCTATCTGACGGACCTCTCCGCCTCCCGCCGCGTCTCCACGCTGCAGCAGCGCCTCAACGCCATCGCGAAGGCCCACCGCGCATCAGGGTTCGAGCCGCCCGGGCGCGACGCCCGGGTGCGCGCCGTCTGGTCGGGCATCCGCCGCAGCAGGGGCACCGCGCAACAGGGTAAGGCGCCCCTGGTCACCGCCGACCTGCGCCGCCTGATCAGCCACCTGGACTCCGGGCCCGGCGCGGTCCGTGACCGCGCCCTGCTGCTGTTGGGCTACGCCGGCGCGTTCCGCCGCAGCGAGCTCGTGGCGCTCGACGCCGAGGACGTGCTCTGGGCCCAGGAGGGCCTCCGAGTCTCGCTGCACCGGAGCAAGACCGACCAGGAGGCCGCGGGCGAGATGGTCGGCATCCCCTACGGGAGTCACCTGGAGACCTGCCCCGTGCGTGCCCTCCAGGCCTGGCTGCAGGCATCCGCGATCACCGCGGGGCCGCTGTTTCGCGCGGTCGACCGGCACGGCAACATCGGCATCAGACGGTTGGGCGACCGCGCCGTCGCGCTCGTCGTACAGCGTGCGTGCGCCCGGGCCGGCCTCGACCCCCGCGCGTACGGCGGACACAGCCTGCGGGCCGGCCTGGCCACGGCCGCGGCGGAGGCCGGCGTCGCCGAGCGCGTCATCATACGGCAGACGCGCCACAGATCCCTGAGCACGCTCCGGCGGTACATCCGAGCGGGGACGCTGTTCCGAGAGAACGCGGCGGCCGAGGTGGGGCTGTGACCTCCGGGCCCGCGGCCAGCGGATGAACGGTTGTAGTGTATATCGGAGACACTACAACGTCGTTGCAGCTCTCCACACGGCCCGCCCATCCCAGCGGGACCAAACCGAGCGCGCCGAATGGCAGCCCGCCCACGGCCGACACCGTGCACTTGCCGTGCCGGAGCCCCCCTGCCATGACCGCGGGCGTCCACCGAACCCTCCGCCTCGGGGCTGACCACCGACTCGGTGGAGACCGACGTCGCTGGGCGCGTCATCACCGCTCCGGAGGTAGGTTTACGCGGGGAAGGTGTGACGCACGGGCCCCGGCGGCGCCACGGATGGACGGCTGTAGTGTCTCTCAAAGACACTACACGGTTGCTGGGGCGGTCTGCATCGGCCCTCCGCCGGGTCACATCGCGCGCCGGCTACGCTCAGAGCAGCCGGCGCGCGACCGGTCGGGCCGCCGGCGACTCCTCCGCCGGCGGCAGCCAGTGCTCGCCGAACAGCCAGGCAAGCGCCGTCCGGGCGTCCACGCGCTCGGCGGGCGGGACCAGGGCGGAGAAGGCCTCCATAAAGAGTCGCCGTGCCTCGCGCCGGCGGCGAAGGCCCTGGCGGCGGAGGGCACGCAGCTGCCCCGCGAGCTCAGCGGCGTCGGCCGCCGGCAGGTGCGCGTCGAGCCAGCCGAGCAGCGCACGCCCCGCATCCCGATCATCCATGGCCCTCGCCTCCCCCGGATCCGGCTACCGTCTCCTCCTGCTCCTCGGCGCAACCGCGGCCTGCCTCTTCTCCTCGTCCCGCCGCCTGGCATCGAGCAGGTTGAGCAGAACCTGGGCGTTGCGCTCCGCCTCCTGCGGCGCCCCACCGGCCAAGCCGGCGCGCTCCCGGGCGCGGTCGACGACGAGTTGCGCCGGCACGTCCACGGGGAGGCGCCCCACGGCCTGGTCCCACAGCCGGGCCGGCAGGCGTCCACTCTGCGACCAGGAGCTTGCGGCCGACAACACGATCTCCATCGCCCGCTCCGCGACCTCGGATGTGGCCTTCCCCAGACGAACCGCCTCCGCCGCCCGCACCTGCAGAAAACGGGGATCGCCCGCGCGCTCCTCCGCGGCCGGGTAGGCGCCGAGAAGGCTCCGCGCCCACTCCAGGCCCTCCGCATACTCGCGCGCGATAGCCTCGAGCGCCACGTCGACCGCGGCCACCAGCTGCGCCCGCTTGGATGCCTCCCGGCTCTTCCGCTCCTCTTCCCGGGCACGCTTGCGCCGCTCGTGGTTGGTCTCTGCCGCGGAAACCGCTTGGTAGGCCGCCTCGTCCAGAAGCTGAGACTCCACCAGCAGGTCGGATAGATCGGGACGGGAGAGGAGGGTCTCTCGAAACTCCGGCCACCACTCCTGTTCCACGACCTCGACGCGCTCGCGACGGATGCGCCGGTGATACCGCGTCAGCCAGTCGTGCAGGACCGGCTCGGCGACGGCGGCCACGAGCCGGCGGGAGCGCTCCTCCTCCGGGTCCGGAGCGACAGGATGCTGCGCGAGCGCCTCAGCGATCTTGTCCCAGTCCACCGAGATCTGTGGGTGTTTGGCCGCCACCTCGGCCTTGAGGGCGGGGGTCACGGCCGGGTCCGCGCCCAGCCAGGCGAGGCGCACCTGGCGCACCGTCCTGCCCTCGCGCACCGAGTGCAGGAGTTCCGCGTAACGACCCGCCCGCCAGACGATGAAGGCCACATGGCGCGCCCCCTCCCGTTGTAGTGTCAGTCGCATGATACACTACAGAGCAGGGACGGTCGAGGCCCCTATCCGTCGGGGGCATCCCGACGCCCCCCCCCGGATAAGACGTACACGGCATACCGGACACGGTGTACGGTGTTCGGTGGACCGTACACCGTGTCCCTCATACAGTTAGATCACACTGCCATGTCCGCTGTGAGCTGATCGCGGTCCCGTCCAAGCCCACGAGCCGCCTGGTTCCCTCGGAGTCCTCTGCATCCCGACGCCCCCTCTGGTGGCAACAGGGGATCGCCTGCACTCCGACGCCAGCACCCAGAGACAGCCCCGGTTGCTCATGCGGCCTGAATGGCCGCAGTAGCCTCCTGGTCCCTGGGTGCAAAGGGGCCCATCAGGAGGCCGGTCATGCTCTCGTCGGAAACACCCGGGGGGGGGACCGGAGGAGCGCTGCACATGCAACAGCGGGCCTCCTAGGGGCCTCTCCAGCCCTCCTGGTCACCCGGATACACCGACACCCGGTGGCTGCCCGGGCCGCCCGTCCCCACCGGCAGCCACCGCAGCCAACTGTGCCGGATCCAGGTACGCCTCCCCGGAACCCGCACGGCCACCCCGAAGCGGATCCTCGCCCAACCGTCCCGGCTCCGTTCGGCCGGCAGGTACCAGTCGATCACGTAGGGGTAGGCCAAGCGAAGCACTTCACCCCCGTCTGCTCCGATGAGGCAGAATCCGTTCCCTCCCCGCGAGCCCACTTCCGCCTCCACCCTCGCAACGCCGACCGTCCGAGCCCCGGTCTCCGTCCGCAGATCCAGCTCCAGACACGCCCCGTCACGCACAGCCTGCTGCAGAACGGCAAAGACCCGGGCGAAGGTCAATCGCCGCCCCCCGTCGAGAAAGGGACCCGATCCCGTCCCGCCGCGATCCGGGACGCGGCGGGATCTCTCGGCCACACGCATTCCCCGGCCCAACCACAAGTGCTGCCGAGACCTCGCCTCCTCCCGCATTACCGGCCCCCCCTGACCGCGCGGGTGCCCCGCCTGCCCTGGCTGCGGCGCCCGGATAAAGACAGGGCGGGGGGACGGCGTCCCCCCGAACCCCCCGCCGGAGTCGCGCCAGCGCTCCCCGAAAACGGGCGGGGACCAGGCCCCGGGACCGGAGCCGGGACCCCCCGGACCCCCCGGCTCCGCCCAATGTAACGTCCCAAATGGGGCAGCCTTCT
>JAJZZC010000173.1 GCA_021797775.1 Bacillota bacterium
CGGCGGTGCGGGGCCTGGCCGAGCGCCTGGCCGGCGCGGCCGGGCGGCCCCTGTCTGAGGAGCGGCCCACGGCCCTGGTGCTCCTGCCCGACGGCGTGCGGGTGCGCATCCTGCAGCCGCCGCTGACACGCGGAGTCGTCCTGGCCCTGCGCAAGCCCGCCCCGCCGGACGCCCTCGGCCCTGCAGACCTGGTGGCCCGTGGCGCCTGGACGGAGGAACTGCGCGACTTCCTTGGCAGGGCGGTCCGCGCCGGGTTCAACCTGGTCTTCTACGGCGAGACGGGTTCTGGCAAGACGACCGGTCTTCGGGCGATCTGCCGGCTGCTCGGGGAGGGGCGGGCCACGCCGCCGCGGCTGGTGGTGCTGGAGCATACCTCCGAGCTGAACCTGCCGGCCGAGCGGGCCGTGGCCGTGCAGGCCGTGGAACGGGCGGGGGCGGAGGGGATCTCCCTCTTCGAGGCCTTCCCCGTGACCATGCAACTCCTGCCCCAGGTGGTGATCGTGGGCGAGATCCTGGACCGCGAGGCGCTGCCGTTTCTGTATGCAGCGCTCTCGGGGCACCAGTGCCTGGGGACGATCCACGCCGGCCGGCCCGACCTGGCCATCTGGCGGCTGGCGGTGCTGGCGCATGCCGGCGGGCTGTCCGAGGACCTCGCCGAACGGCTGGTGCGGGGCACGATCGACCTGCTGGTCGAACACCGGGCCTTGCCCGACGGGCGGCTGGCCGTCACCAGCGTGGCGGAGGTCGTGCCGGAGGGGGCGCCGCGGGACATGTTCCGGTTCCGGGAGGGGGCGCTGCAACGCGTTGGCGAGCTCACGCCGGAACGCGCAGGGCGCCTGGAGGGCGGGGGGTGGCGATGGTGACGGAGCTCCTGGATGCGGGCATCGCCTTGGCCGTCGCCCTGGCCGCCTACGCCGCCCTTGTTCCCGCCCACCCCTACCGCCCGGTGCGAAGGGAGCGGCGGAACCGGGCGTCCGCTCGGCCGAGTGGATCGTCTGTGGCGGGCCGGCGCGACGTCGTGGTGGCGGGCCTCTGTGGTGGGGTGGTGGGGTTGGCCGCCTGGTCCGCCACCGACAACCTTGTGGCGGCGCTCATCCTGGCGGCGGGAGCGCTCACGATCCCCGGCGCCCTCGCCGGACTGCGGCGGGCACGCGCGGATGCGGGGCGTGACCGCGACGTGCAGCAGTTCTGCGCGGTGCTCTCCGACGCCCAGCGCGTCGAACCCGCCCTGGTCCGCGCCCTGCCGGCGGCGGCCTCGTCAGCGGCCCCTTGGCTTTCCGGGTTCGTGCGTGCGACACTGGCGGCGCACCAGGCGGGCATACCCCTACGGCAGGCCTTGCGCGACGCCGCGCGGCCCAGCGGCCGCCGGGACCTGGCGCTCGTGGCCCGGCTGGTCGGCGCAGCGGCGGAACTCGGCAGCGGCGGTCCGGAGACGCTCTCCCGCCTGGCGGAGGCCCTGCGGAGACGGCGAGAGCTGTATCTGAGCCGGAGGGCCGAACTCGCCGGCCACGGCATCGTGGTGATCGTCATGCTCCTGGTGCCGGTGGCTGCCTACCTGGTGGAGACGGGTCTCCCCGGAGCCCGCGCGTCCCTGCTGCACACGGGGCCGGGGCGCGTGGCGGTGGCGTTCGCGGCCGCGTGTGAGGTGGGGGCATGGCTGACGCTGCGGCGACTGCGGCGGACGAATTCCTGAACCGCGGCCGTGCGACGCTTCCGCCCCCAGTCGCGTGCATGCCTCCATCGAATTGTGGCCATGCATGTCCGCTAACGACCTGTTGCCCTCGCCGGGCCTCACGTGGTGGTCCATGGATACCGTTGTAAGTGCTCCTGCCCTCGATTATCATCGTCCCAGAGAGAGTGGAGGAGACTCTTCCTGCGCTGGGGGGCACACTGGCATCCCCGCAGGAACGTCTCTATTCATTCTGGTGCGCAAGCACCTGGCGCCATCGGCGCTGACTTGGTTTACCCAAGTTCATGTCGTGTGTTTTCTCCGCTCTCTCTCTTGAATGTTCGTAACTGGGGCGAGGTGATCCGCGGTCAACGTTGAAAGAGGCTTGGCTTCGCAAGGTATGGCTAACGCGCAAAAGCAGAATCAACGCCGCGGAGCGGCTCCGGTCTTGGAGTAGCTATTCTCGTTTCTTTGTTCCATACTATTCAGCGTTCTTGATCGTCGCAACCGTAACTGACGCGTATCAGCAGCCGTCACGGCTTGCCTTTGTGGCCCCGCTGGGCATATCCGTGTTCGTTTTCGCCGCATCGCTTTACATACCCGCCCTACGGCTCGACGAACGGGCCGAGGCGCTGAAGCGCAACTACATCGCACTTGACGAGTTGCTGTACCACTTCCAAACGGTTGACGACTCCGATTCGCCACAACTTTCCGAACTCATTGCACGCTACAAAAGCCTTCTCATGGAGGTAGAGAATCACCACGCGATCGATTATCTTTTGGCGCTGCGCGGCGCCAAGGCCGAGTCGATGTCTTTCTCGCAGCAATTGAAGTTGCTTGCAACTCAAGTCGGGACCATGGGCGCGCTGTTCTTGGCATTAAGCCTTCCCGTCGCCTTGGAAGCGTGGCTCTTGTATCTATGACTACAAACAGACGCCTTCTGTACAAGAAGGATGCGGAACACTTCTTCTCCATTGCGCAGTTATCCGATATATTCTCGTCCCTGGACCCATCCGCCGCCTACGGCGTTGATCGCATAAAGAAAGCAGGTATGGCCCGGACCATTAGTCAAAGCCTCATGTTGATACAGCACAAGGTCGTCGAGGAAACGTACCGTTTTACCCGGTTCCGGCAAGTGTTGCTGTCTAAAGGCGCAACGAGCGCTCCAAGAGTCTTGTCCATTCCCACGCTGCGTGACAAGGTAGTGTTGCGGGCAATGTTAGCGGCGCTCCGCGAAGCATTCCCGGAAGCAAGCGGGATTCCCGTATGGAAAATCGCCATCGAGGTCGCGGCGGCCATCAGGAGCGGCGCCTATGACACTATCCTACGCGTTGATATCGAGAGCTTCTACCCGTCAATTCGCCATGACAAGTTGCTCCGCCAACTGCGAACGCGCGTTAGGGCCAAGATGCTCATCCACCTGCTTCGCAATGTACTTGAAACACCAACATCGCCAATCCACGATCCCGGGTCGAGTGAGCGGAGCCGGCGAGGGGTCCCCCAAGGACTCCCCGTCTCTAATGCGTTGGCCAACATATATTTCATGGAGACCGACGACGATCTGACCTGTCCGGATCCTCATTTCGGGTCTTTGGGCTGGCGCTATTGGCGCTTTGTGGACGATATTATCGTCTTGTGCCGGCAGGCAGATGCAGAGCATGTGCTTAGTCTTATACGAACCCATTGCAAGACTTTGGGACTGAAGGTACACCCGAGCAAGACCAAGACGCGCTCGACGCAGGACCCATTCGAGTTCTTGGGCTACGAATGGATCGATGGGCACCTGCGTGTCCGTGCAAGAACCGTGCGACGCCTAGAGGACTCGTTAGCTGGCATGTTTGCGCGGCATGCACGCGGAGCGATGGGCAACGAGAGAGAATTCCTCTTCCGCCTGAACGCTCGCATCACTGGGGTTACATACGATCACAAGAAATACGGGTGGCTCTTTTTCTTCGGCCAGACAGAAGATGTATCTCAACTGCATCACCTTGACCATTTAATACAGACGTTGATGCAGCGATACAAGTTCTCCGCGCCAAATGGAATGGCCGTGAGGCGATTCGTCCGCGCGTATTACGAGATTAAGTATAATCTTCGCGACACGCACTACATTCCGTGCCTCGACAAGTCTATGGCCGAAATGCGACGACTATTGCGACACCTGCATGGCGCAATCGTAGATTCCTATTCCGACAGCCAAGTAGAAGCGATGTATACGGCACTCACGAGAAATGTCATAAAAGAGGCGGAAAGGGACCTTCAGCAATTGTCGTAAGGTGAGGCTGGCTTGCGCAAAAGCAGTCCTCCAGCTTGGCCCGGTACGGGCGCGAACGCACGCTGCAGCAGGGACTTCCGGACCGCTCCCCCACGCGTCGATGGGATTGTTGTTTAGCCAGGAAGGTGTCCCCCTTTGGTGCGCCGCGTTCGGCAGCGTCCCGTAGCTCGGGTGGGTATGATGGGGGCACGGGTCCACCGCACTCAGGGCGAAGTTCGCAAATGATGGCTCGTGGACTTGATCCCGGCGACGACAGTGTCATGGGACGCCAATCAGCACGCCCCCGACCGGATGCCGCCGGCTTTGAGGTGCGCCCACGATGGGCGTCCGTATCCGTCATCAAACGGAGCGGAGCCCCAGGGCTGTCACGGCGAATGGGCGCCGGCTTCGGCAACCAGCGCAAGAGCTGCGGAGACATCCGTCATTGGAGGCGCTACCCACACACGGGAGGTTGAAACGCGGTGGCCCTTGTGGCGTATGCATGCTTCTGTGGAGCCGCGGCCATTGCGGCGTACGTCCTCATTGCCGGGCCGGTGTTCCTGCTGCCAGGGCACCGCCGCCTGATCTGGAATGGCCCACAGTCCCAGATGAAAATGTTGGCCGACCGCTACCGCTCAAGTCCGACAGCCGCAAGCGGTTGGTTCACCCACAGCGGTGTGGGCTTGGACATCGTCGGGCTGGCCATGGGCATGCTCGCTAGCGTCGCGTTGCCCGCGCCCGGCTGGCTCCGCCGCCGCCGTTACGGCGCCTGGCGCCGAGAGGTCCTCACCGAACTCGGGGACGCCGTCGAGTACCTGGAATTGCACTTCGCCGCCGGCGCAACCGTGCCCGACGCCATCGCTGGCACAGCGGCATTCCTGGTCGGCCCCCTCGCGGGCGAACTGCGACGCGTGCTCGCCCGGGCCGCGCTCCTGCAGGACGGCTCCCGGGCGTTGGACGAACTCGCCGAACGCCTCGCCGACCCCGACCTCACCGCGGTGGCGCGGCGGCTGTCCGCCGCGTGGCGCCTGCGGGCCCCTGGACCCGAGACATTCGCCGGCTTCGGGGACACCCTGCGCCACATCCGTGAAACGCACATCGCCGCCCGGACCAAGACCCTCCCGGTGGCCTACGTGGCCATCGCCGGCTGGATGCTCTTCGCCCTGGTCGCCATCGTCGCCGTGCCCGCCGGCATGGCGTTCCTGCACTCCCTCTCCAGCTTCTGACCCGCCCCCCCCACCGCTCCCACAACGGAGGCGATCCCCCTGGCACAGCCAGCACCGCTGGCCTGCCGCGCCCTGCCCCGCGGCCGGGACCCGCCGGACCGCGGCCTCCACCACAACGGAAGGAGGTGCACACCGCATGGCAGCCCGCTTGCGCACACGGCTTTTGACCGCCGCGCTGGCCGTCGCCCACCGCCTGGCCTCTGAGCGCGGCGCCTGGGACGAGATGGCCTGGAAGGGCATCATGGTCGCCCTGGCCGTCGTCATCGGCCTGGTCGTCTACGGCCTCCACGGGCAGATCACCGGCTGGATCACCGGCAGCGTCAACCAGGCCATCAGCGGCGCGACCCCCTGAGTGCACGCGGGCGCGGTCCGGCCACCCCGGCCGCGCCCGGCCCCCATCCTTAAGGAATGGAGGTGCCGCCGTGGCGGGGCTCCTTCGGAAGACGCTCCTCTCGGAGCGCGGGGCCATCGACGAGGCCATCCTCTGGGCCTGCGGGGCGCTGGTCGCCATCACGGCCGTGGGCTTCGCGCTCTACGGCGTCCGGCTGATCGGCGCCCGGGACACCCTGCACCGGGCGGTGACGGTACTGGCGCAGGGGGAGAGCGTCGGCGGGTGTCTCCTGCCTTCGGCGGTGCAGGCCGCCACCCAGGTGCTGGCGGCGGGAGGACTCGACCCCGCCCTTGCCTCGCTCTCGGCCACCACGACCCGCCAACCGTACGGTGCCGTCACCTCCGTCACCCTCCGCTACACCTTCTCCCCCGCCACGGCGGGCCACGCGCTGCCGTGGACGGAGACGATCACGGAGAGCGCCCAGCGGGTGAGCCAGTATGTGCCGGGGCTCGAAAGCCAGGCATGCGTCTCATCGTCCAGCCTCGGTTGAACCGATACCCAAATGGGAGGGATTCCGCTTGAAGATACCGTTTCGCCCACTGGCGGCGGCGCTCGTCGCCGCGGTGCTTCTCGGCGCCGGCGTGCCGACCCTCGCCGCCGGCGCCGTTCCGTTCTCGGACTTCCAGGCCAGCGCCTGGTGGGCCACCGACGTGCAGGTGGCCAACTACCTGCAACTGCTGCAGGGCTATCCGGACGGCACGTTCCGCCCCGACGCGAACATCACGCGAGCCGAGTTCGCCACCGTGCTCGACCGCGCGGCGGGCTACGGGCACCAGGCGCCGAGTTCCACCCAACCCTTCGTCGACGTATCGGCGTCGGACTGGTTCGCCCCGTATGTCGACGCGCTGGTGAAGGCGCAGATCATCCGGCCGGGGGACTACCCAGGAGGGAAACTGGACCCGAACGCGCCGATCAGCCGGGCCGAGATGGCGGCCTGGATCGGCCGGGTTCTCGCCGCCAAGGGAACACCCCTTGCCGACCTCGGCAAGCTCACGCCGCTCAACGCCCTTTCCCCGGCCTCGCAGGCGCAGATCGAGTCCCAAGCGGAGACGCCATACAGCGCCCTGGTCTTTGACCACCTCTCCCTGCCGACGCAGGCGCAGCACGCGAGTTTCCCGGACCTGCCGGCGAGCACGCCCAGCTATGCGAGCATCATGCGCGCCGCGGAGTACGGGGTGGTGCAGGGCTTCCTGAACGGGACCTTTGAGCCCAACGCGCCGGCCACCCGCGCCCAGGCGGCCAAGATGGTCGCGATCATGGCCAACGAACTGACCGCGAACCCGCCTACCGTGGCCCAGCTGGAGCAAGTGCTCCAGGGGTTCTTCTCGGTGAGCACCCAAGTGCAGAAGGAACTTCCGCAGCCCACGGTCCTGCCTCACGCCCAAGCACAGTCCATGGCCCAGGCCAACGTGGGGAAGACCGCCACGAACCTGCCGCCGCTGCCGGGCACCAACGTCACCGGGCAGAACATCGTGAACGACTTGGAAAGCGCCGGGCTGCGAAAGTACCTCACCGGAAACGCGATCACGGCCACCAACGCCGCCGCGTACGGCATGTGGGACGGGCGCCTGCTGAGCCCCAAGGTGTGGTATGGCACCGACACGCTGGAGGCGTGCCGTCCAACGTTCCTGGGCAGCACGGTCGCTGAACTGGATTGCGTGGTCGCTGGCCGCGGCTACCTCTGGAATGGCCAGCCCATCTCTTCGACCCCGACATACGGGGGGATCCAGGTTTTCTTCCTGAAGCGCGACGGGACATGGAAGAGCACGCTGGCCGGCGCCTACGCGGCAGTGCCGACCTGGTACCACGGCCCGCAGTACGGCTCCAGCAAGCCATGAAGAGAGCGTGATCACATGCGGCTCCGACTCGGAGCGGCAGGCCTTCTGGGTCTGCTGCTCCTGCTTTTTCTGGGCCCGTCGGCCGTCGCGCAGTCGTATGGGTACGGCTTCTTCGGCGGGAACTACGGCGGCACCGCTTCCTACAATCTCAACTCCCCGTACGCCAACGCCAGCCAGTACGCCGGCACGGACAACCTGGACGTGAGCATCAACGGGATCTCCGTGCAGGGGAGCACCAACGAGTACTACGTCAACGGGGCACCCGGCGGGCGTACCGTGTCCGCGGTGTCCGCCAACTCGCAGGCCGGCCAGCTGCTGCTGAGCACCGGCGAGTTCACCGAGGTGGACGGCCAGGTGCTGATCTCCCCCAGCGAGACGAGCACGCCCTCCAACGTCTCCGTCGGCTACAACGGCGGGACGGTGCAGCAGGCCGGGGGCAACGGCACCGTGACCCTCCACGTGGGCTCCACCTACGTTCCGCCGCCCCCGGTCTACAGTCCGCCGCCGACCTACTCCCCCACGACGTACACCCCGCCACCCGTATACAGCCCACCGGTGTCCTGGGCCGTCGGCCTCTCCGCTACGAACACCCACCCGGCGCCGGGTCAGGCCGTGACGCTGACGGCCACGGCCAGCGCCAACGTCGGTCCCACGCCCTGGTACATCCGCATCACCGATACCACCACCGGCCAGACCCTGGCCTCCTGCGGCGGGGGCACCACCTGCACGGCCGGTGAGACGGAGTATGGCGGCACGACCCAGACCTTCAGGGCCACCGTCGCCTCGTGGGACGGTCAGGCCGTGCAGGCCACCTCGGCGCCCGTGACTGTGACCTGGGCTTCGCCGATCGTGCCGGTCTCCGTCGGCTCCGTCTCGTTTTCCGCGAACCCGGTGCTCTCCGGCGATCAGGAGACCATCACCGGGACCACATCCGGCCCCGTGTCCTCCGTCACAGCAAACCTGCCCTGGGGCGGCGCGGTCGCCCTCTCCGGCGGGGGGACCACGTGGTCGGGGACCTTCACCGCCCCCGAGGTGTCTGGGGACAGCGCCTATATCGTCCCCGTCACCGCGCGCGGGGCGCAGGGCCAGACGGCCTCCGGCTCGGGCGGGCTCACCGTCGCCGGCCGCATCGCGATCGACGGGGCCACGGCCAGCCCCAACCCGGTGCTGCGCGGCGAGACCGTTCAGATCGCCGTCTCCACCGCCGGACCGGTGCAGTCGGTCTCCGTCTGGGCGCCGTGGGCCGGCACCGTGGGACTCGCCGGCGGCGGGGGGAACTGGAGCGCGTCCATGCCCGCCAACGGCCCGGCCGGTGACGACGCGCTCAACCTCACGGCCTACGGACCCGCGGGCCAGGTGGTCCAGAGCACCATTTCCGTGGTGATCGTCGACCGGATCGCCATCACGGGCGCCTCCCTGTCCCCGAACCCGTCGCTCTATGGTCAGCCGGTGCGGCTGGAGGTGAGCACGACCGGGCCGGTGGGTTCAGTGACCGCCACGCTCCCCTGGGGCGGCGAAGTCGCCCTGACCGGCGTGGGTGCCGCCTGGTCGGCCACCTTCGCCGACGGCGGCGATCCCGGTCAGCGGGCCTCGGCCAGCTTCCCCCTCACCGTCACCGCCCTGGGCCCCCTCGGGCAGCGCGCCTCGGACATCGTCACCCTGACCTCGCGCTCGCCCGCCCCCTCCGTCGGTGCCGTCACCATCACCGGCCCCAGTGGCAACGGGGTCGGCGAGTTCGGCCAGACGGTCACCGTCTCGGCCCGGGTCGACGGCGGTCCCGCGACTACCGTGACCGCCCTGTTTGACTGGAGCAACGTCTCCAGCGCCGATGTGCCGGTACCCCCAATGAGCGTGGCCCTGGCTCCGGACCCGGGCCGCCCTGGCACCTGGGCAGGAATTTGGAAGGTCGCGGCCTGGCCCTTCACCGGCGCGGCGCCCGACGCCCAGGACCTGCAGCCGGTGCCCGTGACCGTCACCGTGACGGCCCAGGGACCGGGGGGCACGGCCCACGGGACCGGGGGTCTCCTGATCAACGGCACCGTGCTCTATCCCGTCGTGGTCCCCGGCTACCCCTCCACCAACGGCACCGGATCGTGAGGCGATCCCGTCATGTGGCCACGCCTGCGGCAGGAGCGCGGGGTCGCCTCCGCGCTCCTGCTCGTCTACGCCTTCCTGCTCTTTGCCACGCTCTTCACCGGCTACACGACCTACCACCGCCTGGTGGCGATCCGCCAGGCCACGCACGCGGCGCTCGATCAGGCAGCCCTGGTGGCGGCGCAACAGATCGACCCCAGCGCCGCCTACGCCGGCCAGGTGGCCATCGTCCGGGCGGCCGCCCAAGCCGCCTTCGACTCCGCCCTGCCGGGGCTGCTGGCCGCCGTGCCGTCCGGCGCGTACGCCGGCCCGCTGAGCGTGACGGCGTTCACCGTGTACCAGCAGGACCAGGCCGGCGCCCAGCCGCTGCCCGGGTGGAAGGTCACGGGGCCTTCGGTCTTCGCCGAGGTGGCGGTACCGGTGCGCGCACTGGTGCTGGGCGCTCCGGCCTTCACCTTCACGATGCGCGTCGCGACCCTGCAGAACACCCCGCTCTGGAACCGCCAGAGCGGATCTTGGGGAGGTTGACCCCATGCTCCGCCGCTCCCACGCCCTGGCCCTTTCCCTCGTCCTCGGGGCGGGTTCGGCCCTCGGGCTCCACGCCGCCGTCCGGGGGCAGACCCGGCCTCCGACCCCGGTCCCCGTGGTGGCCGTCGCCCGCGCGGTCAGTGCCACCCAGACGCTGGGCGCGGCGGACCTGCGCGTGGTGGATCTGCCCCCGCGGGCCGTGCCGGCGGGGGCCATCCGGGTGCTGTCCCAGGCCGAAGACCGTACCACAGCCGTCGCCCTGGTACCGGGGCAGTACCTGCTCCAGGCAGATCTCGCCGCATCACCCCTCCGCGATGGCCTTCGCGAGGGCCAGGTGGCATACACCCTCCCCCTGACCACGCCCGTGGCCGGGGTCGGGATCCCGGCCGGCGGTCGGGTGGCCGTGATCGCCGTGCTCACCGATTCCGCCGGTACGGTCACCGGGCAGCCAGACGCCATTCCGGTGTTGGAGGCTCGGGTCCTGGCGGTCGAGGGCGCGCCGGGGGTGTCGGCCCAGACGCCTCCTTCGGGAGGCCTGCAGTTGACGGCCGGCAACGCCGGTCCCCAGGCCCTGCAGCTCGCCGTGACGCCCACGCAGGCCGAGACGCTGGCCTGGTACCAGCAGCACGGCACGCTCACGGTCGTGGGCGACCCGTGGGGCGTGGCGCCATGAATCTTCTCGCCCAGGCCTGGCTCCTCGGGGGCGGCATGGTGGCCGCGGTCTACGACCTGCGGGAACGGCGGGTGCCGAACGCGGTGATCGTGGCCCTGCTTGCCGCTTGGCCGCTGTGCGGCATCGGACAGCCCGGCGGGTGGTGGGCAGAGGGGCTGGTGGGATTCACGCTCGTCGGGCTACCGTTGCTCACGCTGGCCCTGACCGCCGGGCTCGGCATGGGGGATGTGAAGCTCGGCGCGGTAATGGCGCTCTATCTGGGACCTGGGCGCGGGCTCCTCGCCGTGGCGGCCGGCACCGTTGCCGGCGGGCTCGTCCACGCCCTCCTGGTCCTCCTGGGCCGGCGGACGTGGACGGGCAGGGACAGCGAGGTGGCGTTTGCGCCGTTTCTCGCCCTCGGCGCGCTGGGCGCCACCATCCTCGGGGCGCGCTTCGCCGCCCCGGTGTTGGGCGTTGTCAGGGGGCATATCCGATGAGATATAATCGGTCTGTGCAACACCAGGTGGTGCTGACTGGCGAGGTCGTCTCCTGGCTGGAGACGTGTCACCCGCAACCGTCCGAGCGCGCCGCGGTGGTCGCCCGCTTCCGTTTCGTCTTCGCGCTGCTGCGTGAGTTCGGACCGGCAATCGGGCACCCGCACGTGGATCGGATCGCGGGCTACGACAATCTCTGGGAGGCGCGCCCAGCACCGCACGGGGGCGTACCGGGCC
>JAJZZC010000174.1 GCA_021797775.1 Bacillota bacterium
AAAAAGGCCGCGGGTGCCACTACCGGTAGTAGGGGCGCCCGCAGCGACCTACTCCGACGGCGGTGCGCGAGTCGGTCCCGCCTTTTTCATGCCGCGTGGTGCCGGTGCGCCGGCATGGCGGACTCCCGTGTGTTGCGCTGGCGCGTGCCGCCGGTCTCCCGGTTCCGCCCGGTCAACGGCCAGGGCGCCACCCTCACCCTTGCGGGGACCCGCGCGGACTGCGTGCTGCGGCGGCGCAAGGGCACGGCGGGCTTGGTGCGAGCGCTGGCGGACGCTGCGGCCCAGGGGCACCACATTGCCTGCACGGAGGCTTCACCACGGCCCACGTGCAGTGGGGAGAATAGCCGGCACATCACCCCTCGCGGTAGATTCCCCGTCTCCGCATCGCCGTGCGGCCGCACCGGTCGTGACGCGCCGACGAGTGCCCCTGCCTGTGGCCAGACGGTCGAGAAGGAGGGGTGCGTCCAGCGCATCGCGCCGGAGGGATCGGTTGCGGTGCCTGCGGGTCCCGGAGCGGACCGGCTCGACGGGCCGCAGGTGGTTCGTCTGCCGTAGTCCACGGCGTGGACGGGCGCAGCGGGCGCGGTGGCCTTCCCCTCCCGCGCCCGCCGGTCGCCCCGTGTCAGAAGCGGGTGCCCACCAAGCGATCCAGAACTCCGCCATCTTGGGCACCCCCGCACCGCGCGGGGCCGCGTGCCGGTCGCCCGGTGCCCGCCCGCTACTCCATAGACCCACCCTGGGCCAAGTGCTCTTCCGCCATCTGGATCATGCGCCGCACCATCTGCCCACCCAACCGGCCGCCGATGCGGCCGCCGATGCGGCCCGCTTCGCGGGCGGTCAGATCGCCGTTGTAGCCCTTCTGCAGGGGGATGCCCAGCTCGGCGGCGACCTCGTACTTGTACTCGCCGAGCGCGGCGCTGTACCCCTGCCGGTCGCCCGGCGCCGGTCGCCCCATTCGCTCGGGGAAGTAGCCGATTTCTTCCGCCACTTCGAACTTTAGGCGCTCGAGGTCGGATCCGACCAGCGTGTTCCTGCCGGCCATGGCTTCCTCACCTCGCGCCGTAGTCTGCGCGCGCGGTGGTCGGAGGGCGCCCGGCAAATGGCTGCACGCCAACCACATCCGGACCGGCCGATACGGCAGAACGGTGGCGGGCCATGCTAGGGCGGCGGGGAGCAGGGCCCTAGGCGTGGTGACGGAGCCGCCCCGCAGGAGGATCGCGGACCGGCGTGTCCCGATTCCCCCATCTGAGGCTGGTCAGGAGTGGTGGCGTTGGGCTTTTCTCGGAGGGTGCGCTTCGGGGATGGCAGGAGTGGGCTGCCGCGCGTGGAGTTCGCGCGCGCCTTCATCAGTTCCGTGGCCCCTCTCTCGCCCGCCCCTCCCCAGGAGCCCCGTGCCGCTGGCGAAGGAGGCCGCAGTCATCCGGCCCACGTGCCCGCGCAGCCGTCATCGGCAGCCGAGGGTTCGCCGCGCAGCCCGGCCGGAACGCCCGTCGCGCTCCCCCCCCAGCATGAGCAGGGCGCGGGCGGAAGGTCGGGGGAGCCGGTGCCCATGGCTGCCCAGGCGCCGCCGCCCGCCGTCGGGGCCGGGCGCGGTGAGGAGGCCACCGCACCAAGGGCCACGCGTGCGAGGTTGTGATGGCCCGGGGACCCCGGGACCCAGGGCAGGCCGATGCCATCGCCACGACCAGCGGGCCCTGACCCGCTGGAGTCGCATGGGCACCTGCCTTTGGGCGCCAGAATGGCGCTCTCCAGCGTGGCGGGGCCGCACGGGGGCAAAAGGGCGCCGATGGGGCGCAGTAGCGGACCCCATAGCACTCTGCGTCAGCGAAGACCCGGCGGCAGCCGTCGCGGCGAGGTGGGTGGCAGAGCACCGCACGGGCCGCGGCGCAACGGCGTGGCGCCGGCCCTGACGCGCTAGGCCCGTCCCACGGGAACCCAGCCGGCTCCAGGCGGAGACTGTGTCGGCCATGGGGCATCAGAGACTCCGCCGCACGCGACCGGCGGTCCGGGGGTGGCCGGCCGCGTGCGGAGTCAGGTCTGCGGCGCTCTGCCACGGGTCAGCCCGCAACCTTCCAGGCGCCCCTCACTCGTGGGCCACCAGCGCATGGTCGCGCAGCACGGGCACGACGGCGAAGGCATCCACTTGGGCGCAGAACTCGACGTCGGCACGGTAGCCGGACGCGGCCAGCCGCCTGCCCGCGTCCGTGGCGGCGAGGGCCGGCAACGCCCCGGGGCCGGCGTCCCGCTCGGCGCCGGCAAACAGCCACAACGCCATGCGGGCCCGCTCCGTCAATTGCCAGCGGGGGATGGTCGGGTCCGCCCCGGCGCCAGGATCGCCGCCACCCCTGCCCAGGAGGCGGGCCAGCAGGGCGCCCGCCACGTAGGCGTCGTCCAGGCCGGGCTGGCCGTCCGCTCCGGCGCATAACAGGAGCAGGCGTTCCGGGGCCTCCGCCGACAGCAGCGCGGCGGCGGCCCCCAGGTTCAGCAGGGACAGGGCCAGCACGCGTGCGCCTGTGGCGGCCGCCCAGGCCAGCGCCCGCGTGCCGTTGGTCGTGGCGAGCACGACCCGCCGACCCGTTACCTGGCGACTGAGCAGGGCGGCGGGCGAGTTGCCGTAGTCGAACCCGGGCAGCGGCCGCAGGGCACGCTCACCGGCCAGCACGGTCAGGGGGTCGGCTCGGCGCAACGCCTCGGCCTCCTCCACCGTGTCCACCGGCCGGACCGACACCGCCTCGGCGGCGAGCGCCGTGACGATGGTGCTGGTCGCGCGCAGCACGTCGATCACCGCCACAGCCGCCGCCCCATCCCCGGGCGGCACCGCATCCTCACGCCGGAAGCATACGTCCACGGCGCACACGCGCGCCGTCACCCGCCCCCCACCCCCACTGGGCCGCATCGGCCCCCATTTGGATACGCCGGGCCCCGCGCCGTTCAGGCCCGCTGGGCGCTGAGGCGGGGGTCCGCCGTCGCGGCGGCGTCCTGCACCGTCTCGGCAACGACGGCCCCCACCGCTTGGAGCTTTTCGACGAACCCTCCGCAAACCCGGTCCACGTGCTCGACGCCGGTCACCATGCTGTCGCCTGCCGCCGCGCAGGCGGCGATGGCGTAGGCGGCGCCCGCCCGGCTCTCGGCGGCGTGGACGCTCGCGCCGCGCAGCCGCCCGCCGCGGATCAGTGCGGCGTTTCCCTCGACGCGGATGTCCGCGCCCATGTCGCGCAAGCCCTGCGCGTAGCCGAACCGCTCTGGCCACACGGTCTCCACGACGCGGCTGACCCCGCTGGCCGTGGCCAGCGCCGCCGCTAGCGGCGGCTGGTAGTCGGTGTAGAAGGCGGGGAGCGGACCGGTCTGCGCGTCGGTGGCGCGGAGGCGCTCCGGTCCCCGGACCTCCACCCAGCCGGGACCGGCGGCGGGTTCCGCCCCTGCCTCGTGCAACTTGACCAGCCCGGACGCCAGGGCGGACTGCTCCACGCCCACGGCGCGGACGTGCCCGCCGGTGGCCGCCGCCAACGTCAGGAAGACGAAGGCCTCCGCCTGGTCACCGATCAGCGTGTGCTCGGCCGGCTGCAGCCGTGGCCGCCCCGTTACCCGTACCGAGCTCGTGCCCGCCCCCCGAATGTCCGCGCCCATGGCCCGCAGCAGGTTGGCCAGGTCCACGATGAAGGGCGCGATGTAGGCGTTCTCCATGCGGGTTTCGCCTTCGGCGCGCACTGCGGCGAGCATCGTCTGCACCGTGGCGCCGACACTGGGCTGATCGAAATACACGTGGGCGCCGTGCAATTGGCGCGCCCGGGCGCGCACCATCCCGTCGTCGTCGATCTCGATCTCGGCCCCCATCGCCGTCAGGGCCTTGACGTGCAGGTCCAGGGGCCGCGTGCCGATGCGGTCGCCGCCGGGCAATCCGACCCGCGCCTCTCCCCACAGCACGAGTTGGATCGCCAGCATATAGGTCGACGCCCGCAGGGAGGCGCACCAGTTCGCGGGCGGGTAACAGGGACGCAGCCCGCGCGGGTCCAGGCGCAGGTCGGTGCCCTCGCGCTCCACGGTCGCTCCGCAGGCCGAGAGCATATCCGCGTACGCGTGCGCGTCCAGGATGTTTGGAACGTTGTGCAAGACCGAGGCCCCGTCGGCCAGGACCAGGGCCGGAATCGCGGCCAACGCGGAATACTTGGAGCCGCCGACGCGGATCTCCCCCGAAAGCGCCCTGCCCCCGCGGATGTTCCAAGCACGCACGATCAGGCTGCTCCCCCTCGAGCCAGGTGCTCGCGCCTACCTGCTCCGGACGGTGGACGGCAGATGGCGCGACCGCCGCGCCGCCTCCCGTTCCCAGGGACACCCCCGCCGGCCAGAGGGCGGTCGATCCACGGGATCCGCGGCCCGCGCCGGGCCGGGGCCCCTCCGCCAGACCGCAGACTATGCACGGGCGGTGCCCCCCGGGACAGGTCGCGCCGCGCACGAAAGGGCGCTTGCCGGGCACGGCACGCGGATACGCCGTCCCGCCGATGCTTCCTGGTGGCAATGCCCGGTCGCGCAGGCGAATTTTCGACGCGCTGGGCCAGGCGGGTGCTGCGCGCCAGCGTGTTCCCGGAACCGGTAGGCCCAAGGCATGAACATGGGGTATTTACCCATTGACTCCCCTCCGTCGTCTGATGCCCCTCCATCACCCGGCGCGTTCGACTGGCGGCACGTACGCTGCACCCGCACCGGACGGCCGCCACGATGCCCGATTCGGGTCGCGAAAAGGGTCAGCATGATGTCCTCCACGAGCCCGCCCCGATGGAGCCTCCGCCGCCTCTTGCCCGTACCACCCCCGCCCAAGGCTGCGTTTCTGAGCCGGGGGGAGGGGCGGCGGCGGCGATGTGCCTTGGCCAGGAGCCCCTGGGTGGACGGCAGGCAACTCCCCGACGGGCCGGGGAGCAGCCGGCTGCGGTTGCCGCCGTACTCGAGGGATGCGAGGGCGGCGGCGACCACCGTTAGCCGCGGTTGGCTGGTGGGGCATACGTCCGGTGAGGGCCGCCGTAGCGGGTGGACGGGAGGGGTGCGGCCGGGGGCGGTCGCCGCGGGTGGGCGGATGCCGCCTGCCCTGCGGTCGGTCGCCGCGGGTGGGCGGACGCTGCTCGGCCAGCTGTGGTCGCCGCCCCAGGGCGGACGGGAGCGTGCCGCCCGCACTGCGGAAGTGCGCCGCGGCGGGTGGGTTGCGGGGTGCGGTCGGCTGCGGTGGTGGCGGTTGCGGGCGGGAGCCCACGGCCCACGCCGCGTGGGCCGTGGCAGGGCAGGGGAGGGGGCCGCTGGCTCCCGTGGTGCAGTTGCTGAACGGCAGGGTGCGGCACGCACCAGGCGGGCGCGGCGGTGCGCACCGCCGCGTGGCCACCGTGCGAGCCGGGGCCCGCTCCGCGCGGCCTGCGGTGCCCGCCCCTCGGGTCGCTCGTCGGCACCGACTTGGCGTTCGAACGGCACGATCGTGCGCCACTCGGTGGTCCCCGCGACGCCATCCGGTTGTCACCGCCGCCCGGAGGAGGTCGGCGGCAATAGGGGGAAGATATGCCGGCGGCGTCGGCGGGGTGACGCGCGCTCTGCCCGTGGCACCCCCCCCGGGGGCCCCGGGGCCTCTGGCGGACCCGCCGGCCCGCGGGCCCGGGAAAGGCCGCAAGGGCCGGGCATGTTGAGGACGTGAGAGGGGCCGGATAAGCATGCCGAAGTACGAGGTGCCGCCGCTCCCGTATCCCAAGGACGCCCTGGAACCACACATCGACGCGCTGACCATGGAGATCCACCACGACAGGCACCACGCCGCGTACGTCAACAACGCCAACGCGGCGCTGGACAAGCACCCCGAGTTGCAGGCGCTGACGGTGGAGGACCTGCTGCGCCGCATCCAGACCGTGCCCGAGGACGTGCGCACCGCCCTGCGCAACAACGCGGGGGGCCACGCCAACCACTCGCTGTTCTGGACCGTCATGGGCCCCGGCAAGGGCGGCCAGCCCGGGGGTGCGCTGGCCGCTGCTCTCCAGACGGCCTTTGGCTCCTTCGACAACTTCAAAACCCAGTTCTCGCAGGCCGCGACGACCCGGTTCGGCAGCGGTTGGGCGTGGCTCGTCGTCCAGAACGGCCATCTGGCCGTCACCAGCACCCCGAACCAGGACAACCCCCTGATGGACGGGGCGACCCCTGTGCTGGGGCTCGACGTCTGGGAGCATTCCTACTACCTGAAGTACCAGAACAAGCGGCCCGACTACATCGCCGCCTGGTGGAACGTCGTAAACTGGGACGAGGTCGCTCGCCGTTTCGCCGCCGCGAAGTAGCCGGCCCGGTGCGCCTGGGGTCCGGTTTGTGATCCACAGGGCACGGGCCGCGCGTGGCGTGGCCCGTGCCCTGCCCGTACGCAGAGGGGCGGCGGGTCCGTACCGCCGCCCGATATCGCTCATGCGGGACTCCGGGACCTGCGGAGGCGACTCCTGCTAGCCCGCGGCAACAGGAGATGCTGTGCCGCGCCCAGTGCGTCACAGCGGGACCGCCCGCGTGCCACCCGCTCGCGGCGCGTCCCTCGGCGCGCGCCGCGAGCGGGGGCGGATGGCCGTGCCCCTCGCCCTCGTCGGCAGGCGTGGGCCCGCGCCCGTCTGTCTTTGCGGCGCCAATCATCTGGTCCCCGAACATCCCGGAGAGGGCACCCCGCAGGAAGCCGTCCGCGGTCCGGCGAAGGGCCAGCCCCGAAAGGGCAGCGGCTCGCGGCCGGCCGGCACGGCCCCGCGCGAGCATGGCGCCCTCGAGGCGCGGAGGTGGCGTGCTTGGCTGGTGGGTTCCCGATCGGCATGCGTATTCCGGGGAAGATCGGCGCGGAGGGGCTCGACGCCGTGGCGGCTTGGGCCAAGGCCGCGGGGCTCGACGCGCTGGATCTCGGCGAGATCAGCCCTGCAAATCTGGAGATCCTGGCCCGTCACGGGTTGCGCCTGGGCAGCGTCGACGCGGGCGGCGCCGGGCACATCCTGAGTCGCGACCCCGAGCGGCGTCGGCGTGGGACTGAGGCGCTGCTCGCGCAGATCGAACGGGTCGCCGAACTGGGAGGAAAGGTCCTGTTCATTTGCCTCGTGCCCGGGGACCGCGACATCGGCCGCAGGGAGGGCTTTGAGCTCTGGGCCGAGGCCTTTCCGCCCATCGTGGCCGCTGCCGAGCGGCGCGGCCTGTCCTTCGCCTTGGAGGGCTGGCCAGGCGGCGGGCCGCACTACCCGACCGTGGGCTACACCCCCGAGGTGCTGCGCGCGATGTTCCGCCACGTCCCCAGCCCCGCCCTCGGTTTGTGCTACGACCCCTCCCACTTGGTGCGGCTTGGCATCGATCACATCCGCTTCCTCGACGAATTCTCCGAGCGGGTCCGGCACTGCCACGGCAAGGACACGGAGATCCTGCCGGAAGGGCGGTACCTGTACGGCACGATGCCCGCCGTCCTGGACGGTACCCCAGGCTTTTCGGAGGGGTCCTGGCGGTATTGCGTGCCGGGCGACGGCACCGTGGACTGGGCCCGAGTCGGCTTCCGCCTGCAGCAGGCGGGCTATGCCGGTGTGGTGTCGATCGAGTTGGAGGATGCCCGGTTTGCCGGTAGCCTAGAGGCGGAGCGCGCGGGCATCGCCAAGGCCTTGGCGCACCTGCGCGCACGGGTGTGAAGGCCGCCGCTCCGCTGGCCGGTGGGGGCGGCCCGCCCCCGCTGGCCGGCGTGGCGCGGGCAGGGAGGGGGGCGGCGCGTGCCCACCCCGCGCAGGCTGCCCGAGGCCGCCGGGAGCCGGGCGGAGCAACCGGGTGCCGGGCCGTCGCGGGCGGACTATCGCAGCCGCTTCGCCGATCCGGGCATCGACCGGCTGTTTCAGGCCGTCCTGCAACTGCGCTCGCTGGAGGAGTGCTACCGGTTCTTCGAGGACCTCTGCACCGTCGGGGAACTGCGGGCGCTGGCCCAGCGGCTGCATGTGGCGGCGATGCTGTGCGACGGGGCGACCTACGAGGAGATCCAGCGCGCGACCGGCATGAGTTCGGCGACCATCAGCCGGATCAAGCGCTTCCTGCTCTACGGGGCGGATGGATACCGCCTCGTACTGGACCGCGTGACGGCGGTCTCCACATCGGGGACGGCGGCGCGGGCGGGAGGCGATCCGGCCGTCGACACTGGCGGAGGCGGGGAGGGGGCCCCCCCGCCCCGCGGAGGCGTGCCGGCCGGCCCCTAGTCGGTTGACGGTTCGCTCCGCGACCGCTAAACTTAGCATGCGCAGACTGTCGTGAGCTGCGCGACGACGGGCCCCGTTAGCCGCACGGACCTGCGAGCGGCTTGCGCAACTGAAGAACGCAAGCAGAAGCCATCGCTTCTCACCCGTCGGCGCTTGGTCGGACGGGTCTCGCGTCCAGGTCAAGGCGTGGGTGTCGGCGGATGGCTGGTCCGCCGGCTTTGTTTTGAAGAGGGGGCAGCGCGCATCAGCAGGGACCTGCGGGTCAACCAGGAGATCCGTGCGCGGGAAGTTCGACTGGTGGATGACGACGGCCGGCAATTGGGTGTGGTACCCCTGCGCGAGGCGATGCGCATCGCCCTGGAGCGGGGGCTGGATGTCGTCGAGGTGGCTCCGACCGCCTCGCCCGTGGTGTGCCGCATCATGGACTACGGGCGCTTCAAGTACGAGCAGGAGAAGCGCGAGCGGGAGGCACGCCGCAGGCAGCACCTGGTCGAGGTCAAAGAGCTGGTGCTCAAGACGTACAACATCGACCCGCACGACCTGGAGACGCTGGCCCGCAAGGGAGAGCGCCTGCTGCGCGACGGCGACAAGCTGAAGCTTACCATGCGCTTCCGCGGTAGGGAGATCGTGCACGCCGACCTGGGTCGCGATGTGTTCCGCCGCTTGGTAGCGATGCTGGGGACCGTCGCGCAGGTGGAGTCGGAGCCCCGCCAGGAAGGGCGTACGCTGATCATGACGCTGGCCCCTCGTCCAGAGGTGCAGCGTGCCGCGGTGGAGAGCGCGCGGCGCGCGGCCAGCAGGGCCGAGGCGGCGGGGGGCTCGGTGCCGGACGTGCAGGAGCGGGCGCCCGCGGCCCAGTGAGCCGGGCCCTGCGTAGAGCAGCGGCCGGGGACGGGGGCGCGACCCGTGCTCCGGCAGTCGTGGCGGGCAGGGGGGCGCCCGACGCCCGGATCGCCGAGAGAGGGCCCCTGCCCCCCTCCGCGCCGGGCGGTCCTGCGCGGCGGTGCAATCCGTCGTGTTCGCGGTCCCGTGCGCATGCTGCGATACCGGGGAGGCATCGAATGTGCCCAAGATGAAGACGCACAGCGGCGCCAAGAAGCGCTTCACCTATACAGGGGGCGGCCAGGTGCGCCGTTCGCACGCTTACCACCAGCACAATTTCCGGCAGAAGTCCAAGCGGCAGAATCGCTTGCTGCGCAAAGCGACCCTGCTGGGCCCTACGGACGAGTCCCGGGTGCGCCACATGCTGCCCTACGGCAGCCGGTGACGCCGCGAGCGTGCCGTAGGCGGTGCGTCCGGGCCGCCGGACCAGGCACGGGCACGCCGGGTCGTCCTGGTGAGATGTTGTCGCATGCGGAGGGATGCCGAGTTGCCGCGCGTCAAGAGGGGCGTCACAGCCCGCCACCGGCACAGACGTCTGATCCGGCTGACTCGTGGGTTCTGGGGGGGTCGCCACCGGCTCTACCGCACGGCCAAGGAGGCCGTACTGCACTCGCTGTCCTATGCGTACCGCGACCGGCGGGCGCGTAAGCGGGACTTCCGCAAACTCTGGATCACGCGCATCAACGCCGCGGCGCGCCAGAACGGGATGCCGTACAACCGCTTGGTCTGTGGCCTGAAGCGGGCCGGCGTGACGCTCAACCGCAAGATGCTCGCCGACATCGCCGTGCACGATGCCGGCGCGTTCAGCGCGCTGGTCGAGCAGGCTCGCGCCCACCTGTAGTGCGTCGCGTGCCTGCCTCACTGGGGAGGGGGTGCCGCCCTCCCCAGGCCGTGCGGCCGGCGCGTGGGGCGTCCCCCACCTTCAGGTCCACCTCTGGAAAGTGGTTTGCCGGGCGGGGTGGGGGCAGAGAGGCCACAGTGGCCTCGTGTAAAGAGGACTTTCGCAAGGGCCACCTCGGGGGGGGGCTGATGCGGGCGGCGCAACCCGTGATCACGAGCGCGCGGCATCCCCTGGTCAGCGCGGTCCATGCGCTGTCGCGCCCTGGTGGTAGGCGTGCCGGCTTTTGCCTGGCGGAAGGTCCTCACCTGGTGGGGGAGGCGGCTCGCGCTGGCTTGGCGCTGGCCGCCGTCCTGTTTACGCCCGCGTTTGCTGAACGTCCCGACGGTCCGGCCTGTCTAGACGTCGCAGCAGCCGCGCCCCAGGTGGCCGAGTGTGGCGGCCTGCCGGTCACCGAGCGGTTCACCTGCGTGGGCCCGCGCGCATTCGCCGCCATGAGCGAACTAGAAAGCCCCCAAGGCGTCCTGGCCGTGGTGTCCCTGGCCAGCCGCCCGCCGTCAGAGGACGGCGAGATCGACCACGGCCCGGTGGCGCTCGCGTTGGACGGCGTGCAGGACCCGGGCAACGTCGGCACCCTGGCCCGGGCGCTCTGCGCCTTCGCGGGGGCCGGGGCACCGCTCTGGTTGGGTGCTGGGACCGCAGACCCCTTCGGCGGCAAGGCCCTGCGCGCCTCGGCCGGGGCCGCCTTTCACCTTGCCGTCCGCCTTGTGCCCGACCTCCCGGCCGTCCTCGCGCGGTCGGTAGATCAAGGTCGGCGGTGGTGGGGGCTGGAGGCGCACGCTGGCGCGCCGCTTCATGAGCAGGAGCTGGCGGCGCCCTGCGGGCTCGTGGTGGGTAGCGAGGGGCGGGGGCTGTCCGAACCGGTGCGCCGACTCTGCCAGCCGATGACCATCCCCACCATCGGACCGGTCGAGTCCCTGGCCGCGCCGCAGGCAGGCACCGTGGCCCTGTATGCGGTGGAGCGCGCTCTGGCAGGGAGCCGATCCGGCCCTGCGTAGCGGCAAGAGGCGCCCATGCGTTCTCACTGTACCCTGGCGGGCCGTGCCCGCTGGTGCATGCGCCGGGGCCTTCGCCGGTCAGTGTCAGGTGGTGCCCCCCCAGGGGCGGCGGCTCGGCGGCACCGTGCCGTCGGTTGCGTTTTCTTGACCGCTTCATGGGGCACCGATAGCATGAGGCCACAGGGCGCGCTTCTGCCGCGCCGGTTGGCGCTGCACCCGCGGCAGAGCCCGCTCTCGCGCGGGCGCGGTGGCCGGGCGCGAGGCGGGACGGGTGGGGGGGACCAGCGACGGAGCGGCCGACGGGAGCGACAGGGCGCGGGCGAGCGGCGCGGGCGGGTGCAGAGAGCACCCCGGGCAGGCCGTCGCGGGAGGGTGCTGCCGGGGGGA
>JAJZZC010000175.1 GCA_021797775.1 Bacillota bacterium
TGATTTTCGCAAAGGGGTTGCCCGGCGCCTTCGCGCCCAGGCGCCGGCCCCTCGCCACGACCTCACCCGCTCGTACGGCAGAGTCCTTCTGCGACAGCGGCGCCCGCCTGACACTGCGAGATTCAGGATCAATCGGCCGCCGTCTTGGCAACGGGCGCATGGGGCCCGGGGCCGGCCGCCCCGTCCGCGCGCCCGTCCAGCCATCGCGCGGCCGCCGTCCGTCGGCATACCCCCTTCCGATCGGCCCGCGAGCAGGGTCCACTGTGCCGTATCGCACGGTCCGCATTGCCACTAGGTTGAAGGCGGCCACGGCACCCGGGCCCGTGCCGCGAGGGGATGCCCGCGCCCTCCGACGGGGGCGGCGACGACCGATCCACCTACCGGCCCACGGACCGCCCTGGCGGGGCCGGAAGCCCGTGGAGTCGCTGCGGGCTGACGGGCTGGCGACCGCACACGGCGCGGCATAGCGCCCCGCCGACGGTTCCACGGCGGCGGGCGTGGGGCCGTTCGCTCGCCGGGAGCGCCCAGCGCCCACCGGCACCAGGGGCGGGGCGGTCCCGCCTCCGGGACGGCTTCCGAGGCCGCGGACCCACGAACGCAGGAAAGGAACGGTGCGCCATGAAGGCGCGTGAGCGCGTGCGCGCGACCCTGGCGGGAGCGGCGGTTGACCGGCCCCCGCTCTGCCTGTGGCACCACTTCCGGCCACAGGGCTCGCCCGCGGCCCTGGCGGACGCCACGTTGGCGTTCTTCGGGGGTCTGGACTTCGACCTGTTCAAGATCATGCCGGACCTCCCCTACCCGGCTCCGCCGGACGGGACCATTTGCGCGCCGGAGGGCTGGCTCGCCCTCCCACGGCTGGGGGTGGAAGCTGGCGAACCCCTGGGGGGCATGGCCGAGGCGGTGGCGCTCGTGCGGCGCGCCCGGCCGGAAGCGGTCGTGCTGGCCACCGTCTTCTCTCCGTTGGCGCTGGCGCTACGCTTCAGTGCGGGGGCAGAGGGTCTCTCCCGTCTCGCGGGCCGCGACGCCTCCGCCCTACACCACGGGCTCGGCATACTGGCCGACAATGTGGGCGCCGCCTGTGCGGCCTGCCTGCGCGCGGGGGCCGATGGCATCTACTTCGCCACCGCCGGGCTGGGAGACGGCATGCTGGAAGCGGACGCCTATCAGGCCTTCGGACGGCCCTACGACCTCCGCGCCCTGCGGCGTTGCGAGGGTGGCTGGTGCAACGTCGTGCACCTGCACGGCGCCTCTGCCCTCCACTGGCGGTGGGCAGCCGACTACCCTGTGCCCGTGGTCTCTTGGAGCGACCGCCGTACGGGCGTGCCGCTGGCGGAGGTGGCGCATGCCCTGCCCGGGCGTACGGTCATGGGCGGTCTGGACGAAACCGGCGCGCTCGTGCGCGGCGACCAGGCCGCCCTCGCGGCGGAGATGCACGACGCCGTGCGACAGACAGGGGGGCGGCGCCTGATCCTCGCCGGCGGCTGCTCCGTGCCCGACGACACCCCCGACGCGCACCTGCGGATGGCGCGGGCGCTGGTGGACGAGGCGTGGGCCCCCTGAGACACCGGCCCGCGGCGCGGATAGCGGTAGGGTTCGCGGATGGTCACGGCACGATGACGGACGGGCCGGTCGCTGGCGCGCCGCCCTTGTGGTCGGGGAGGCTGGCGAGGCGGCGCCTCACCAGCCTCCCCCTGGCTGCGGCCCTCCTGGCCACGCCGACGCGCGCTCCCTCGGGCTGGCGCCGCCCGGCGACCGGGAGGCCAGCGCGCGGCACGCCGCCGGTCTGGCCGGCGGAGCGGGCAACCTGGTGGCTGCTCGGCTTGGCTTGGGCCGCGGGGCTTCTCGCCACGAGGGCGATCCCCGCCCGTGGCCTGCTGCTCGGCGCCGCCTTCGCCTGCGCCATCGTCGCGCGCGAACCGCTGCTCTGGTCCCTCTGGCGGAAGGCGCGGGGGTTTGCGCCGCGGGCCGACTGGCGGCGTGGGCTGCTGTTCCTCGGGTGCGCTGCCCTTGCGGGCGCGGCGTGGTGGCGGGCAGCCCCGGCCCCCGCCCGGGCGGGGCTGCTCCCCCTGGTGGCGGCGGCCGTGTGGGAAACGGCGATGCGCCTGCGCGCGGCCCGGCTGTGGTGGCCGGCCGTCCCGGCCGCGGGCGCGGCGGCCGCGGGCGCCTACCTCGCGGCCGGCGGGGCGACGGCGAGACACCCGCTCCTGCTGGCCGTGGCCCTGGCCCACGCCGCGGGCGAGGCCGCCTGCGCCATGGGCCTCTTCCTCGAGCGGGTGGCCGGCCGCGCGGGGAGCGGCTCGGCGGGCGCCATCCCTGGATGGCTCCTCTGGCTGTGGACGGGCGGCGGCGGCGCCTGCCTGTTGGCGTTCGGCTGGCGGCAGGGAGCACCGCTGGTGGGCGCGTTGGCCCTGGCGTCGGGGATCGGGCATGCCGCCGCGGCCTGGCGCACACGCCCCACCCGGGACTTCCGGCGGCTGGGCAGGCGCGAGGTGTTCTGGTTGGCCGCCACTACGGCCGCCATGGTGGGGTTGGGGGCTACCACCATCCGCTGAGGGTCCCGCGCCTTCCCGCTCGGCAGGCGGTCGCGCAGCTTGCACCAGACCGCGGGGGGCTCGTCGCCCCCAAGGTCCCGCGCGTTCCCGCTGGGCGAGCGCGCGCGCAGGGGTGATGCGGGGCAGGCCGCATCCAGCCACGGCCGGGCCTTGCCCCTCGCTGCCCAGAGGATGTCAACTCGCCCGTCGTCCAGTACTGTAGTCAGGGTTTGCGCGTGCATCCACCACCCGCGGGGGCGCGCGCCGACGACCGCGTCGCCCCTATGGGGCATCTCGCGACCGAAGCCTGATGGCAGTGCCGGGCACGACACCAAGGGGGAATCCAGGGGTGCCACCTTTCCACGTCATGGTTAAGCCCATCGGTCCGGTCTGCAACCTGAACTGCGCTTATTGCTATTACCTGCGCAAGGACGGCCTCCAGCCCCCGGGCCACGACTTCCGCATGACCGAGCACGTCGTGGAGCGCCTGATCCGCGCCCATATCGCCGCGAGCCCCGGCCCCCACGTGGATTTCGCCTGGCAGGGCGGAGAGCCGACCCTGATGGGGATCGACTTCTTCGCGCACGTCGTCGCGCTGCAGCAGCGCCACCTACCGCCGGGCTGGACCTGCGCCAACGCGCTGCAGACCAACGGCACGCTGCTTGATCCGCAGTGGTGCGCCTTCCTGAAGAAACACGGCTTCCTCGTGGGACTGAGCATGGACGGGCCGGCCGCTCTGCACGACCGCTACCGGGTCGACAAGCGCGGCCGCCCCACGCAGGCGGCGGTCGTGCGCGGCCTGCGCCTGTTGCAGCAGCACGGCGTCGAGCACAACGTGCTCTGCGTCGTGCACGCGGGCAACGCGTCCCACCCACTGGATGTATACCGCTACCTGCGCGGTCTTGGCGTGACGTGGCTGCAGTTTATCCCCCTGGTGGAGCCGGTCGGCGCGGACGGCGTGTCCCCGCGATCCGTTGCGCCGGAGGCGTTCGGCGCCTTCCTGGCGGAAGTCTTCGACGAGTGGGTGCGCCACGACGTCGGGCGAGTCTTCGTCCAGCTCTTTGAGGAGTGCGCGGCCGTCTGGTCCGGCCTGCCGGCGAGCCTCTGCACGCTGCAGGAAACCTGCGGGCGCGCGCTGGTCGTGGAGCATAACGGCGACGTCTACGCCTGCGACCATTTCGTGCTACCGGCATACCGCCGGGGCAACGTCCTCGACGCCAGCCTGGAGACACTGGCCGACGCACCCGAGCAGCTGCGGTTCGGCGAGGCCAAGCGGACCAGGCTGCCGCAGGCCTGCCGGGAGTGCGACGTCCGCTTCATCTGCCAGGGCGGCTGCCCCAAGGACCGCTTCGCGCACAGCGCCGACGGCGAGCCCGGATTGAACTACCTCTGTGCTGGATATCGCCACTTCTTCCACCACGTGGATCCGGCGCTGCGGCGCATCGTCGCGCTGATCCGCGACGGTGGGGAGCCGTCCCGGATCATGGCGCAGCTGCGCCGGGAGGGGGGGCAGGCGCACGTGGTCGGGCGCAACGATCCCTGCCCCTGCGGCAGCGGGCGCAAGTACAAGCATTGCTGCATGGGGGACGGGGCCAAGCCGTGAGACGACCAGATGCTCGGCGCGAAGGCCGGACCGCTCTCGGTGCGGCTGTCGGCTGCTGCTGCCCGACGTGGCCGCGCGGCACCCGCCCGGGGGGCGGGCCAGGACTCCGCCCGCCTGCGCGCCCCCCCCCGCGTGGTCGCCCCGGGTGCGCTTCCTGATGAGGCAAACGGCCGGCAGGATGTCTGGCGGGCACACGGCGGCACGGGGGCCAGCCGATTCTGGACCGCCCTTACGGCAGGGGGAGCCGCCGCGCCCCTACGCCCGGCACGCCGCCGGCAGCCCGAGATCGCCTGCAGCCTTTCGGCGTGGCGCGCTTCCGCGACCCGGTGGTCGAGCGGGGTGGGGTCGAGGGCCGGGGCCCGCCCTTCCAACTCATAACGGCCACCGGCCGGCGTCCCCTCGCGCCACAGCCGGGAGACCGCCGCACGCAGGCGCTGCCGGCCTGCGTTCAGCACGACCCTCCGGAGCCAGGGATCGAACGCGGCCACCTCGCGCAAGCCGCCCAGGGAACGGAATGCGTGCGCGGCGCACATGACCACCACCGGTAGTGGCGCCTGCGGCCTCTTTCGCGGGAGCCCCCTGGCGGAATGACGCCGCCATGGGCACCGGAGGCGCCGTTGCAGGTGGGCCGGGGGGCGGGGCGAAGCCGGGGGGTCGGCATCTAGCGGTGCGGCATCGGGCCGGGCGCGGTGGGGGAAGGTGCACAGCGGCGGCGGGCGCAGTTCTGGGTCGAAGCCGGCCGCCCTGGACGGGTCAGCCGTCCCCAGACAAGCGGAGGCGTTGAGGCGCGGCCGCGGCGCGCGTTCAGCGGTCGCAAGCGCCCAGCGCGAGCGGGCGGTGGTCGAGCAGGCGGCGAGGCGGTCCCCCGGCACCCAGGGCGGCATCGCTGGGCGGCCGGCACGAGCGGAGCCTCGCGACCAGGTCACCATGGAGGAACGGCGACACGGGGATGGTCAATCTCGCTTCCGCCCTGGAACTGCTGTTTGATCGGCTTGGCGGCCTCCGGGCGGGCGGTGCCGAGCAGGTCCCCTTGCGCGCTGCGCCGGGGCGCGTGCTCGCCGAGGACATCGTGCCCGGCGCGCCGGTTCCAGGGGGCCCGCGCTCGGCCATGGACGGTTTCGCCGTAGCCGGCGGTGCTAGCCAGGGCGGCACGCTGCGCGTAGCCGCGCGCGTACTGGCGGGCGAGGCGCCCCCCGACCTGCGCGCCGGGGAGACGCTGTTCGTCGCCACGGGCGCGCCCCTGCCGCCCGCGGCCAGCGCCGTCATCCCGCGGGAGTGGGTGGACTGGGACGAGGCGGACCCCATGGCGGCGCCCACGCCCGGGACCATGGTCCGCATCCGCATACCAGCCCTCCCGGGCGCCAACATCGTGCAGCCCGGGGAATGGATCCCGGCCGGGGTCGCCGCGCTGCGCGCGGGCGTGCGGCTGTCCCCTCCCGCCATCGGCCTGCTCGCCGCGCTCGGCCGCGGCTCGGTGCGCGTCCGGCTGGTTCCCTTGGTGGCGGTGCTGGCCACCGGCGACGAACTGGTGGCCCCGGGGCAGCCGCTCCGCCTGGGCATGAGCTACGAGAGCAACGCCGCCATGCTCCATGCCGGCTGTCGGGAAGCCGGCGCCGAGGTGCTCGTCCTCCCCGCGGTACGCGACGATCTCCCAGCACTCCGCGCGGCGCTGGCGGCGGCGCTGGAGCGCGAGCCCACCCTGGTCCTCAGCAGTGGCGGTGTGTCGGTCGGCCCCGCCGATCTGCTCCCCGCGGCATGGCGGGGACTCGGGGCAGAGGAGCTCTTCTGGCGCGTCGCCATCAAACCCGGCCGGCCCGTCTTCGCCGCACGCCTGGGAGCCGCCGCCGTGCTCGGCCTGTCTGGCAGCCCGGCGGCCTGCTGGACCGCGTTCAGCGTGCTCGCCGGCCCGCTCCTACGGCACTGGGCCGGCTGGCGCCACCCCTTCCCCGCGCCGCAACGCGCTCGGCTTGCCGAGGGCGTGGAGGGACGGGCCGACGTGCCGCGCCTGCTGTGGAGCGAAATCGGGTCCGAAACCCCTCCCCTGGCCCGGACGGCGCGGCGGCGCGCGCCCGGTACGCTCGCGCCCATCGCCCGCGCCAACGCCCTCGTCCTCCAGCCGGCCGGCTCTCCACCGCTACCGGCGGGCGCCGAGGTCTGGGCGCTGCGCACCGACCGCGTCGGCGAGGCCGGCGAGGCTGATGCCCGCGCGCTGCTGTCGGCCGCGGCGCGACCTGGTCCGCTGGGCGGCCAACGCCTCTCGCCGCCGCCCGTCCCCGCCGTCGCGGCTACGGCAGGCGCCAAACCCGCCGCGCGGCCCACGCAGGGCGCGGCGCGGGCACCCGGCGCTTGGCCCGCGGTCTGCGCCGTGGGCGGGCGTTCGGGCCATGGCAAGACCACGCTGATCGAGGGCCTGATCGCCGCCTTCCAGGCGGCCGGCGAATCCGTCGCTACGCTGAAGCACCACGGCCACGGCGCGCCGCTGGATTCCCCGGGCAGGGATGGCTTCCGCCACCGCACCGCTGGGGCGCGCCTGACGGTGGTGTCGGGACCGGGCGGCATACTCTGGTCGGAGGCCGTGGAGGGCGAACTGCCCGTCGCGTCCTGGCTAACGGCGTTGCGGGAGCGGGCGGCAGCGGCGGGCTACCGCTGGCTGCTGGTCGAAGGCTACCACCGAGCGCGGCTGCCGCGGGTGGAGGTCCTGGACACCGCGCAGAACACGGAGCCCTCCTGCGACGTGGGTGACGGCCTCTTCCTGGTGGCGGCCGCCGACCCGCGACGCGCGGCGGTGCCCGCGGGCGTGGCAGTCGTGGCGCGCGACGACGTCGCGGCCGTCGTGGCCGCCATCCGCCGCGTATGCGGTGGTTGACGGAAGGGGGTCGTGCCGCGCGTGGTCGCGGTGGTGCTGACCGGTGGCCGCAGCCGGCGGATGGGCCAGGACAAGGCTTGGGTAGAGGTCGGCGGGCGGCCTTGCGTCGAGCGGGTGTGGGCGGCTTGCGCCGAGGCCTGCGACACCGTGGAGTTCCAGGGGGCGCTGGCCGGTTTGGCGGCGGCATTCCCCGGCACACCGGTCTGGCCGGATCCGGCGCCCGGGAGCGGCCCGCTGGCCGGCCTGCGCGCGGCCCTGGAACGCCGTCCGGGACAGGGCGTCTTGCTGGTAGCCTGCGATATGCCGTTCGTCTCAGCCACCCTGCTGCGCGGGGTAGCCGCGGCCTTGCCTGGTGCCGACTGGGCGGCGCCGGCGCACGCGGAGCGGCTGCACCCTCTGAGCGGTGCCTACGCGCCCGCGGTGTTGCCCGTTGTCCAGGCGCTGCTGGCCGCAGGCCGCCGCAGCATGCACGCCCTGCTGGAGGAGCAGAGCCTCACCGGCCGCCAGGTTTCCCCCTCCCCTGCCTGGGGCGACGCGGAGCGGCTGCTGCTGAACCTCAACAGCCCCGAGGACGTCGCGCGCGCACGCGGCCTCGCCGGGGGCTGACTCCCAGGGGACCGCCACGGACGGGAGACGCGTTTAACCGGAGAGCGTGCGGATCCGGGGCAACGGCCGCGCGCGCGGCGGCGGTACGGGGCCGCCCGAGGTCCTCGCCCCCCGCGTCTCCCGCGCACGGATCGCCACACCGCCGGTCAGGACGGCGCGCGCCCGGGGCAACAGGGTCGCTCTGCGAGCCGACCGTCCAGAGCAACGTGTGGGTATCGAAGAGGCGCGGGGCCCGGGCGCGCGAACGGACGGGCCCGGGATGCGGCGACCGCTGCCTCCGCCGTGCGCCTCGCGCCGGGTGGCTCGCGGAGGCCGCGCGCGCCAGCCATCCTCCCCACGGCACCCACGGCACCACGCGGCCACCCACCGCGATCGGTGCCGTAGGCGCCACCGCACCCGTCCGCCCGACACCGCCGCCCACCGCCATCCAGGGTACCCACGGGCCGTCCGCCACTGCCCCGCGGCGCCCCTCCGCAATCATCCGCCGCCGGCCCCGTCCACTCCGGCCGCCGCCCTGGCGCGCACGTGGCGCACCAGGGCGGCCGTGGCCGTCGAGCCCGGGCCCCGCTGTGGCCGCGTGATGAGCACAATGGGACGGGGCGGGAAGGTGAGCCCGGGCACTGGGCGCGTCGCCAACGCCCCCGCCGCCAGTTCGAACCGTACCCCCCGTGCGGCCACCACGCCGATGCCCAGGCCGGCCGCCACCGCCTGCTTGACCTCCTCGGTAGAACGCATGCTCATCGCCACGTGAGGGGCGAGGCCGGCCTCCTGCAGGCGGGTGATGATGTAGCGGCGCGTCGGCGAGTCCTCGTCCCCGGGCAGCACGAAGTGCTCGTCCTGCAGGTCGGCGGCCGTCAGTGGCGCCCGCGCCAGCAGCGGGTGCGCTGGCGGGAAGATCGGCGTGAAGTCGGCCGGGAGCAGGCGCTCTTCCTCCAAACGCTCATCGTGGCTCGGCCCCCAGATGAGCCCTACGTCAAGGCGACCGTGTAACACGGCCTCGCGGACGCGCTCGGTGAGATCGGCCTCCACCGTGACCTGCGCCTGCGGGTATTGCAGGTGGAAACCGCCCAGCAACACGGGCAGGTAGTAGATGACGCCGGTCGTGCTGGCTCCCACGCGCACGGTGCCGCGCCGGCCCTCTCGATACGCCGCCATGGCGGCGCGGGCCTCGGCGAACGTGTCGCGAATCGTGGCGGCGTATTCGTAAAGCGCCTCGGCCGCCGGGGTCGGCACGAGCTGGCGGCCCACGCGCTCAAACAGGTCGAGCCCCAGTTCCTGTTCCAGCTCGCGCACCTGCATGCTCACGGCCGGCTGGCTGAGCCGCAGCACCTGACCCGCAGCCGAAATGCCGCGCTGCTCGTACACGAGGCAGAACACATCGAGCTGATGGGTTCGCACGCGCCGCCCCCCTCTGCCTCCCGGGCAGGCGGGCGGTCCCGCCTCGCCCGCCGCCTCATCAAGGAATCCTGATGCATGGGGAACGGCCTGTCAAAAAGGATGATGCGGTCGGAGGGGGTAGCTTCCTGAGCGAAGGACGCGCGCAGGAGGGGTGTTCTTGGCAGACGCCGGGCGCCCGGCGCTCTGGGGCAAGGTGCTGGACCAGGACCGCTGCATCGGCTGTCACGCGTGCACGGTCGCCTGCAAGTCGGAGAACGAGGTTTCCATGGGGGTGACACGCACCTTTGTCAAACAGGTCGAGATCGGCCTGTTTCCCCACGTGCGCCGCCATTTTCAGGTCACGCGCTGCAACCAGTGCTCCGACCCGCCCTGCGTGGCCGCCTGCCCGGTTTCCGCCATGTTCCAGCGGCCCGACGGCATCGTCGACTTTGACCGGGAGATCTGCATCGGCTGCAAGGCCTGCATCGCCGCCTGCCCCTATGATGCCATCTTCATCGATCCCCAAACGCACAGCGCGGAGAAGTGCAATTTCTGCGCCCACCGCGTCGACCAGGGGCTGCAGCCGGCCTGCGTCGCCGTATGCCCCGAGGGTGCCATCATCGTAGGCGACATGAACGACCCCGGCAGCGAGATCAGCCGCATCCTGGCCCGCGAGCGGGTCGAGGTGCGTAAACCGCACGCGCACACGCACCCCCGCGTCTATTACAAGGGGGGCGACGTCGCCGCCCTGGATCCGACCCGGGCCGAGTCACGCCGCATGTTCTACGCCGCGGAGGCGCGCCAGCACAGCACACCGCATCCGGTGGCCGTGCGCCGTGCACATCCCCGCTCCTCGGCCAGTGCGATCCTGGCCTACGACGACCACCACACCGTGCCCTGGGACTGGCGGGTATCCGTCTACACCTGGACCAAGTCCATCGCCGCCGGGGCCTTCGGCCTCGGTGCGGTGCTCTCTCTGGCCACCGGCACAGGCACCGACGCGCTCCACGGGGTGGCGCTCTTCAGCTTCGTCCTGCTGCTGGCCACCTTCGCGCTGATCATCGCCGACCTGGAGCACCCCGATCGCTTCTACCGGATCTTCCTGCGCCCACAGTGGCGTTCGTGGCTGGCGCGGGGGGCGTTCATCCTCAGCGGCTATGCTGCACTGCTGGTCCTCGCCGGCGCGGGCGCCTGGATCGGCGCCCCGGGTCTGGCGCTGGCCGTGCGCGTGCCCGCCATCGTGCTGGCGGCGCCCGCGGCTGGCTACACCGGCCTGATGTTCGGCCAGTGCCGAGGGCGGACGCTCTGGCACAGCCCCGCTCTGGCCGTGGCCCTGATGGTGCAGGCGGCCCTGGCCGGTAGTGCCGCCCTGCTCCTGCTGCATCTGGGTGGACTGGGCCCGGCGGTCTGGACTGGCGCCGTGCGGGCCGTGCTGGCGGCGGCCGTCGGGGCGCACCTGCTGCTCTCCCTGGTGGATGCGGCGGTCCCCGCCCATAACACGGATGGGGCGGCGGCGGCGCGCCAGTTGCGGCACGGGCTGTACGCCCGCTTGTACTGGGGCGGCCTGCTGCTCACGGCCCTCGCCCTGATCGTGGTGCTGAGCGGCGGCCTGGCGGTCGGGGCGGCGCTCGCGCTCCTGGGCCTGCTCGTGTACCACCATGCCTACGTGCAGGCCGGGCAGGCGGTCGCGCTGAGCTGAGGGGGCCGCGGGCCCTCTCAGCGGGGAAAAGAGCAGCGGAGTCGCAACCCCGTCGGGGGCGCCGTTCCCCGCCCGGACCGGCCGCGCCCCCGGCGGGGGGCGAAGCGGCCACACGGCGGCACCGCGGGATCAAGACAGAGGGCGCCGAACACGGCGTGGACGCAGGCGCGGTGAGACACGGCGGGCCCCCCGGGGGCGGTGCGGACACAGCGCGGCCGGGACGCTGGGAGCGGCGGCGCGTAAGAGCCGCCCGTTCGGGGTGGCGGCATTGCGGGGCCCAAGGCCCCCCCCCGCGCGCGGCGCCGCCCCGGCCGGCGAGCATGACGGAGTAGGCACGGAGGTGCGTGGAGATGGATGCCAGCGCGACACCCGACCGGGGACAGGTCTCGGGCGGAGGGATCGCCGATAGGGTGCGGCGCTTCGCGCTCGGTCAGCCCCTCCAAAGACGGCCGACCGGGGGGCGGCACGCCCGACCCGCTCAGGGCCCCTTGGTGGAGGGCTCCCTCGCCGTTGCCGCCGGGACCGTGGGGATGGGGAGCGAGCGGCCCGCGGTAGGCCCCGCGCCAGCATCCGCGCCGAACGCGCAAGGTGCGGGCTCGGAGGGTGCCGGGCTGACGGTGGACCGGGACACGCCGGCGACGGCCGGCGGCGTCGGCGGGGCGGCCAGCCTGACC